>NZ_JARJLM010000146.1 GCF_029335485.1 Cupriavidus basilensis
CAGGTGATGGTTGGTTCGGTTGGTTCTAAAGTCAAAGTGAGCGTCAATGGCTTAACCGCAAAGTCGAGGTCAACTGCAGTTTCACCCCCCCTGCGGGAAGGCGGCCTGCTTTCTTGTCGTGAGAGTGGGCAAAGAAGTCGCGCCGGATGAAGCTCCCCCACTCGTGGCCAGCCCGAAAGAGCGGCCACGAGGCGCCCCATACGGCATCCGGCACCAACACGGCTCGCTTCGCATCGCGTGACGGCGGTCCCGCCGGGGCCTGCCGGACCGAGAGCAGCTCAGCGCGAACAGAAGCGAGCCGTGGAGGTGGACCATCCCCGTACGCGCAGGGCGGTCCGGAAGCTGGCCGCCTCGACGATTCTCCCAACCCTCAAGCGACAATCCAACCAAACATACAAAAAAAGCCCACGTTTTCACGTGGGCCTCCATTCTATTCCACCTGCCGGCCAAGCAGCGGCCGGCAAGCCACTCCCTGCACTCAGGAAACCTGCTGAATGCCAGCCAGCAGCCAGCCACCGCTGCCGGTCACCGGCTTGGCCAGGTTCCAGACCTCGGCGAACGGCTGGGCGGGATCGGCTGCCTTCTCGCGGATCATGCCGGAGAAGCGCACGCTTGCCAGATGCTGCGCCGGGCTGTCTTCGATGCCGAGCAGCTCGGCTTCCAGCGTGACCACGTCGGTCTTGTTGACCTCGGCGCCGCGCTCGGACAGGTCCATCTTGATTTCGGCGAACATTTCCGGGGTGGTGAACTCGCGGATGTCGTCGAGATTGCCGGCGTCCCATGCCGCCTGCAGGCGCACGTAATAGATCTTGGCGTTGCGCAGGAAGGCCGCGGTGTCGAAATCAGCCGGCACGCCCCAGGGCTGGGCCGCGCCCGCGGCTGCCGCGGCGCCGGCCATCACCGGTGCGGCGGACTGCAGCGGGGTTGCGGTACCGGACGCGGGCATGACCGGGTTGGGAGCGCCAACCGGCACTTGCTGGCGCAGGGCCGGTTCGTTGCCGCCATTCAGGCCACCGCCGGCACCAGCGTAGGCAGGTTGCTGCGAACGGCTCGCGCCGCCGCGGAACTTGCGGATCAGCCAGATCGCGACGAAGGCCACCAGGGCGATCAGGATCAGGTTGGACAGGAAGCCCATCGCGGCGCCGCCGAGGCCAAAGTGCGACAGCAGCCAGCCAATGCCCAGGCCGGCGGCGATGCCGCCGAGCATGCCGCCCCAGTTGCGCTTGGGCGCGGCGGCTGCTGCCGCGCCGGCACCGGCAGCCGCGCCAGCCGGCGCCGCTTGCTGTGCCGGCTGCGCCGGCGTCTGGGACGGCGACTGCTGCGCCGGTGCCTGCTGGCGCTGCGTCACGCCGGACGATTGCTTGCCGATGCTGCGCGACCCGCCGAGACGTTTGGCGTTGGCGTCCAGCGCCAGGCCGAGGGCAAGTGTGCCGATCAGCACCACCGCCATGAATTTTCCGCGAAATTGCGACATATCAATGCTTCCCCTGTCAAGTTCGCTCATCTTCATTGAGCCTAAATCAATTGGTACCCAACCTGGTACTCAGTCTAGTACTTTCGCCCGACGTGGAGTGCCACCACTCCCGCTGTCAGATTGAAGTATTCGACATTCTCCAGGCCCGCATGTTCCATAAGACGTACAAGTGAAGCCTGGTCTGGATGCATTCTGATCGATTCCGCAAGATAGCGATAGCTATGGGAATCCTGGGCTACCCGCTCTCCGAGCCACGGGAGCACCTTGAAGGAGTAGATGTCATAGGCCTTTTCCAGCGGTTTCCACACCTTGGAGAACTCCAGCACCATGACCTTGCCGCCCGGCTTGACCACCCGGCGCATTTCGGCCAGGGCCGCATCCTTATGCGTCATGTTGCGCAGCCCGAAGGCCACGGTAACCAGGTCGAAATGGTTGTCCGGGAACGGAATGTGCTCGGCGTCACACAGGCAGGTGGGGGTGACGATGCCCTTGTTCAACAGGCGGTCGCGGCCGACCCGGAGCATCGACTCGTTGATGTCGGTCAGCCAGACCTCGCCGGTGGGGCCGGCCTGGCGCGCGAACGTCTTGGCCAGGTCGCCGGTACCGCCGGCGATGTCCAGCACCTTGAAGCCGGGGCGCACACCGGCCTGGGCGATGGTGAACATCTTCCACAGCCGGTGCATGCCGCCCGACATCAGGTCGTTCATGACATCGTATTTGTTGGCCACCGAATGGAAGACTTCAGCCACCTTGCCGGCCTTCTCTTCTTCCTTGACCTTCTCGAACCCGAAATGGGTTTCGCTCATGACTCGCTCCAGAATTCAGTAATGGCCCGCGGGGCGCTCAATGGTTGCCGCAGGCATGGCCGCCGGCGGCAGGCATCGGGGTGTCGCGATCGACGCCGGCCGCCTCCAGGCGCTGCAGATAGGACTGCCACTTGGCGTCCTGTTCCGCGCCCAGGCGGTAAAGCAGTTCCCAGGAATAGATGCCGGTATCGTGACCGTCGGAAAAGCGGATCAGGATGGCGTAATTCCCGACCGGCTCCACCGCGGCGATGGTGACGTCGCGCTTGCCGGTCTGCAGCACTTCCTGGCCGGGGCCGTGGCCCTGCACCTCGGCCGAAGGCGAATATACCCTCAGGTATTCGAAGGGCAGCCGGAAGCTGGAACCGTTGTCGAAACCCACCTCCAGCACGCGCGACTGGGTGTGCACGGTAAGGGCGGTGGGATGGGGAGTATCTTTTTCGAGGCCTGCCATGATGGGTGGCGCGCGGCTGTGGGCGGGCCGCAGGTTGCAGCCACACCCGCCTTCACGCTTCGTGTACGACCCGATAGCTTACCGCAGCCGCCGCGCGTTGCCCATCTTGCTCAGCCTCCCAGTGCGCTCCGTCCGCTGCCACATAGCGCAGGCGGCGGTCATGGAAGGCCGCCACGGTGCTGCGATGGGCAATGCTGACGATGGCGGCGTCCGGCAGGGATGCCACCATCAGGCGGTACATCGCGCTTTCGGTTTCCTCGTCGAGCGCGCTGGTGGCTTCGTCCAGGAAGAGGTAGTCGGGCTGCTGCAGCAATGCGCGCGCAAAAGCCAGGCGCTGCTGCTCGCCCGGCGACAGGCGCAGCGACCAGTTATCGAACATATCGAGCTGCTCGGTCAGGGCCCCTAGCTGAGCCTGGCGCAGCACACCCTGCAGGGCCTCGCGGCTGTGCGCGGTGCCGGCGTCCGGATACGCCAGCGCATCGGCCAGCGAGCCGATCGGCAGGTAGCTGCGCTGCGGCAGGAACAGCGTGCGGGCAGAGCGCGGCAGGGCAACCGTGCCGCTGCCATAGGGCCAGATGCCGGCCAGCGCGCGGAACAGCACACTCTTGCCGCAGCCCGAGGGACCGCTGACCAGCCAGCGTTCGCCGGGCCCGATCTCCAGCGAGAACGGCGCCACCAGCGGCCGCTGGGAAATCTGGCCGCCCTGCGCGCTGCGCACCGGCAAGGCCAGTGCCAGCGAGTCGATGCGGATGCCGTCGGTGTCCGCCTGGTCCACCTCGATATCCCGCACGCCGGTGTGTTCCTGGTCCTGGCGCTCGGCCACGCGGATAGCGTCGCGGAAATCGATCAGCCGGTTGGCCGCGGCCTTCCAGCCGACCAGGGTGGCGTAGCTGTCGACGAACCAGGACAGCGCGCTCTGCACCTGGCCGAAGGCGGAACTCATCTGCATCAGCCCGCCCAGCGTCATCTTGCCGGCGAAGTAGCGCGGCGCGGCCACGATCAGCGGGAAGATGATGGCGAACTGGCCATAACCGGAACTGACGAAGGTCAGGCGCCGCGTATAGCGCATCAGCTGGTTCCAGTTGGCGCGGATGCGGTCGAAGCGCGAGCGCAGCCCGGCCTGCTCGGTGGGCTCGCCCCGATACAGCGCCACGGGCTCGCTGTTCTCGCGCAAGCGCACCAGCGTGAAACGGAAATCCGCCTCATACTGCTCCTGCTGGAAACTCAGGCCAATCAGCGGCCGGCCCACCAGGTGGGCAATCAGCGAGCCGATCACCGCGTAGCCCACCGCGAACCACACCATATAGCCGGGAATGGTGATCTCGCTGCCGCCCAGCATGAAGCTGATCGGCCCCGACACCGTCCACAGGATGCCGACGAAGGAGATCAGCGTCACCACCGAGTTCAGCAGGCCGAGCGAGAGCGACAGCGCGCCGTCGGTGAAGGAACGCAGGTCATCCGCCAGCCGCTGGTCGGGGTTGTCGGTCGCGTGGGTCTGCTCGATCCGGTAATAGGCCTGGTGGCTGAGCCAGTGATCCATGAAGCGGCCGGTCATCCAGGTACGCCAGCGCATCTGCAGCATCATGGTGTAGTACTGGCGCGAGATGGCGGCCACGATGAAGAAGCCGGCAATCCAGGAGAAACGGATCAGGAGCGTCTTGAAGGAGACGTAGTCATGCTGCTCCAGCGCGTTGTAGAACACCCGGTTCCACTCATTGAGCAGCACGTTGATATAGACGATGCCGAGATTGAGCGCCACCACGAAGGCCAGCAGCCCCAGCCCGGCCTTGCGGTCCTCGGACTTCCAGTAGGGCTTGATCAGGTCCCAGGTCTCGGCCACCCGCAGGCGGCTCTGGATCTTGAGGGCACGGGCCGGCACGGCGGGGCCCGGAACAGTAACGGAGGTCGGCGTGGACATGGCACCTTTCGCGCGGGCGGGCCATGGCTGGTCCACTGGCCCCGCTCTTGTGGGAATAAGGACAACGGGTGTTAGAAGACTGCGCTGCCCCGCTGGTTCCGGGATTTCAGGAAAACCGGCGGCGATTCAGGCGCGGCACGCACCAGGCCGTACCGTGCTTCAGCTTACCTCGCCCAGCTGCGCCAGGGCCGTGCGCAATGCCGGCAGGCGCCCTGCCAGCGCTGCCAGGCGCGCGGCATCGGGTTCGCGCTGCGGGGGGGCCCAGACCGCCTCGGGAAAATGCGTGTCCCAGCGGTAGCGCGGAATGATGTGCCAGTGCAGGTGCGGCACCATATTGCCGAAGGCGGCAAGATTGACCTTGTCGGGCATCATGGTTTCGCGCACCGCGCGCTCCACGCGCGCCACCAGGCGCATCAGCCAGGCCTGGTCGTCCCCGGACAGGTCGGTCTGCTCGGCCACATGGCCGTTCCACACCACCCGGCAGAAGCCCGGAAAGCGCTCATGCTCGACCAGGATGACGCGGGCGCGTTCGCCCCGCCAGACCAGTTCGCCGCCGTCGGATTCGCACAGAGGGCAGTTGGGGACGAGGTTCATGCCGCGGCTCCCGATGCGTCAACCCACCGCTCAATATCAGCTCCCCTCTCCCCCTGCTCTCCCGCAAGCGGGAGAGGGGAGCAAAGCGGAGGCTGGCCCGCGCTCATCGGCGCCATCCCCTGCATCACACCAGCACCCGCTCAATGCCGCCCGAGTTGGCCTTGGCCACGTAGTCGGGCATCCAGTTCTCGCCCAGCAGGTGCTTGGCCATCTCGACCACGATGTAGTCGGCCTGCACCGTGGCGTCTTCCTTGTAGCGCGACAAACCCTGCAGGCAGGAAGGGCAGCTGGTGAGGATCTTGACGTCGCCGGTGAAGCCGTCGGTACGCAGCTTGTCCGCGCCCTTGGTCATTTCCTCTTCCTTGCGGAAGCGGATCTGCGTGGAAACGTCCGGACGCGACACCGCCAGGGTGCCGGATTCGCCGCAGCAGCGCTCGTTCTTCTCGATCTTGCCGCCGCCCTCGTTACCACCCATCAGCTCGTTGACGAGCCTGGTCGGGTCCATGGTCTTGATCGGGGTGTGGCAGGGGTCATGGTACATGTAGCGCGTACCGGTCACGCCTTCCAGCTTGACGCCCTTCTCCAGCAGGTACTCGTGGATGTCGATGATGCGGCAGCCCGGGAAGATCTTGTCGAATTCATAGCCGGCAAGCTGGTCGTAGCAGGTGCCGCAGCTCACCACCACGGTCTTGATATCGAGGTAGTTCAGCGTATTGGCGACCCGGTGGAACAGCACCCGGTTGTCGGTGACCATCTTCTCGGCCTTGTCGTACTGGCCGTTGCCGCGCTGCGGATAGCCGCAGCACAGGTAGCCCGGCGGCAGCACGGTCTGCACGCCGACGTGCCACAGCATGGCCTGCGTGGCCAGGCCGACCTGCGAGAACAGCCGCTCCGAGCCGCAGCCCGGGAAGTAGAACACCGCCTCGGTCTCGGGCGAGGTGCGCTTCGGGTCGCGGATGATCGGCACGATCTCGTTGTCTTCGATATCCAGCAGCGCGCGCGCGGTCTTCTTGGGCAGGTTGCCCGGCATCTTCTTGTTGATGAAGTGGATCACCTGCTCGCGCACCGGCGCGCGGCCCACCGTGGCGGGCGGATGCTCGGTCTGCTTCTTTGCCAGCTTCTTGAGCACGTCGTTGCCCAGGCGCTGCGCCTTGTAGCCCCAGTCGATCATGACCTTGCGGGTCATGTTGATGGTCTGCGGACTGGTGGCGTTGAGGAAGAACATCGACGCGGCGGTGCCGGGATTGAACTTCTTCTGCCCCATCTTGCGCAGCAGGTTGCGCATATTCATCGACACGTCGCCGAAGTCGATCTTGACCGGGCACGGCGTCACGCACTTGTGGCAGACCGTGCAGTGATCGGCCACGTCGGAGAACTCGTCCCAGTGCTTGATCGAGATGCCGCGGCGGGTCTGCTCCTCGTACAGGAAGGCCTCCACCAGCAGCGAAGTGGCGAGGATCTTGTTGCGCGGGCTGTACAGCAGGTTGGCGCGCGGCACGTGGGTGGCGCACACCGGCTTGCACTTGCCGCAGCGCAGGCAGTCCTTGACGCTGTCGGCAATGGCGCCGATATCGCTCTGCTGCATGATGATGGACTCATGCCCCATCAGCCCGAACGACGGCGTATAGGCATTGCGCAGGTCGGCTCCGGGCAACAGCTTGCCCTTGTTGAAGCGGCCCTGCGGGTCCACGCGCTGCTTGTACTCGCGGAACTCGCCGATCTCGTCCTCGGTCAGGAACTCCAGCTTGGTGATGCCGATGCCGTGCTCGCCCGAGATCACGCCGTCGAGCGAACGTGCCAGCGCCATGATGCGGGCCACCGCGCGGTGGGCGTCCTGCAGCATGTCGTAGTCGTCGGAGTTGACCGGGATGTTGGTGTGGACGTTGCCGTCGCCCGCGTGCATGTGCAGCGCCACGAAGACGCGGCCGCGCAGCACCTGCTTGTGAATCTTCTGCGCCTCGTCGAGGATGGGCTTGAACTCGCCGCCGTTGAAGATATTGCGCAGCTCGGCACGCACTTCGCTCTTCCACGACACGCGGATGGTGCGGTCCTGCAGCAGATGGAACACGGTGGCGTCCGGCTGCTGCTCGAGGCGCGCCTCGAAGGCCGGGCCCAGCAGGCCAAGCCCGTGGCCGATCAACGCGGCGCGCGCGGTAGCCAGCGGCGTGTCGAGGTGGTCCTGCAGATAGCTCCAGCGCGAGCGGATCTCGCGCAGCAGCTGCAGCGCGTGCTGCACGCGGTCTTCCAGCAGCTCGGCGCTGGGAATCTCGTTGGCGTCGTCGCTGCGGCCCAGCGGCAGGTTGCCGCGCGCGAAGAAGGCTTCCAGCGCATCGGTCAGCTGCAGCTTGTTCTTGATCGACAACTCGATATTGATGCGCTCGATGCCGTCGGTGTACTCGCCCATGCGCGGCAGCGGGATCACCACGTCTTCGTTGATCTTGAAGGCGTTGGTGTGCCTGGCGATGGCGGCGGTGCGCGAGCGGTCCAGCCAGAATTTCTTGCGGGCCTCGGGGCTGACCGCGACGAAGCCTTCGCCGCTCTTGCCGTTGGCCATGCGGATGACTTCCGAGGTGGCGCGGGCCACCGCGTCCTGGTCGTCGCCGACGATGTCGCCGATCAGCACCATCTTGGGGAAGGCGTTGCGCTTGCTCTTGGTGGCGTAGCCCACCGCGCGCAGGTAGCGCTCGTCCAGGTGCTCCAGGCCGGCCAGGATGGCACCGCCGGGGGTGCGCGACTCGGCGTCGAGGTAATCCTTGATTTCCACGATGCTCGGAATGGCGTCGCGCGCCTGGCCGAAGAACTCCAGGCAGACGGTGCGCACGTGCGCCGGCATGCGGTGCAGGATCCAGCGCGCGCTGGTGATGATGCCGTCGCAGCCTTCCTTCTGGATGCCGGGCAGGCCGGCCAGGAACTTGTCGGTGACGTCCTTGCCCAGGCCTTCCTTGCGGAACTTGCGTCCTTCGATGGCCAGCGTTTCGGTGCGCAGCGGCTTTTCGCCTGGCGCGCGGTTGCCGTCCGACCACTTCAGTTCGAAGGTGGCGACCGGCACGTCGTGGATCTTGCCCAGGTTGTGGTCCAGCCGGGTGATCTCCAGCCAGTTGCCCTCCGGGTCCACCATGCGCCACCAGGCCAGGTTATCCAGCGCGGTGCCCCACAGCACGGCCTTCTTGCCGCCGGCGTTCATGGCCACGTTGCCGCCGATGCAGGAGGCATCGATGGAGGTCGGGTCCACGGCGAACACCAGGCCGGCCTTGTCGGCGGCATCGGCCACGCGGCGCGTCACCACGCCGGCGCCGGAGAAGATGGTCGCGACCTTGTGCGCGACGCCCGGCAGGTCGGTCTGCTCGACCGCGCCGAGCTGCTCCAGCTTCTCGGTGTTGATGACCGCGCTCATCGGCGTCAGCGGCACGGCGCCGCCGGTATAGCCGGTGCCGCCTCCGCGCGGGATGATGGTCAGGCCCAGCTCGAAGCAGCCCTTGACCATGCCGGCGATCTCTTCCTCGGTGTCCGGGGTGAGGACCACGAAGGGATATTCCACGCGCCAGTCGGTGGCGTCGGTCACGTGCGAGACGCGCGACAGGCCGTCGAACTTGATGTTGTCCTTCTGCGTGATGCGGCCCAGCACGCGCTGGGTGCGCTTGCGCAGGTCATAGGCGTCGGCGAACTCCTGCTTGAAGTCCTCGATGGCCTGCTTGGCAAAGCTGACCAGCTGTTCGACCCGGTGGGAGCGGTCCTCGGCGGCCGGCTCGGCATGCTCGGCACGGTCAGCGGCGCGCCGCTTCTCGATCTCCGAGAGCCGGTGATGAAGTGCCGTAACCAGCATCTGGCGGCGCTTGGGATTTTCCAGCAGGTCGTCCTGCAGGTAGGGATTGCGCCGCACCACCCAGATGTCGCCCAGCACTTCGTACAGCATGCGGGCCGAACGGCCGGTACGGCGTTCGCCGCGCAGCTCGTCCAGGATCCGCCAGGCTTCTTCGCCCAGCAACCGGATGACAATCTCGCGATCCGAGAATGACGTGTAGTTATAAGGGATCTCACGCAGGCGCGCGGGGGCGTCCTGCGCGGCGAGTTTGGCATCGAGCACGAGTGGGGCGTTCATGAGGAGGGACCGCTTCCTGTAGCGCACGGGGACGGTGCGCCGGATCGTCTTTAAAGGGCAATTGTACTTCAAGGCCTGGTTTCGCCGCACCGCAACATGGCGGAACCTTGCTTGGGCAAGGGTTGTTCCTTGCCATCCGAGGGGCCCGGAACCGGCGCTAGAACACGCTTTTGAGGGTGGTCGCCATGCCATGCCAGAAACTGTTCGGGATCCATTGCAGGACCGTGGTCATGGCAAGGTAGCGCAGAAACTTGCCGATCGCCATATATACCAGGCTCGGCCAGAACGGCAAGCGCAGCCAGCCCGCCAAAGTGCACAATGGATCACCAATAGCCGGCAACCAGGAGGCCAGCAGGGTCGGCGGCCCCAGCCGGCGCATCCAGCGGAAATAGCGCGCGTCCAGCGCCGGCTTGCGCGCATGGCGGGGATGGCCGCGGTGTTCGGCGTGCTCCCGCTCGTGCTGGCGCTGCTGGCGCCGCCGGCGATAGCGCACCAGCGCCAGCTTGGCGGCATAGCCCATCCACCAGTCGATCGCGCCGCCGGCTGTGTTGCCAAGCGTGGCGACGATGATGGTGGGCCAGAACAGGTGCGGGTTGAGCTTGATATAGCCGAACACCGCGGGCTCGGAGCCCAGCGGCAGCAAGGTGGCGGACACCAGGCTGACCACGAAGATGGCGGGCAGCCCGACCTTGGGCAGGGCAACGGTTTCGAACAGCCAGTCGATGACGCCTTCCATAGCTATGAGAGTGGGTGCCGGTGCACGGCGGGCCATTCTAGCAGCGCCCGGATGCATATCGCCGCCGCCGGCCCTGCCCGCCCCCGGCGAGCCGAAGTGCCGGAGGGGCAACCCGCATGGCAAGCACCGTCGATTTGTGATTAACTGTTAGAGCCTGTCGCGGCCAAACGTTCGCTGGCCGGCGGCGCCAGCCTTGCCGGCAGGCAGCCGTAACCGCAGCAATCAGCAGATAGCAAAGCAGCAGACAGCAGCAGCACCAACATCACGAAATAGCCGTAACCAGCAAACGGCAGTACCGCGTCGTGGCCAGTCCCGCGCAGTTTTTTCGGGATTCACGGATTGGGCATGCGCGTATCCACCCACATGGAGACAAGCATGGCGATTCCTATCCGCCTGACCGTCAACGGCCGCGCCGTCGAGGCCCAGGTAGAACCCAACACCCTTCTCGTCCAGTTCCTGCGCGAACAGCTCCGGCTCACCGGCACCCATGTGGGCTGCGATACCGCCCAGTGCGGCGCCTGCACCGTGCACCTGGACGGCCGCGCGGTCAAGTCGTGCAATGTGCTGGCGCTGCAGGCGGATGGCGCCAGCATCACCACCATCGAAGGGCTCGCCCCCGAGGGCCAGCTCCACCCCATGCAGGAAGCCTTTCGCAACTGCCATGGCCTGCAGTGCGGCTTCTGCACGCCGGGGATGGTAATGAGCGCCACCGCGCTGGTCAGGCAGCATCCCGATGCCGACGCCACTGCCATCCGCGAGCAGCTGGAAGGCAACCTGTGCCGCTGTACCGGGTACCACAACATCGTGCGTGCGGTGCAGCAAGGACAGGCCGCGATGCATGGCGCCAGCGCCGAATAAGGAGACCGCCATGAACGCACCCGAGAACCAGCACCTGATCGGCGCCCCGGTCAAGCGCAAGGAAGACTATCGCTTCCTGACCGGCAACGGCCAGTACACCGACGACATCGTGCTGCCGCAGCAAAGCTACGGCTATTTCCTGCGCTCGCCGCACGCGCATGCGCGCATCGCTTCCATCGACAAGACCGAGGCCCTGGCCTCGCCCGGCGTGATCGCCATCTTCACCGGCGACGACGTCGCTGCCGACAAGGTCGGCGGCCTGCCCTGCGGCTGGCTGATCCACAGCATCGACGGCAGCCCCATGAAGGAGCCGCCCCACCCCGTGCTGGCGCAGGGCAAGGCCCGCCACGTCGGCGACCAGGTCGCGCTGGTGGTGGCCGAGACGCTGCAGCAAGCCAAGGACGCCGCCGAGAAGATCGACGTCGAATACGAGGAACTGCCGGCGGTGGTCAACACCGCGCAGGCCGCCTCGGCCAGCACGCTGGTGCATGACGACGTGCCGGAGAACACCAGTTACGTCTGGGGCCACGGCGACCGCGCCGCCACCGACGCCGCCTTTGCCAGGGCGGCCCACGTGACCACGCTGGAGATCGTCAACAACCGCCTGATCCCCAACGCTATCGAACCGCGCGCCGTCAATGCCAGCTATACGCGGCAGGACGACAGCTACACGGTCTACGTGGCGAACCAGAACCCGCACGTGGAACGCCTGCTGATGGGCGCCTTCGTGCTGGGCCTGCCCGAGTCACGGCTGCGCATCATCGCGCCGGACGTGGGCGGCGGCTTCGGTTCGAAGATCTTCCTGTACGCCGAAGACGTGGCGCTGACCTGGGCCTCGAAGAAAATCAAGCGCCCGATCAAGTGGACCGCGGAGCGCTCGGAGTCCTTCCTGACCGATGCGCACGGCCGCGACCATGTCACCAAGGCCGAGCTGGCGCTGGACGCCGACGGCAAGTTCCTGGCGATGCGGGTGCACACCACCGCAAACATGGGCGCCTACCTGTCGACCTTCGCCTCCAGCGTGCCGACCATCCTGTACGCCACGCTGCTGGCCGGGCAATACACCACCCCGTCGATCTACGCCGAGGTGCGCGCCGTGTTCACCAACACCGCGCCGGTGGATGCCTACCGCGGCGCGGGCCGCCCGGAAGCCACCTACGTGGTGGAACGGCTGGTGGAAGCCGCCGCGCACGAACTGAAGATGGACCCGGCCGAACTGCGCCGCAAGAACTTCATCCGCACCTTCCCCTATGCCACCCCGGTCGGCCTGACCTACGATACCGGCGACTACGAGCCATGCCTTGCGCGCGCGCAGGAACTGGCCGACGTGAAAGGCTTCCCCGCGCGGCGCGACGAGGCAAAGCAGCGCGGCAAACTGCGCGGCCTGGGCTATTCCTGCTATATCGAAGCTTGCGGGCTGGCGCCGTCGAATATCGCCGGCGCACTGGGCGCGCGAGCGGGCCTGTTCGAGGTCGGCGAGATCCGCGTGCACCCGACCGGCACCGTGACCGTCTTCACGGGCTCGCACAGCCACGGCCAGGGGCATGAGACCACCTTCGCGCAGATCGTGGCGGACCGCCTCGGCATTGCGCTCGACGCCGTGGAGATCGTGCATGGCGATACCGGCCGCGTGCCGTTCGGCATGGGCACCTACGGTTCGCGCTCGCTGTCGGTCGGCGGCTCCGCCATCATGAAGGCGCTCGACAAGATCGAAGCCAAGGCCAAGAAGATCGCGGCCCACCTGCTGGAGGCCTCGGACGCCGACATCGAGTTCAAGAATGGCGTGTTCAGCGTGGCCGGCACCGACCGCAGCAAGACCTTCGGCGAGGTCGCCCTGACCGCCTACGTGCCGCACAACTATCCGCTCGACAAGCTGGAGCCCGGCCTCAACGAGAACGCCTTCTACGACCCGACCAACTTCACCTACCCATCCGGCGCCTACGTCTGCGAGGTGGAGGTCGACCCCGACACGGGCGAAAGCCATGTCGTCAAGTTCACCGCGGTGGACGATTTCGGCAACATCATCAACCCGATGATCGTCGAAGGCCAGGTCCACGGCGGCATTGGCCAGGGCCTCGGCCAGGCCATGCTGGAGCAGTGCATCTACGACGACGAAAGCGGCCAGTTGCTGACCGGCTCCTATATGGACTACGCCATGCCGCGAGCGGCCGACCTGCCCGACTTCACGGTGGAGACCGCCAAGGGCACGCCCTGCACGCACAATCCGCTGGGCGTGAAGGGATGCGGCGAAGCCGGCGCCATCGGGTCGCCACCGGCCTTCATCAACGCGCTGGTGGATGCGCTCTCGCCGCTGGGCGTGCACGATATCCAGATGCCCGCCACGCCGCACCGCGTGTGGCAGGCGATTCGCCAGGCGCAGACCCCCAACTGAGATCGGAGACACATCATGTACGCATTCAATTTCGAACGCGCCGCCGATGCCAGTTCGGCGGTGGCCAGGCTCAAGGCCGACGGCGACGCCAAGTTCCTCGGCGGCGGACAGAGCCTGCTGGCGGCAATGAAGCTGCGGCTGGCCGCGCCCTCGGCGCTGGTCGACGTGACGCGCATCCCCGGCATGGCGGAGATCCGGGTGGAGAACGACGAACTGGTGATCGGCGCGGCGGCACGGCATGCCGACGTGGCGGCCAACGCCGAGGTGCTCAAGCGTATCCCCGCGCTGGCCGCGCTCGCCGGCGGCATCGGCGACCGGCAGGTGCGCGCGATGGGCACGCTGGGCGGCTCGCTCGCCAACGACGATCCGGCAGCGTGCTATCCGGCCGCGGTACTGGGCCTTAACGCCACGGTGGTGACGGACCGCCGCAATATCGCCGCCGACAACTTCTTCAAGAGCCTCTACGAAACCGCGCTGGAGCCCGACGAACTGATCACCGCCGTGCGCTTTCCCTCGCCGGACCAGGCCGCCTACATCAAGTTTCCCAACCCGGCCTCGCGCTTCGCGCTGGTGGGGGTGATGGTGGCGCGCTTCGGCAAGATCGTGCGGGTCTCCGTCACCGGCGCCGCCGACAGCGTGTTCCGCTGCGCGCCGCTGGAGCTGGCGCTGGCGGCCAGCTTCACGCCGGCGGCGGCGCGCGCGGTGGTGCTTGACCCGGGCGGGCTGAATGCGGACCTGCACGCCTCGGCCGAGTATCGCGCGCACCTGATCCCGGTGCTGGCGGCACGCGCGGTGGAGCAGGCGCTGAAGGGCTGAGGGAAGAAATCGGAAGGAGAGCACCCGCACTCGTAAAGAGCGGGCGCGTTCACTTCAAGTCCACGCCCACCCTCTCCCCCGGCCCCTCTCCCGCAAGCGGGAGAGGGGAGCAAACCGGCGGCATTGGCCGAAGCCGGCAAGATGCGCCAAAGCCGTTTGCAATAACGACGGCTGTTGCACCCTCTCCCCTCATGGGAAGAAGGTTGAGGAGAGGCGCGGTTCGGCTAGAGGCCACAAAAAGCGAAGCCAATGATTTTCTCCAGCACGACGGCGTAACCAGTGCCCACATTCTCCGCACATTGCATCTTCCGGCCACCTCCATGCTTCCCCAGTCCATCGACCAGACCGCCGCCCTGCTGGAGGCACAGCAGTATTTCGCCGACCGCGAAACCGCCACTGTGCTCTACCTGGCAATGCGCATGCAGCGCCCGCTGTTCCTGGAGGGCGAGCCCGGCGTCGGCAAGACCGCGCTGGCGCGCGCCATGGCCGGCGCGCTCGGCACGCGCTTGTTGCGCCTGCAATGCTACGAGGGGCTCGACGCCTCCAGCGCACTCTACGAATGGGACTACCCGCGCCAGATCATGGCGCTGCGCCTGGCCGAAGCGCGCGGCGAGCGGCCCGACACGCAATCGCTCTACCACGACGATTTCCTGCTCAAGCGGCCCCTGCTGGAGTCGCTGCTGCCCGACCCCGCCGCGCCGGGCATACCGCGCGTGCTGCTGATCGACGAGATCGACCGCGCCGACGAGCCTTTCGAAGCCTTCTTGCTCGAGGTGCTGTCCGAGTACCAGGTGTCGATCCCGGAAATCGGCGTGATCAAGGCAGAGCAGCCTCCGCTGATCGTGGTCACCTCCAACCGCACCCGCGAAGTGCACGATGCGCTCAAGCGCCGCTGCCTGTACCAGTGGATGGGCTACCCGCAGCGCGAGCGCGAACTGCAGATCGTGGCAGCGCGCGCGCCCGAGGCTGCCGCCGCGCTGCAGCACCAGGCCATTGATTTCATCCACCGCCTGCGCGGCATCGACCTGTTCAAGTCGCCCGGCATTGCCGAGGCCATCGACTGGTGCCGCGCGCTGTCCGCGCTCGGTGTGAGCGAACTCGATCCGCAATCGGTGCGGGATACGCTCGGCGTGCTGCTCAAGTACCAGGACGACCTGGCCCGCGTGGACGGTCCCACCGTGGCGGAACTGCTGGCCAGCCGAGCGCCGGAGGGCTGAGACATGCCCAGGCCGCATCCGGATTCCGCGCTTGCCGCCACGCCTCCCGCCAGCTCGCTCCCCATGCTGGCGCGCAACGTCGCGCACTTCGTCCGGCTGCTGCGCGATGCCGGCTTCGCGCTGTCGCCCGCGCATGCCGTGGACACGCTGCTGGCGCTGCAATACGTGGACATCGGCCGGCGCGACGAGGTGCGCGCGGCGATGGCTGCCCTGATGGTGAACGGCCCCGACCAGCGGCCGCTGTTCGATGCCGCCTTCGATCTCTTCTGGCGCGACCCTGACTGGGAAAGCAAGCTGCGCGCCCTGCTGTTGCCACGCGTGGACGCCGGGGCGCCGCCACCGAAACGCAACAACCGGCTGGCCGATGCGCTGGCCGCCCAACGCCCGCCGGAGTCCGGGCAGCGCGGCAAGGAAAGCACCGAACGCTTCACCGCGCCGCTCACCTTCTCCGCGCAGGAGCGCCTGGCCCAGCGCGATTTCGAAACGCTCGGCGCGGAGGAATGGCGCGCACTGCAGCATATGATCCGGGCCCGCCATGCGCGCCTGGCCACCGAGCGCACGCGACGCTTGCGCGCCGCCGCCAGCGGGCCGCGCGCCGACCTGCGCGCCAGCGCCAGGCTGGCGGTGCGCCAGCAAGGCGAATGGCTGCGCTGGAAATACCGCCGCCACGCCGAACGGCGCCCGCCCCTGGTGCTGCTGCTCGACATCTCAGGTTCCATGAGCCAGTACTCGCGCGCGGTACTGTACTTCTGCCACGCGCTGATGCAGTCGCGCGAGCGGCTGTCGGTATTCCTGTTCGGCACGCGGCTCACCAATATCACCCGCTCGCTGCGGGAGCGCGACCCCGACGAAGCGGTCAACGCCATCGCCGGGCAGGTGCGCGACTGGGCCGGCGGCACCCGCATCGGCGCGGCGCTGGCCACCTTCAACCGGCAATGGGCACGCCGCACGCTCTCCGGCCGCGCCACCGTGCTGCTGGTCACCGACGGGCTGGATCGCGAGGATATCGGCCTGCTGGAGACGGAGATGGCTCGCCTGCGCCGCTTCGCCCATCGCATCGTCTGGCTCAACCCGCTGCTGCGCTATGCCGGTTTCGCGCCGCAGGCGCGCGGCGTACAGGCCATCCTGCCGCACGTGGACGCGCTGCGCTCGGCGCACAACCTGGACAGCCTGTTCGCCCTCGAATCGCTGCTGGCCGCGCGCGAGCCGCTGGCCATGGCCGTGTTCCCCGCAGCGCGGGGACTCAAGATCATGAAAGACACCAAGGAGACGCCCCAATCATGGAAATGACGCAGACACGGCAATTGCCGGTAGCCCAGCAGACCGCCTGGGAAGCCCTGAACGATACGGGGCTGCTCAAGCAATGCATCCCGGGATGTGAGAGCATCGAGCCTGACGGCGATCACGCCTACCTGCTGGCGCTGACCGCCGCGGTAGGCCCGGTCAAGGCGCGCTTCAAGGGCCGCATGGCCTTGCAGGATATCCAGGCGCCCGACAGCTACACCATCCAGTTCGACGGACAAGGCGGCGCGGCCGGCTTCGGCAAGGGCACCGCGCAAGTGACGCTGGCGCCGGATGGCGAGCACACCGTGCTGACCTATACGGTCAACGCCCAGGTTGGCGGCAAGATCGCGCAGATCGGCTCGCGCCTGGTCGACGCCGCCGCGCGCAAGATGGCCGATGTCTTCTTCGACCGCTTTACGGCAGCGGTCAGCGGGGACGGCGCGCAGGAGGAAGCGCAAGGCGCCCAAGAGGATGTCGCCAAGGATGGAGCGGCGGCCGGCGACGGCAGCCCGCCCGATGAACAAACTGGTGAAACGAAGCGGAAACGATCATGGACAGCGTGGATCTCGAAGTCCTGAAAAGCAGTGTGCGCTGGCTGGCCGAGGGCCACCGCGCGCTATTGGTCACGGTAGTCAGGACCTGGGGCTCCTCGCCCCGGCCCGAAGGCGCGATGCTGGCGGTGCGCGACGACGGCCTGGTGGTGGGCTCGGTCTCGGGCGGCTGCATCGAGGACGACCTCATCGACCGGGTACGGCGCGAAGGCATTGCCGGCGCGCACCCCGAAGCCGTCAAGTACGGCATCAGCGCCGAGGAAGCGCACCGCTTCGGCCTGCCCTGCGGCGGCACCATCGAACTGGTGACCGAGCCGCTCGGCGCCGCCAGCCACCTTGACGAACTGCTGGAAGCCGTTGAGAGCGGCAAGCTGGTGGCGCGCACGCTCGACATGGCAAGCGGCCGCGCCACGCTCGGGCCCGCCCTGGCCACCGACGGCCTGGCCTTCGACGGCGCCACCCTGCTCACCATCCACGGGCCGCGCTACCGCATGCTGGTGATCGGCGCCGGGCAGTTGTCGAAATATCTGTGCCAGATCGCCGTCGGCCTGGGCTTCCAGGTGACCGTATGCGATCCGCGCGAGGAATATACCGAGACCTGGGACATTCCCGGCGTCACCATGGTGCGCACCATGCCGGACGATACCGTGACCGACATGCAGCTCGACGAGCGCAGCGCGGTGATCGCCGTCACGCACGATCCCAAGCTGGACGACCTGGCCCTGATGGAAGCGCTGCGCACGCGCGCCTTCTACGTGGGCGCGCTGGGCTCCCGCCGCAACAACCAGGCACGGCGCGAACGGCTGAAGGAATTCGACCTCAATGAATTGCAGCTGGCGCGGCTGCATGGCCCGGTGGGCATCTATATCGGCAGCCGCACGCCGCCGGAAATCGCGATCTCGATCCTGGCCGAAGTGGTCGCCGCCAAGAACCATGTCTCGCTGCCCGACATCCTGCAGGTGGAAGGCGCCAAGGCCGCGCGCGAAATGGCGGCCGGTGCCGGCAGCACATGCAGCCCGGCCCCTTGAACGGGCCGGTCACGGAGGCCGACCTGCCTACCGGCATTCTGCTGGCGGCAGGCTACGGGCGGCGCTTCGATGCCGCCGGCCGGCGCAACAAGCTGCTGGCCACGCTGCCGGACGGCAAGACCGTCGCCGGCCGCAGCGCCCACACCCTCGCCACCAGCCTGCCCGGCGCACTTGCCGTGATCCGGCCAGGCAATGCGGCGCTGGCTGCCGAGTTGCGCGGCGCGGGCTGCCGGGTACTGGAGACCGCTGCCGCGGAGGCAGGCATGGGCGCGGCGCTGGCAGCCGCGGTGGCCGCCACGCCGGACGCGCGCGGCTGGGTGGTGGCGCTGGCCGATATGCCGTGGCTGCCGGCCAAACTGGTGCGCGCGGTGGCGCTGACGATCACCACGCCCGATGCCATCGCGGCGCCCTGGCGGGATGGCCGGCGCGGGCATCCCGTCGGCTTTGGCTCGGCCTGGCGGGAAGCGCTGCTCAGGCTCGACGGAGACGAAGGCGCGCGCGAATTGTTGAAGACGCAGCCGGTGATGCGGATATTGACTGAGGACGAAGGGGCGTTCAGGGATGTGGATACGCCGGGGGATCTGACCTAGGGATTGGGGAGATCGGGGACTTTGGGGGTCGGAATGGCCAGTCGCCATGCCTCTGGGCTCGCCCCGGGAGATCGGCTTCGACGGCTTGCGTCAAAGCCGATGGCCTGGCGCCGCTAGCAGCAGCTTCGCCATTGAAACGTGTCCAGCAGACTGGCAACCCAGCCGGTCCCGTAAAGGCCGAGGCCGAAAATCCCGTGCGTGACGAGGCTATGGAGGCGCGCGGCGGCGGGACGCGGCGTGCGGCTGGCGGCCACGCCTGCGCCCATGCCTGGCTGCATCAAAAGGAAGGGCGCCGCCACGCTGCCGATGCCAACGATCAGCGCGGGGCCGAGCGTCGGATGACGGGTCCAGTCGAGGCCCCAGAACACGAGCAGCAGGGCCGCGAACGCCATGCCGATCAGATAATGGGCGATCCAGCCGATCAGGCGCTCGCCCTGTACGGGCGGTGAGGCGGCAATGGGATCGTGGCGAAAGCGTCCACGCGCCAGATGGGCGAGCCAGCGGCCCACCAGCGCATAGTCCAAGGGAGGGATGCCGAGCAGCCGCTTTTGGGCGGCTGCCCAGATGTCCGTCGCCGCCGTCGCGCCGGCCCCGATCAGCAGAGCCACATCAGATGGTCCACTGCCTCAGGCATGGGCTGCCTCCCGCGGCGCGGCTGACGCGGACGGCGCCCGGGCGCTGACCATCCAGCAGGCGGCGGTGTAGCGAACTTCGGTTCCGTGCACATAGGGCTCGGAGGCGGCGCGGACAGCTTCGCCGACTTGCGCGCGCGTCCGCTCGTCCGCGTCCTGGAGGATCAGGCCGACGGGCCCGAACCGGGAGAGGTAGCCGGCCAGCGCCTTTTCGGGCAGGGTGCAGTCGACATCGATCGGCCGGATGTCGATCCCGGCCCAGCCGCTCTCTTCCAGGATGGTAGAGATCCGATCCCGGTCGGCGAAGGAGAACTGCCCCGGTACGCCCGGCCGGCGGGCGGGAAGGTTCGGCAGCAGCGGCGCAGCGGCGCGCTCGGCCGTCGTCATGAACGGATTTTCCGCGGCACTCCGCCAGGCGATGAACTGAAGTTCGGCATCGTCCCTTGCCGCCCGCCGCAGGTTGGCGAAGGCCGCGACCGGGTTGTCGAAGAACATGACGCCGAGGCGCGAAATGATCGTGTCGAAGCTCGCGGGCTCGAAGGCGTGCATCTGCACGTCCGCGCGGATGAAGCTGGCCGTCGTGTCTTCCCGCCCGGCGCGTGCCCGGGCGGCGGCGATCATCGGATCCGAAATGTCGGCGCCGACGCAGCGGCCCCCGGCGCCGAGCAGCCGCGCAACGGCGAGCGTCGTGCTGCCCGTACCGCAGCCGACGTCGAGCACCCGGTGCCCGGATCCGGCGCGGACCGCTTCGACGAGCAGTTCTTCGAACGGCTTGAACATCTGGTCGAGCAACGCCTGTGCATCGACCCAGGCGCGTCCGGCGTGGCCATTCCAAAGCGCAGTCTGTTCGTTATCGGTCTGGGGTGTGGCATCCATGGTCATTTTTCCTTACTCGCCCTCAAGAAGCGGAAGCTAAACTATGCAGATTCAAGCCGACTTGAGGTCAAGAGGATGAAAAACCTGGACATTGGCGAGGTGGTGCAGCGATCCGGCGTTCCCGCATCGACGCTGCGGTATTACGAGGAAAAGGGGCTGATTGCCTCTACCGGCAGACGCGGGCTGCGCCGCCAGTTCGATCCCGGCGTGCCGGAACGGCTGGCGCTGATCGCGCTGGGGCGCGCCGCCGGCTTCTCGCTAGATGAGATTGCACTCATGTTCGTGCCGCAGGGGCGGCCGCGCATCGACCGCCAGATGCTCGCCGCCAAGGCGGAGGAACTGGACAGGACCATCCGCAGGCTCAGCGCCATGCGCGACGGCTTGCGGCACGCCGCCGCCTGCCCCGCGCCGAGCCACATGGAATGTCCCACCTTCCGCCGCATCCTGCAGGCCGCAGCTTCCGGCGCTATTGGAGCGCGAGGGAAGAAGACGCCACAGCCGCCGCGGAGCTAGTTCCAGGAGCCTCTATCGAGGAGCATCCATTGCCTGCGCCAGGGTACTGTGGTCAAAGTCGACCGCCCTTCACCCCCCCTCGGTCTCCGCCAGCGCCCTCAGATACTCCCCCCGCCACCAATGCACATCCTGCGCGCGGATGCGCTCCAGCAGCTTCTGGTGCCGCGACTGCCGTTCCGCCAGCGGCATATGCAAGGCCTGCTGGATCGCCTGCGCGGTGGCGTTGATATCGTAGGGATTCACCAGCAGCGCCTCGCGCAGTTGCTCGGCCGCGCCGGCAAAACGCGATAGCACCAGCACCCCCGGATCATCCGGATCCTGCGCGGCGACAAACTCCTTGGCGACCAGGTTCATGCCGTCACGCAAGGGCGTAACCAGCGCCACGCGGCAAGCGCGGCACAGCCCCGGCAACCTGCGCCGCGCGGTGATCCGATGGATGTAGCGCACCGGCATCCAGTCCAGCTCCCCGTACTCGCCATTGATCGCCCCTGACAACCCCTCCAGCTCGCGCCGCAGATCGGCATAGGCATCCACCGTCTCGCGCGACGGTGCGGCAATCTGGATCAGGGTCGCGCTGCGCCGGTTCTCCGGATACTGCGCCATCAGCGCCCTCACCGCCTTGAGCCGCTGCGGCAGCCCCTTGGAGTAATCGAGCCGGTCGATGCCGAGCAGCAGCCGGCGGCTCGCGTATTGCCCGCGCATCATCTCGTAGGTCTCGCGCGATTCGTCGCACCGCCCCAGTTCCGCGAACTCGTCGACGTCGATGCCGATCGGGAAAGCCTGCGCGCGCACGGTACGATGAAAGGCACGGAAGCGGTACTCGCCCATCGGCTCGGCCTGCGCCTCGCGTTGCACATAGCGCGAGAAATGCTCGAGATCGAGTTGGCTCTGGAAGCCGATCAGGTCATAGGCGAAGAGCGCGCGCATCAGCCACTCGTGCTGCGGGATGGCGGCCAGGATCAGCGGCGGCGGCAGCGGGATATGCAGGAAGAACCCCATGCGCTGGCCGCAGCCCATGGCGCGCAGTTCCGAGGCAAGCGGAATCAGGTGGTAATCGTGGATCCAGATCACATCGTCCGGGCGCAGCAGCGGCGCCAGCTTGCGTGCAAAGAGCTGGTTGACGCGCCGATAAATGTTGAGATAGGCGGAATCGAAATCCGCCAGGTCGATGCGGTAGTGAAAGACCGGCCACAGCACACCGTTGCTGTAGCCCTGGTAGTACGCGTCATGGTCCTCCCGGCACAGGTCGACCGTGGCCAGCGTGACATTGCCGGCCTGCTGTATATGCAGCTCGCCCTCGCCTGGCGTACCTCCCTGGGCAGGCTCCACGATCTTGCCGCTCCAGCCGAACCACATGCCGCCGGTGGCCTTGAGCGCCTCGCCCAGCGCCACCGCAAGCCCGCCTGCGGCGATGTTGCGCGGATCGGCCACGCGGTTGGATACCGCTACTAGTCTGCCCATGTCTTCCTTTGCCAGAACCTGGCCCTGCGCGCCGCCCGCAAGCATTGCGATGCCTGCGGGGCCCGGCCTGGCGCGCCGCTGCCGGTGCCCGGGCCGCGCCCGCTTGCCCGGGCGAAGCTCAGATCACCGAGTCCCACGGCGCGGACAGGCGCGTGGCGCCGTTGATGAGACCTACCATCGAGTAGGTCTGCGGAAAATTGCCCCACATCTCGCCCGTCAACGGATGGGTGTCTTCGGACAGCAGGCCGAGCGGATTGCGCGCCGCCAGCATGGCCTCGAAGATCTCGCGCGCCTCCTCGCGGCGTCCCACACGGGCCAGCGCGTCGATGCGCCAGAAGGTGCAGATATTGAATGCGGTCTCGGGCTTGCCGAAATCGTCCGGCGCCTCGTAGCGGCGCATATAGGGCCCGTCGCACAGCGAGGCTTCCATCGCCCTGAGCGTCGACATGAAGCGCTCGTCCTGCGGTGCGATAAAGCCGACTTCGGCCATCAGCAGCACGCTGGCGTCGAGTTCGCGGCCGCCGAAGCTCTCGGCGAACGCCTGGCGCTCATCGCTCCAGGATTCGCGCACGATGCGCTCCTTCATGCCGTCGGCATGCCCGCGCCAGTACGCCGCGCGATCCGGCAGCTGCAGCGCATCGCCGATCTTGGCAAGGCGATCGCAGGCGGCCCAGCTCATCAGCGCGGAGGAGGTATGCACGCGCGCGCGGGTGCGCAGCTCCCACATGCCCGCGTCGGGCGTGCCGAACACGCGCACCGCCTGCTCGCCCACGGTCTCCAGCACGCGGAACTCGGCGGCCCCGGCCCGGTGCAGCAGGCGATGGTCATGGAAGGCCTGGGCCGCGCCCAGCACCACATTGCCGTAGACGTCGTGCTGGAAGTGTTCCTGCGCCTGGTTGCCCACGCGTACCGGGCCCATGCCGCGGTAGCCCGGCAGGTGATCGAGCACGCTCTCCGGCAATTCAAGCTCGAGCCCGATGCCGTACAGCGGCTGGATATGCCCGTTGCTGGATTGCATCACTACATTGGACAACCAGCGCAGGTAGTCCTCCATGGTGCCGACCTCGGACAGGCTGTTGAGCGCGCGGATCACGAAGAAGGCGTCGCGCAGCCAGCAGAAACGGTAGTCCCAGTTGCGGCCGCTGCCCGGCGCCTCGGGCACGCTGGTGGTCATGGCGGCAACGATGGCGCCGGTCTCTTCATAGAGCGACAGCTTGAGCGTGATGGCGGCGCGGATCACCGCGTCCTGCCATTCGCGCGGCACCGCGAGGCGGCGGCTCCACATGCGCCAGTAGGCGGTGGTCTCCTGCTCGAAATGGCGCGCGGTTTCCTCCACGCCGCCCTGCAGGGTTTCGTCCGGCCCGAGGATGAAATTGTGCTCGCGCGTCAGCAGGAAAGGCGTCTGCGACAGCACATAGGTCAGCGGCGCGTCGGTGGTCATGCGCAGCGTCATGCCGTCGCCGATATAGCGCACATGGCTGCTGCCGCGCGTGATCTCGGGCTTGACGCGCCCCCAGTCGAAACGCGGCGCCACCGTCACCCGCACGCGCGGCGCTCCGCGCACCGGGCGAATCCGCCGGATCAGCGTGGTGGGCCGGAAATAGCGGCCGAGCCGGAAAAACCGCGGCGCGAAATCGGTGATCTCGAGGCAGTTGTTGTGCCGGTCGGTCAGGCGCGTGCGCAATACAGCGGTGTTGGGCTCGTACCATTGCTGCGCGTCACTGACATCCTCGATCTCGATGGCGAAGTGGCCCGCATTCTCGCCAGGATCGAGCAAGGCATTGAAGACCGGATCCCCGTCGAAGCGCGGCAGGCAGCACCACACGATGCGGCCATGCCCATCGACCAGCGCAGAGATCGCGCAATTGCCGATCATGCCCAGCGATAGCGACGGATCGGCATGGCGGCCGGCGCCCTCGGCACTGGCCTGCCTACCCTCGGTGAATGGGTTGCTCACAGCGAATCCCCCTCAAGACGTCGTTGTGGATGTGGTTCCCGGCTCCGGCGCGCCCTCGGCGGCGGCCATGGCTTCCAGCGCCTTGGCAGAGCGATGCAGCCAGCAGCGCAGCGCGGCGGGGCCGGGCACGCTGACGGTGGCAGCGCTGGGCCGTTCGCCGACCAGCACGCCGACGCCGCCCAGGCGCCGCACCACGGCAAAGCCGGCCTCGTCGGTGATGTCGTCGCCGGCAAACAGCGGCAGGCGGCGTGCAAAGGGCGGGCCGCGCATGAAGGCGGCGATCGCGCCGCCCTTGTCGACGCCCGCCGGTTTGAGTTCGACCACCATCTTGCCGTGCAGGACTTCGATGCCGGGCACGCCACTTGCCAGTTCTGCCGCGAAGTTGCGTACCAGGCCTTCGAGATGGGGCACGGCGCGATAGTGCACCGCCACCGCCACCGCCTTGGGCTCGAGCTGCAAGCCGGGATGCGCGTTCACCAGAGCGGAAAGCGGCGGCAGCAACAGGGGCACGGCGCGATCCTGCTCGCGCAGCCGGTAGCCGCCCGCATCGCGCAGTTCCGCGCCGTGCACGCCGGCCGCGGGCAGCCGCAACGGATGCAGGAAATGGTCCAGTTCTGCGATCGGCCGGCCGGAAATCAGCGCGACGGCGCCGCCCAGTTGCGTATGCAGGGCGCGCAGCGTCCCCACCAGTTCCGGTTCGACCTGCACGAGGTCGGGACGCGGCGCAAGGTCGGCCAGCGTACCGTCGAAATCCAGGAACAGCGCGGTGTTCGGTTCGATAAGAGGTAGGGAAGGCATTGCGTTACACCGTATCACGAGTGCTCCGGCAGCGTCCACCGGGCTTCGTCCTACAAAGTGCGCGATCGCTCCCAGAGCAGGCAGGGACGCCGGTTGCACCGCCACGGCGGCCCGGCGCGCGGCATCCGGGGTGACCTGGAAGACCCTTGCGCGCCGCCTTGCCGGAGGCCCGGGTGCCGGTGCAGGCATCGGCACCCCGCGCCATCCTTTATCATTAGCGGTTTCCGCCCATCCTCGCCCCGGCTGTCCACGATGACCCGCAAACCCGATTACCTGAGAAAGATCCTGACCGCCAAGGTGTATGACGTGGCCCAGGAAACCGAACTCACCTACGCGCACCTCCTCTCCGCACGCACCGGCAACTCGGTGTGGTTCAAGCGCGAGGACACCCAGCCGGTGTTCTCGTTCAAGCTGCGCGGCGCTTACAACAAGATGGCCTCGCTGACGGCGGAGGAACTCAAGCGCGGCGTGATCGCGGCCTCGGCGGGCAACCACGCCCAAGGCGTGGCGCTGTCGGCCGCCCGGCTGAAATGCAAGGCCATCATCGCCATGCCGGTGACCACACCCCAGGTGAAGATCGACGCGGTGCGCGAGCGCGGCGGCGAATGGGTGGAGATCGTGCTGCACGGCGAGTCGTACAGCGATGCCTACAACCACGCCGCGGTGCTGGAGAAGAAGCACAAGCTGACCTTCATCCACCCCTTCGACGATCCCGAAGTCATCGCCGGCCAGGGCACCATCGCCATGGAGATCCTGCGCCAGCATCCGGGCCCGCTGCACGCGGTGTTCGTCGCGATCGGCGGCGGCGGCCTGATCTCCGGCATCGCGTCCTACATCAAGGCCGTGCGTCCCGAGATCAAGGTGATCGGCGTGCAGACCGTGGACTCCGACGCGATGAAGCGCTCGGTGGACGCGGGCAAGCGCGTGGAACTCAAGGAAGTGGGCCTGTTCTCGGACGGCACCGCGGTCAAGCTGGTCGGCAAGGAAACCTTCCGCATCACGCGCGAGCTGGTCGACGAGATCGTGCTGGTGGACACCGACGCCATCTGCGCGGGCCTGAAAGACGTATTCCAGGACACCCGCAGCATCCTGGAGCCGGCAGGCGCGCTGGCCGTGGCCGGCCTGAAGCTGTATGCCGAACGCGAGAAGCTCAAGGGCCAGCACCTGGTGGCGATCGCCTGCGGCGCCAACATGAACTTCGACCGCCTGCGCTTCGTGGCCGAGCGTGCCGAGGTGGGCGAGGCGCGCGAGGCGGTCTTCGCAGTCAGCATCCCCGAGGAACGCGGCAGCTTCAAGCGCTTCTGCGAGCAGGTCGGCACGCGCAACGTGACCGAATTCAACTACCGCATCGCCGACAACAGCATGGCGCACATCTTCGTCGGCGTGCAGATCGCGAGCCGCGCGGAAAACGAGAAGATCGCCGCGGGTTTCCGCCGCCACGGCTTCGATACGGTGGACCTGTCGAACAACGAGCTGGCCAAGCAGCATATCCGCTACATGGTGGGCGGGCATTCGCAACTGGCGCACGACGAACTGCTGTACCGATTCGAGTTCCCGGAGCGTCCGGGCGCGCTGATGCGCTTCCTGTCGAGCATGAGCCCGAACTGGAATATCAGCCTGTTCCACTACCGCAACCAGGGCGGCGACACCTCCAATATCCTGGTTGGCATCCAGGTGCCCAAGAACGAGAAACGCGCCTTCCGCGCCTTCCTCGCCACGCTGGGCTATGTACACTGGGAAGAGACCGAGAATCCGGTGTACAAGCTGTTTTTGTCCTGATCAATCCCGTGGCTCCCGCCCTGCCCCCCTCGACGGGGATGGGCGGGGCCACACGCGAGGCAACCATGAGCCTTCCCGAACAATCGCCGCTAGGCAAACCCTCTGCCTACAAGACCGAATACGACCCCACCCTGCTGTTCCCGATCCCGCGCCAGCCCAAGCGCACCGAGATCGGCCTGGCCGAAGGCCGCGCCCTGCCGTTCTTCGGGGTGGACATCTGGAACGCTTACGAGCTGTCGTGGCTGAACATGAAAGGCAAGCCGCAGGTGGCGCTGGCCAGCTTCATCATTCCCGCCGACACGCCCAACATCGTCGAGTCCAAGTCGTTCAAGCTCTACCTGAATTCGTTCAACCAGAGCAAGATCGCCTCGGCCGAAGCGCTGCAGCAATTGCTGCACCACGACCTGTCCGAGGCCACCGGCGGCACGGTGCAGGTGCGGCTGGTGACCGAGGCCGACCTGGGCACGCAGAAGATGGGCGAGCTGGAAGGCCAGTTGCTGGACCGCCTTGACATCGAGACCGACATCTACGAACCGGCCCCCGAACTGCTGCACGCCAACCATGACGAAGCGCCGGTGGAACAGACGCTGGTATCGCACCTCCTCAAGTCCAACTGCCTCGTGACCGGGCAGCCCGACTGGGGCAGCGTGCAGATCCGCTACGTGGGCGCACCGATCAACGAGGAAGCGCTGCTCAAGTACCTGATCTCGTTCCGCAACCACAACGAATTCCATGAGCAATGCGTGGAGCGTATCTTCACCGATGTGATGCGCCAGTGCAAACCGGTGAAGCTGGCGGTCTATGCCCGCTACACGCGGCGCGGCGGACTGGACATCAATCCGTTCCGGACCAACTACAACACGCCGTGGCCGGACAACCGGCGTAATGCGCGGCAGTAGCGCCGCCAAAAACATAGCATTTAGCCTGAAAATTCACTCGTTTCAGAAAGAGACTTCATGCGGCATGACAATGCTGCAATTCAGAAACCTGATTC
>NZ_JARJLM010000147.1 GCF_029335485.1 Cupriavidus basilensis
CAGTCCCGCCCGTCCGGCCCTGGCGGCAGCCAGCACCGGCACCGACGACTGGAGCGCGTTCTGAACCATGGCGGACGACTTGGCACTGTTTCCATTACCAGGGAAGCGCGCGTGATGCGATGATGCGGGTTTCGTTTCGCGCCCGCATCGCCTGGATCGTCGCGCCACCGCCCCCAATTTTTTGCGCAGCTTCCTTATTGACATGAGTGCTAGCCTTCTGCTGCTCGCTGCCCTGTCCGGCCTCGCGGTCGGACTCGGGATACGTGCAGCCAAGCCGGATCGGAAGCTGGCGCGTGGACCCGGCCGGACCCTGCAGTGGGCGGTCTGGCTGCTCTCGCCTGCCTCCGTGGGCCTGCCGCTTTGGGTTGTCCTGGGCTCCGGCAGCCTGCATGTCACGCACGACCTCTCGCGGACCGTGGCTGCGCTTGCATTGACAGCCACCCTCACTTTGGCCCTGCCCTGGCTGCGGCGCCACGTGCCGCTGCAGCGCGGCACCGCCCTGGTGGCGGTGCTGGCCGGCGCTGGCGTGGTGGTGGTGGCCGGCGCGCGCCTTGGCACGCTCTGCAGCGATGCCGCGCGCCCGTCCGCGCTATGCATGGAGCCTGGCAGTCTCATGCTGCCGGCCTGGCTGGCGATCGGTGCGCTGGTCGTGCTGCCGCTGGCGCTGCTCTGGCTGCGCAGCGTCAACCGGCACGGTTGGCAACTGGCCAGCAGGCCAGGCCTCGGTGCCGGCGAAGCCGATTCGCTGGATGTATTACTCGACGAGCCCCCGCCGCTGCCGGCCGGTGCACCGCAGCCGGTGCGGCGCCGTGGCCGGATCCCGGGGCGCCTGACCGTGCGTCCCACCGCGCGCGGGCATGACACGGTCGGAGAGTACAGCGTCAGCACCGACCTGCCGGACCGCAGCGCTTTTGCGCGCTGGCTCGACCAGTCGATTTCGCAGGCGCGCCTGGCCGAGACCGGCTGTGCCGTGCTACTGGTGCACATTGCCGACTTTCGCGAGGTCGACGAAGTGTTCGAGGTGCGTGCCGACGATATCCTCGCGCAGGATGCGGGGGCGCTGGCGCAGGCCGCGCTGGAGCCGCACGATTTCCTCGCGCGCCTGGCCCGCGACGAATTCGCCGTCGGCGTGCCCGAGCTGCTGCAGCACAATCGTGCCCACGAGCTGGGCGCGCGCTTGCTGGGTTCGCTTGCCGAGTTCGTGTCGGCGCGCGGGTTGCAGATGCAGATCGGGGTGAATATCGGCATCGCCATCTACCCGCGCGATGCGCAGACCTCCGAGACGCTGATGCAGGCGGCGCGTGTCAGCCTGAGCGAAGCGCGCGAGAGTGGCTCCAACCAGGTGCGCGTATTCAATTCCGCCGCGGGCGAGCGTGCGCGGCGCATGCGGGTGATCCGCCGGGATCTCTGGCAGGCTATCCAGGACGACGTCCTTTCGCTGCAATACCAGCCGAAATTCGATGTGGGCCAGCGCACCGTGGTCGGCGCCGAAGCGCTATGCCGCTGGCGCCATCCCACGCTGGGCCAGGTCAATCCCGCCGAGTTCATCACGGTGGCGGAGCAATCCGGCCAGATCGACAAGCTCGATGATTGGGTGATCGCCACGGTTTGCCGGCAGATACGGCAGTGGCAGGATGCGGGCATCCCGGGGGTGCCGGTGGCCATCAATGTCTCCGGCCTGCGCTTTGCCAGCCGGGACTTCCCGCAATATCTGCTCGAACAGATCCACCAGCACGATATCCCGCCGTCGGCCGTCACGCTCGAGATCACCGAGACCGCGGCGATGAAGGACATCGCGCAATCCCTCGAGACGCTGGTCGAGCTGCAGGCGCTCGGCATCCATGTGGCGCTGGACGACTTCGGCAGCGGATACTCCAGCCTGGGCTATCTCAAGCGCTTGCGCGTGGGTACGCTGAAGATCGACCGCACCCTGATCGGCGGGCTGGATGTCGACGCCCAGGGCCGCGCCATCGTCGGCTCGATGGTGGCGCTGGCGCACGAGTTGCGCATGCGCGTGGTGGCGGAAGGGGTGGAGTCGAACTCGCAGCTCGATATCCTCGCCGCCATGGGCTGCGACGAGGTGCAGGGCTACTTGCTGTCCCATCCGCTGGACCCGGCCACCTTCGCCGAACTGTTGCCCAGCGCCTGAGCGTGCCGCGCGGCGGCTACCGTTTCGGCGTGAATGGCTCGGGCAGGGTGCCGCCTGGGGGAAACAGCGCCAGGAGCCGGGTGAAGCGGCCGTTCTCGGGTACCAGCAGGGAAAACCGGGTCTCGCAATAGTGGCCGGTCACCGCGCCCAGGCGCCGCAGTTGCTGGCTGCAGTTCACCAGTGAAGGCAAGCCGCGCGGCAGGTAGATGCTGGCCAGCAGGGCCTCTGGCTCAATGCGCGTGCGGCCGTGGAAGCGCGCCAGGTGTATCAGCAGTTCATCCGACATGCTGGCTTCGCTGGTGGTATCCAGGTGCAGCACGAGGCCGATCGCGTCGCGCCCGACCAGCGCCTGCACATCTTTCCAGGCCAGCGGCATGGGGCCGTCTTCCAGCACCGGGGCGAACAGTACCGAGGCCAGCAACTGCAAGGTCCATGGCAGTGCCTCGGCGGTGGTCGGCACGATCGGTCCGCAGCCGGGGGCGGCATGAACGGGGCCATCGACCAGCAATGTGATGAGGAGTCGCTCCGGGTGTCGCAGTGAGCGAAGACGCTGCGCCATGGTGGCGGTGAGCTGGCGCTCGACCACCACCACCTGGGCATCGGGAGGATGCCGCGGGCGCCGTGACACCCAGTGCAGCCGCCCGCTGAAATCGGGTAGCGGTGCGAGCAGGGCGTCCGGCGCACCCTGGACGAACACGGTGAGCTTGTCGGTCTGGCGCGGATGTGCGTCTCCGCGTTTGTTCCACGGCGGGCCTGGCAAATTCGACATGATGACGTTCCGATGGAGTTGCAGCGCCCTTGCCGCGGGCAGCGCAGGCCTTCGCCACAGGCCGCAGGCGCGTCGCCCGGTTCGCGGCAACGGCGTAGTATGCCGACCCGCCGCGGCCCGATGCACCCCATGCTTGGGGGGTAAAAAATCCAGTCGACAGATGCAAACGTACTACGGATTCGGTGGGCACTGCCGATATGCCCCATAGGGGCGTTGTTTGCACCGGCTGTGCCAGTTCTCGCGGCCGCCCGCCCCCAGCCTCGCCTATGGCGCGGGAGCGCGCAGGGCGGTCCCAGGGCCTGCCCGGCCTGCGCCGCCATAGCGGGAGAGAAACGAATATCGGTCCACCGGGCCAGATCCAGGTCCTGTGGACTCACCATCGTGCCGTCACCGGAGCCGCTATGTCATTGCCTCATATTCTAGTCGTCGACGATTCTCCCTCCTTGCGCCGCATGATCAGCGCTTGCCTGCGCGCAGGTGGCTACGTCGTGTCCGAAGCCGCCGACGGCGACGAGGCGCTGGAGCTGGCCCGGGATGCCCGTTTCGGCATGCTGGTGACCGACCAGGTGATGCCGGGTACCGATGGCCTGACCCTGATTCGCACGCTGAGGCAGACCGATGCCTACGAGGCCATCCCCATGCTGATGCTGACCACCGAGGCCGACGGCCAGGTGCGCGAGCAGGCTCGCGTAGCCGGCGCTTCCGGCTTCCTGGCCAAGCCTTTCGACCCGGACCAGTTGATGGCCGCCGTGGCAGCCCTGCTGGACCCCTCCAAGGTGGGGTGAATGCACTGTCATTGTCACCCTTCAGGCACGTCCAGAACTGCCGTTAAGAAGTAGACGATATTCGTGCCTCGGCGCAGGCTGAGTCTCGGTCAGGCTGCCCGCAAGCGGGCTGGCCGGCTGTGGCTTTGGCAGCGCCCGATGGCCGGTCATGGCAAGCGGGAGCTAGCAAATGAAAGCCGGGAACAAGACAGAGGGCGCGGGCGAGGAGTTTCTCGCGTTCAGGCTGGGCGGAGAGGAATACGGCGTCGACATCCTCAAGGTGCAGGAGATCCGTGGTTATGAAAACGTCACGCAGATCGCCAACGCGCCGGCCTATCTCAAGGGCGTGATCAACCTGCGCGGAATCATCGTGCCGATCATCGACCTGCGCATCAAGTTTCGCCAGGACAAGATCAACTACGACCAGTACACCGTCGTGATCATCGCCGAACTGCAAGAGCGCACCACCGGTATCGTGGTCGATGGCGTGTCCGACGTCCTGACGCTGGCCAAGGGCCAGATTCGCCAGGCGCCCCAGCTTTCCGGCGACACGGACTATATCCGCGGCATCGGCTCGGTCGAAGACCGCATGCTGATCCTCGTCGATATCGAGAAACTGCTAGACACCGAAGAGCTCGCTGCACTCGAGGCAGCCGCGGCTGCCTGAGGCAGCCGCATTCCGCAGAGCCCGATTCACGCAGCCCCCATTCATGAGAAACAATCAACCCGTTACCTCTCAAGAGTACAAGCTCTCCGCAGACGACTACCTGATCTCCCGGACCGACCTGAAAGGCCGTATCACCTTCGCCAACCGCGCCTTTATCGAGGCAAGCGGCTTCGCGGCCGAGGAATTGCTCGGTGCCGCGCATAACCTGGTGCGGCACCCCGATATGCCGCCGGAGGCGTTCGCCGACCTCTGGCAGACCATCCAGTCCGGGCGCTCGTGGGTAGGCATTGTCAAGAACCGCCGCAGGAACGGCGATTTTTACTGGGTTAGCGCCACCGTGACGCCAACCGTCGTCGATGGCCAACTGGTGGGCTATACCTCGGTGCGCGCGATGGCGCAGCGCGACCAGGTCGAAGCGGCCAGCGCGGCTTATGCGCGGCTGCGCGAAGGCAATGGCCACGGCCTGTGCGTGCGCGACGGCGCTGTGGTGCGGCGCGGCCTGGCGGGTCTGCCCGGACGCTTGTGCAAGACCACGCTGAAGGGCCGCATCCTGTTGTCGCAGACCGCAGGCCTGTTCTGGTTCCTCGCTGCCCTGCTGGCCTTCGAGACGGTGGCCGGCAGCTCAGCCGCAGGCCCGTTGCGGCCCTGGCTGTGGGGCGGCTTCGCGCTGGCGGTGGCGTCGTCCTTTTTTGCCGGCACGCTGCTGCTGGCCCGCGTGAACCGGCCAGTGCAGGACATGCTCGATTTCGCGCTGCGCATGGGCGCTGGCGATCTCACTACGCGCCTTGAATATCGCGCCGGCGACGAGGTCGGCGCGCTGGCGCGGGCCATGCGCACCATGCAGCGCAGCCTGCTGTCGGTGGTGGGCGAAATCCAGGAAGGCATGTCGAGCATCTCCACCGCGACGCGCCAGGTTGCCGCAGGCAACAGCGACCTGTCGCAGCGCACCGAGCA
>NZ_JARJLM010000148.1 GCF_029335485.1 Cupriavidus basilensis
CAGTTCTCGGGCTTCGGCCTGCATGCCCGGCCCGTCGTCTTCCACCACGATCTCAAGCACGCCCGCGCGCTCCGCCAGCTTCACGCGGATGCGCGTGCGAGCCCACTGGCAGGCGTTGTCCAGCAAATTGCCGAGGATCTCGATCAGGTCCTGGCGGTCGCCGGCAAAGTGTCCGTTGCCTTCCACTGCGATATCGATCTCGCGCCCGCTGTGCAGGCGAGTGAGCGCGCGCGCCAATTCCGATACCGCTGGGCCGGCTTCGATGCGGGCGCCGCGGGCGCTGGCCGCGCCTGCTGCCCGGGCGCGCGCCAGATGGCGATCCACCTGCCGGCGCATGGCCTCGACCTGCCTGCCGGCCGCGCGCGCCGCTTCGCCCGGCAGCCGTTCCGCCTCGTTGGCGAGGATGGCGAGCGGGGTCTTGACGGCGTGGGCCAGGTCCGCGGCCTGGCGTCGCGAGCGCGCCAGCGCATCGGCGTTGCGCGCCAGCAAGGTATTGATTTCATTGACCAGCGGTACCACTTCGGCCGGCCACGTACCACCCAGGCGGCTCTCGCGGCGCGTCTGCATGGCGGCGAGCGCCTGGCGCAGGCGCGCCAGCGGCGCCAGACCGAATTTCACCTGCGCCGCCACCGCCAGCAGCAGGCCGGCGCCCAGCGCGGTCAGCGACCAGCCCAGCAGCCGGTTGAACGCCTGGCGCGCGGCGCGCAACTCGGTGCGGTCCAGCGCCACCGAGAGCGTCACCGGCGTATCGGCGGTGGCCAGCACGATGGGGCGCGACACCACCAGCAGCGATTGCCCATTGGGCCCGGGCCGGATCTCGGCATGGCCGTCGTCCACCTTGTTGCCCATCGCGACAGGCATCTCGGCGTCCCAGAGCGAGCGCGAACGCAGGGTCGACGCGCTTGCCTGTGCTTGCCAGTAGGCGCCCGAATAGGGCAGTTCGTAGCGCGGGTCAGCCGGCGCGCGCGTGAGCGTGAGCTTGCCGCCGGCGCTCCATTCGAGCGCGGCGGCCAGGCTGGTCAGCTGGTTGTCCAACTGGCGCACGTAGGTGTCGTTGACGTGGCGCGCGAACAGGGTGGAAAGCATCCAGCCGGTGCCCCCGAGTGCCGCGCCCAGCCAGACGGCCGCCACGGCCAGCAGCCGGATTGCTAATGACTGGCGCATGGATCAGGCGGTGGCCGAGGCGGCCGGGGAGGGGGGCGGGGGCCGCAGCCGGTAGCCCTGGCCGCGCACGGTCTCGATCACGTCGACGCCGAGCTTGCGCCGCAGCCGGCCGATAAAGACCTCGATGGTATTGCTGTCGCGGTCGAAATCCTGGGCGTAGATATGCTCGGTCAGCGTGGTCTTGCTGACGATGGCGCCCGGCTGGTGCATCAGGTAGTCGAGCACCTTGAACTCGTGGGCGGTCAGTGCCACGGCGGCGCCGTCGACCGTTGCCACGCCCGTGCGGGCGTTGAGGCGCACCGGCCCGCAGGCCAGTTCGGGCGCGGGCATGCCGTGGGCGCGCCGGATCAGCGCGCGGATGCGCGCCAGCAGTTCCTCCATGCGGAAAGGCTTGGCGAGATAGTCGTCGGCGCCGGCGTCGATACCTTCCACCTTGTCGGTCCAGCTATCGCGCGCGGTCAGGATCAGCACCGGCGGGTTGACCTGCGCCGCGCGCCAGCGGCGCAGCACGGACAGCCCGTCCAGACCGGGCAGGCCCAGGTCGAGCACCACGGCATCATAGGGTTCTTCGGCGCCCAGGTGCCAGCCATCGATGCCGTCGGCGGCGATGTCGACCGCGTAGCCGGCACCGACCAGGCTGGCGTGGATCTGTGCGGCAAGCGTGCTTTCGTCTTCGACCAGGAGAATGCGCATGGGGGCTCAGGGTTTCTTGCGGGCCTGTTCGATATCTCGCCCCTTGGCTTTCAGCAAGGCCGCGGTTCTGGCGTCGTATTCGAGCTTGGCCACCGAGCCGCCCGGCAGCAGCAGCTTGACCTCGTATTGCCAGGCGCCGTCATCGCGGTCGAGCTTCACGCCGATCACATCGCCCGCGTATTGCGACGATACCGTCTCCAGGATACGGGTGAGCGGCAGGATCTCCCCCGATTGCACCGCCGCGCGGGCGCGGTCGGCGTCCTTGTCGGCATGCGCCGGCGCCACTGCGAGCAGCAGCGACAGCGCACCGATCACGGGCGGCAGGAGGCGGGCTGCGCGTCGCAATGCGCCGGTGCGGGGAGAGCGCGTGGCGATGGGGGGAGGCAATGGCGTCAGGGAATGGGACAAAACGGGCGCAGGCAAGCCGTGGTTCATCGAAGCAGTGGGTCGGATCAGTGTGCCGGGGCCGGCCTGAACGGAAGCTGAACGGTGCGCTCAGCACGGGTTCAGGCAGGGGTCACCACAATGGGGCCATTCATCGTCGTCGTCACTGTCGTCGTTACCTTTCAACAGGAGTCAGGCCATGCAAGGCGCCCGCATCCCCAATGATAGCCGTTCCGATCCACTCTCCCGCGCCACGCGTGACGCGATGGCACTCGCTGTGGCGGTATTGCTGGTCCTCCTCGGCGTGGTGGCGCTGTTCTGGGCGCAGGTCGATGCCCGTGCGGTACTGCACGAATGGAAACAGATGGATAGCGGCCTGTCGATGATCGTGCTCGGCGCGCTGGTGCTTGGACCGCTGCTTGCGGCCGGCCTGGACGACTGAGCGACTGAGCGACTGAGGGCGGCACCTCTTGCTCGCGGACGGGTTTTCCATGTCTGGACATGGCGCGACGGCTGGTCCTACACTCGACCCACAATAAAAACGCACGACCGTTCTTATTTATTTGCCTGGCGCATGGCCGACCATGCACAGCAGGCATGACCGGCGCAGTGCGTTCCACCCGGGGTCATTCATCGAGGAGACATGGCATGGAAGCAAAAAACGTCCCGCTGGTAGCCGAGCTGTTGCGCGATGCCCCGAAGAACTGGGGCAAGTGGGGGCCGGATGACGAGGTCGGTTCGCTGAACTACCTGACCCAGGCGGAGGTATTGCGCGGCGTGGCTTCCGTGCGCTCCGGCAAGACTTTCACATTGCAGATCCAGATGGGCAATCCCGCCGGCGATCCGGTCTGGCCGGGGCGATCCCAGGCGCGCCGCCTCAACGTGATGGACAAGGGCCATTACCTCTGCGGCAAGGGCCCGAAGTTCCCCGGCGAGGCCGAGTATGCCGACGACATGATGATCATGTACCTGCAGGGGTCGACCCAATACGACGCACTGGGCCACGTCTGGTACGGCGACAAGCTGTGGAACGGCTACGACGCCAAATCCACCATCGGTGGCCTGGAGAAGGCCAGCGTGCTGCCGATCGCGGAGCGCGGCGTGGTGGGGCGCGGCATCCTGATCGACATGGCGCGCCATCGCGGCAAGGCGGTGCTCGACCCGGGCGAGACCTTCACCCACCAGGACCTGCTGGCCGCTGCTGAAACGCAGGGCGTGCGCATCGAGAAGCACGACATCCTGGTGATCCGCACCGGCTGGATAGGCTCCTTCTACAAGCGCGACCAGGCCGAGTTCTACCGGGACTTCATCGAGCCGGGCCTGACCTATAGCCCCGAACTGGTCGAGTGGTTCCATCACATGGAAATCCCCAATCTCGTCACCGACACGATCGCCAACGAGGTCACGGTGGACCCGGTGTCCGGCGTTGCCCTGCCGTTGCACAATGCCCTGATGCGCAACCTGGGCGTGACCCTGACCGAGATCGCCCAGCTCGATCCGCTCGCCGAAGATTGCGCCGGGGACGGACAGTGGACCTTCCTCTATACCGCAGCACCGCTCAAGGTGGTGAACGGTAGCGGCGCCCCGGTCAACCCGGTGGTGATCAAGTAAGGCGCGGGCAGTCCTGCACAGGTGCCCGAGCGGCATCCTGCGCAGGCTGTCCCCCGCTTTGTTTCGATCCACCGCCACCCTTGCCGCTACTTCTGCCGCTACCCGCCGCGCATATCGAGGTGCCTCATGACGCCCTATGAAAACAAGCCCTGGCTGTCCAGCTACGACCCCGGCCAGCCGCACACCATCACACCGCAGTTCACCGACGCGCTGTCGATTTTCCGGGCAGCCGCGAGCCGGGCGCCGGAACGCCCGGCGATCCACTATTTCGACGCGACGCTCACTTATGCCGAGCTGGACACCTTGTCCGACGCCCTGGCGGTAGCGCTGTCGTCGCGCGGTTGCGCGCGTGGCGAGCGCATCGCGCTGTACTTGCAGAACGTGCCGCAGTTCGTCATCGGCCTGGTTGCCGCATGGAAGCTCGGCGCCATCGCCGTGCCGGTCAACCCCATGAACCGCGCGCGCGAACTGCGCCTGGTGCTGGCGGACTCCGGCGCCCGGGTGCTGATCTGCCACGAATCGCTCTATGCGGACGTGGTCAGGAACCTGTTCGATGCGGAACGCAGCGGGCAGGGCGATGCCGCCGCGCCCCTCGTGCTGCCCGAGGTGATCACCACCTCCGAGCTCGATTTCCAGGCGCGCGCCGATCCGCGCCTGTTCGCCGCCGCAAGGCGGCAGCCCGCCGAAGGCGTGCCCGACCTGCTGGCGCTGGCGCAGGCCCATCTTGGCCAGCGCCCCGCGCCGGTCACGCTGGACGCCAACGATATCGCGATGCTGGTCTATACATCGGGCACCACCGGGGTGCCCAAGGGCGCGATGAATACCCACGGCAATGTCGCGTTCAATGCCCAGGTGTACCGGGACTGGATCGGATTGCGCGAGGGCGGGGCTATCCTGGGCGTGGCGCCGCTGTTTCATATCACCGGCCTGGTGGGCCACATCGCCGCTGCCTTTATCTGCGCCGCGCCGCTGGTGCTGGCCTGCCGTTTCGAGCCGGGCGTGATCCTGGAAGCCATCCGCGACCGGCGGGTGGAATTCACCATCGGCTCGATCACGGTCTTCATCGCGTTGATGAACCACCCGGATGCCAGCCGCGAGCATTTCGCCACGCTGGGCAAGATCTATTCGGGCGGCGCGCCGATCCCGCCGAGCGTGGTCGATCAGTTCCGCACCAAATTCGGTCACTATATCCACAACGGCTACGGCCTGACCGAGACCAACTCGCCTACCCACGTGGTGCCGCTCGGCCGGGAGGCGCCGGTGGACCCGGCTTCGGGCACGCTGGCGATCGGCGTGCCGGCCTTCAATGTCGACTCCTTTATCGGCGACGATGTGGGCGCGCCGGTGCCGGTGGGCGAGGTGGGCGAGATCATCTCGCGCGGGCCGATGATCGTGCCGGGGTACTGGAACAAGCCGGAAGAGACGGCCAAGGCGATGGCGGGCGGCTATTTCCGCACCGGCGACGTCGGCTTCATGGACGCGCAGGGCTGGTTCTATCTGGTCGACCGCAAGAAGGACATGATCAATGCCGGCGGCTACAAGGTCTGGCCACGCGAGGTGGAAGACGTCCTGTACACGCATCCGGCGGTGCGCGAGGCAGCCGTGGTGGGCATGCCCGACGCCTACCGCGGCGAGACAGTGAAGGCGGTGGTCAGCCTGAAGCCGCAGGCAAGCGTCACGCCGGAAGCGCTTTTGGCCTGGTGCAAGGAGCGCATGGCGGCCTATAAATACCCGCGCGTGGTGGAGATCATCGACGAATTGCCCAAGACCGTGACCGGCAAGATCCTGCGGCGCGAGCTGCGCGGTTGAGGCCGATGCGCGCGCAACGGACGCACGAAGTCCCTCGCGCGCGCATCGGACGCGACCCGCAAAAATGGCGAAATCCCGCGTTTAACCCTTGTATATAGAGTCCGCGGAAAGTTCCATCGCGGCTTCCACGCGACAAAACAGCCCGCCGCAACAGACGAAACCCGCAAAAAACCCGGGGAAAACCCCGGTTTTTGCGAGGACATGCACGAAATCCCCTTGACGTCCCCATCTTTCCGCTATGATTCAGTCGGTGCCGCACGCCGATAGTCGATCGACGAAGCGTCGAGCGACATCGGATGCCACATCCCGTGCGACATCTTTCTGTTCAACTCATATTTATCGATATGGCGACCAAAGCGAATCCGACCGCGAAGACTGCAACCAAGACCGCTGCCAAGAAGGCACCGGCAACCAAAGCACCCGTAAAGGCTGCTGCCAAGAAGGCCGCGCCGGCCAAGAAGGCTGCTCCTGCTGCTGCGGTAACCCCGAAGCCGCTGAAGGACACCTTCAACAAGTCGAGCCTGGTCGCTCACCTGGTAGCTCAGACCCAGCTGGAAGCCAAGGCCGTCAAGACGGTCCTGCTCCATCTGGAAAACACCATCGTCAGCGCGCTGCACAAGAAGGGCGCCGGCGAGTTTACGCTGCCCGGCCTGCTGAAGGTCACGGCCCAGCAAGTACCGGCCAAGAAGAAGCGCTTCGGCAAGGACCCGTTCTCCGGTGAAGAGCGTTGGTTCCCGGCCAAGCCTGCCAGCGTCAAGGTCAAGGTGCGCCCGCTGAAGAAGCTGAAGGATGCAGCAGCCGCTTAATTGGGGCCTGTTTCCAGCTTGAAGAGGAGCCGCTAGCCGGCTCCTTTTTTGTATCCGCAGCATTCGCTTGTCCTTCCTGCAATACCAGCCGGCGGCCAGCGAAGCCGGCGCAGATCCGGGAGACCGTCATGCCCAGCATCCAGTGCCGCCTGTGGCGGCTGGCCTTGCGCCTGGTCCGGCGCAAGCAGCGATTTGCCAGCGCGCAGGCGCTGCATGAGGAAATCCGGCGCCGCCGCAAGACAGGCCGGGCGGCGCCCTCGCCGCGTTTCCTGGCGCGCCACGAAGTAAGCGTGGAACCTGTGGCCGGCGTGGAGGTCTACACCGTGCGCCCACGGGGCATCGACAGTGGCCGGCGGATTCTTTACCTGCACGGCGGCGGCTACGTCTTCGACATCGTCAGCCAGCATTGGGACTTCATCGGCAAGCTGGTGGATGGGCTCGGCGCCACGGTGATCGTGCCGATCTATCCGCTGGCGCCGGAGCATACGCACCGCGAGGTGTTTGCCGGCCTGCTGCCGCTCTACGACCAGCTCGTCCAAAGCCGCCCGCCAGCCAGCCTGACCGTGATGGGCGACTCGGCCGGCGGCGGCATGGCGCTCGCGCTGGCGCAACTGGCGCGCGACTCCGGCCGGCCGCTGCCGGGGCGCCTTGTCCTGCTTTCGCCGTTCCTGGACGCCAGCGGCGACAACCCCGGCATCGATGCGCTCGAACCGCTCGACCCGATGCTGTCAAAACCCGGCGGCATCGAATGCGGGCGGGTCTACGCCGGCGGCGATCCCATCACGCTGCCGCAGGTCAGCCCGATCCACGGCGGCCTGCAGGGCCTGCCGCCGGTAACGCTCTTCATCGGCACCCACGATATCCTGCTGCCCGATTGCCGCGCCTTCCGGGCGCTCGCGCAGCAGCAGGGGTTGCCGCTGCGGTATTACGAAGCCGAAGGCATGTTCCATGTCTGGATGCTGTTGCCGATGCCGGAATCGGAACTCGCTTTCGCGCAGATCATTGCGGCGGTGGAGGCCGACGAGGGCGCGCAACGCCACCCCCCGGGACTGGCGCCGCGCCCGGTGCAAGCGGATTCCGTGGCCCGCGCGGGGGAATAGCGCAGGCCTGCGCACCCGGCGCCCGGGCGCCGGTGCAACCGGCTGAAAGCGAATGTCATGCGGAACGGCGATAATCGTGGGTTGCCGGCCAATGCAATGGCCGGAATGATGGCTGTATTAAAGGAGCCCCCATGTTTTCTCGCCGTTACGGCGCGGTCTGGCTGACCGCGTCAGCCTTGCTGGTTCTTGCTGCGCTTGCCGCGGTGCACCGGGTTCCCGCCTGGTGGCTGGCAGTGCCGGTCGCGCTGCTGCTGGTGGGCATGCACGACATCGCCCAGTCACGCCACTCGATCCTGCGCAACTATCCGATCTGGGGCCACCTGCGCTTCTTCTTCGAGTTCATCCGACCGGAGATCCGCCAGTACTTCATCGAGGACGACACCAATGAAATGCCGTTCTCGCGCCAGCAACGCAGCCTGGTCTACCAGCGCGCCAAGAACGAGGTCGACAGCCGGCCCTTCGGCACCGAGATCGATGTGCGCCTGGCTGGCCACGAGTGGATCAGCCACTCGCTCGCGCCCACCCGCATTCCCTCCGCCGATTTCCGCGTCACGGTAGGCGAGGGCCGCGCCCAGCCCTACTCGCTGTCGATCTTCAATGTGTCGGCAATGAGCTTCGGCGCGCTGTCCGGCAATGCGATCCGCTCGCTTAACCGCGGCGCCAAGCTCGGCGGCTTTATCCACGATACCGGCGAAGGCTCGATCTCGCCTTATCACCGCGCGGAAGGCGGGGACCTGATCTGGGAGGTCGCCTCCGGCTACTTCGGCTGCCGCCGCGCCGACGGTGGCTTCGATCCCGATAAATTCGCCGAGCAGGCGCGCTCGCCGCAGGTCAAGATGATCGAGGTCAAACTCTCGCAAGGCGCCAAGCCAGGCCATGGCGGCGTGCTGCCGGCGGCCAAGGTGACACCGGAGATCGCGGCCACGCGCGGCATCGCCATGGGCGAGGACTGCATCTCCCCAGCCACGCACAGCGAGTTTTCCACACCGCTGGGCCTGCTGCAGTTCGTCGACCGCCTGCGCACGCTGTCGGGCGGCAAGCCCACCGGGTTCAAGCTTTGCATCGGGCATCCGTGGGAATTCTTTGGCATCGTCAAGGCCATGCTGGAATCGGGCATCCTGCCGGACTTCATCGTGGTGGACGGTGCCGAGGGCGGTACCGGCGCGGCGCCGCTGGAGTTCGTCGACCATATCGGCGTGCCGTTGCAGGAAGGGCTGCTGCTGGTGCACAACACGCTGGTCGGCGTGAACCTGCGCGACAAGATCCGCATCGGCGCCAGCGGCAAGATCATCACGGCCTTCGATGTGGCGCGTACCCTGGCCACCGGCGCCGACTGGTGCAACTCGGCACGCGGCTTCATGTTCGCGCTCGGTTGCGTGCAGGCGCAGAAATGCCACACCGACCGTTGCCCGGTGGGCGTGGCCACGCAGGACCCCGTGCGCCAGCGCGCCATCGTGGTGCCGGACAAAGCCCAGCGCGTGGCCAGCTTCCACCGCCAGACGCTGCATGCGCTGCTGGAGCTGTTGCAGGCGGCCGGCCTGGATCATCCCGGCGCGCTCAAGCCGCACCATATCGTGCGGCGGATATCGGCCAACGAAGTGCGGCTGATGTCGGAACTGCTCAAGTTCCTCTCGCCCGGCGATTTGCTGAACGGCAATTTCCGCTACCAGCTCTATGAAAAGTACTGGCCGCTGGCACGCTCGGACAGCTTCTCGCTGTAAGGAAACCGAAAGCGCTTACCGCCTGGATTGCGGGGCGGGCAGGCGCACGCGGCCTTGCTGGCGGAAGGCGGTTGGCGTCTGGCCCACACGGCGGCAAAAGAATCGCGTGAAATACGCCGCATCGGCAAAGCCCAGCGTCGAGGCGATCTGCTTGATATCCAGGTCGCTGTACAGCAGGTCGCGCTGTGCCTCCACGATCAGGCGCGAATGAATCAGTTGCAGCGCGCTCCTGCCGGCCAGTTGCTGGCAGATGCGATTGAGCTGGGTGGCGGTGATGCCGAGGGTGTCGGCATAGCCCGCCAGTTCCTGGTGGTGGCGAAAGCGCTCTTCGACCAGTTGCTGGAACTGCTGGAAGTGGCGCGCGGTACGCCCCACCGGCTGCGCCCCCGAGGCATCCGCGCCGGACGCACGCCGGGCTATGCCCACCAGCAGCAGGGACAATAGCGCCGCCAGCGCGGCGCCGCGCCACAGCGATACCGCATTCATCTCGGCACGGAACAGCTCCAGCGCGCCGGCAAGCACCGTCGCATCATCGCGGCCGAACTGGTCGTGAAAGGGCCGCTCGAACAGCGGCAGCGCATCCGGCACGCCTGCCAGCAAGGTATGCAGGTAGTGGTCGGTCATGGTGATGACGATGCCGTCGACATCCGGGGTAAAGCGAAAG
>NZ_JARJLM010000149.1 GCF_029335485.1 Cupriavidus basilensis
CAGTTGCTCGCCATCTTCGGCCTGCCGCAGCAATTGCTGGCGCAAAGCGTCGGCGCGCTGGCAGCCGTCATCCCCGCGAAGCATGCGCGCGCCCTGCTGGCGCCGCCCGACGCCGCCACCATGGCGCTGGTCGAACGCACCGTGGCCTGGGTTGCCGAGCCCGGCAACCATCTGCTGACGCTGGCCGATGCGGCTTATCCCCGCCCCTTGCTTGACCTGTCCGACCCGCCCTTGATGCTGTATGTCAAAGGGCGGCTGGAAGCGCTTGGCGGGCCGGCGGTGGCCATGGTCGGCGCGCGCGGCGCCACCGTGCAGGGAGTGGAAGATGCGCGCCGCATTGCCCGCGCGCTGTCCGACGCGGGGCTGACGGTGGTGTCGGGGCTCGCGCTGGGCATCGATGGCGCCGCCCACGACGGCGCGCTGGACGGCATCGGCGGCACCGTGGCGGTGATCGGCACCGGCGCCGACCTGGTCTACCCTGCCCGCCATCGCGAGCTGGCCCATCGCATCGCCGCCCGTGGCGCCATCGTCAGCGAGTTTCCGCTCGGCGCGCCCGGCCGCAGCCATCATTTCCCGCAACGCAACCGCATCATCGCGGCGCTGGCGCGCGGCGTGCTGGTGGTGGAGGCGGCACCGCGCTCGGGATCGCTGATCACGGCGCGGCTGGCTGCCGAGCTGGGGCGCGATGTCTATGCCATTCCCGGCTCGATCCATGCGCCCACGTCCCGGGGCTGCCACCTGCTGATTCGCCAGGGCGCCAAGCTGGTGGAAACAGCGCAGGACGTCCTGGAGGAGCTGGGCATGGAGGGCGATGCCGCCCGGCCGGCCAGGGCGGCGCCGATGCCGGCCCTGGACGACCTCCTCGGCCAGGCGCTGACCCACGACCCGGTCACGCTCGATGCGCTGTGCGCCCGCACCGCCCTGCCGCCCGAGCGGGTGGCGGCCGCCTTGCTGGCGCTGGAGCTGTCGGGGACGGTGGAGCGCCTGCCAGGCAATGTCTATCGCCGGCTCGGCTGACCCTGGTGGCGGCAGGGCGCCGAAGCACGGATTTTTTGCCACCCGCTACAATCAAACGATTTCCCGTGCCTGAAAAGGCTCATGTTTACGCCATCATGACCGTTTACTTTCCCGAGCAGGACCCGGGCGCGATCGCCCAGGCGCTGGCAGCGCGTCCGCAAGGCCGCCTGGTGGCCTGCCTGTGCGCGGCGTGGTGCGGCACCTGCGGCGCCTACTTGAAGGCATTCACCGCACTGGCGGCGCGTTTTCCGGGCGATTGCTTCGTGTGGATCGATGTCGAAACCCATGCCGACCAGCTGGGCGATCTCGATATCGACAATTTCCCGACGGTGCTGGTGCAGCCGGCGGCCGGCGGGGCGCCGCAGTTCTATGGCACGCTGTTGCCGCACATCGAGGTGCTCGAGCGTATGCTTGCGCGCGGCGTGTCGATGCCGGCGATGCCTGGCGCTGAGGTGCCGGACGTGCATCAATGGCTGGCGCATGGCGCCAGCGGCACCTGAGCAGCGAGTGCTGGCCGGGGTGACCGCCGAGCCTTCACGGCCCGTTTGACATCCGCGCGGCGATCGGCTAGCTTGCACCGCCGTTGGAACCGCGCTTATTATTGGCGCCTCAAAGCCCCGAGCTCGCCGTCTACATATAGTGCAGAGCCTTTAGTGGCAATAATTCGCAGGCCGCCGGAGTGCGGCCAGCAAGGACCCGATCCAATGTCAAAAGCCCTCATCATCGCGGAAAAGCCATCGGTTGCGGCCGATATCGCCCGTGCCCTCGGGGGCTTTACCAAGCACGACGAATACTTCGAGAGTGACGAATTCGTACTTTCGTCGGCCGTCGGCCACCTGGTTGAAATCGCCGCCCCGGACGAGTACGAAGTAAAACGCGGCAAGTGGAGCTTCGCCAACCTGCCGGTGATCCCCCCGCATTTCGATCTGCGCCCGATCGCCAAGACCGAGTCGCGCCTCAAGGTGCTCAACCGCCTGATCAAGCGCAAGGACGTCACCGGCCTGGTGAACGCCTGCGACGCGGGGCGCGAGGGCGAACTGATCTTCCGCCTGATCCAGCAACAGGCCAAGGCCAAGCAGCCGGTGCAGCGCCTGTGGCTGCAGTCGATGACGCCGCAGGCGATCCGCGACGGCTTTGCCCGCCTGCGCGACGACGCTGACATGCTGCCGCTGGCCGACGCCGCGCGCTGCCGCTCCGAGGCCGACTGGCTGGTGGGCATCAACGGCACCCGCGCCATGACCGCCTTCAACAGCAAGGGCGGCGGCTTCTTCCTGACCACCGTGGGCCGGGTGCAGACCCCGACCCTGTCGATCGTGGTGGAGCGCGAAGAGAAGATCAAGAAGTTCGTCCCGCGCGACTACTGGGAAGTGCGCGCCGAGTTCATCGCCGCCGCCGGCCTCTACGAAGGCCGCTGGTTCGACCCCAAGTTCAAGAAGAACGAGTTCGATCCCGAAGCGCGCGAGTCGCGCCTGTGGAGCGAGGCCGAGGCCAAGAGCATCGTGGTGGCCTGCCGCGACAAGACCGGCACCGTCACCGAAGAGTCCAAGCCGTCGACGCAGCAGTCGCCGGCGCTGTTCGACCTGACCACGCTGCAGCGCGAGGCCAACTCGCGCTTCGGCTTCTCGGCCAAGAACACGCTCGGCCTGGCCCAGGCGCTGTACGAAAAGCACAAGGTGCTGACCTACCCGCGTACCGACGCCCGCGCGCTGCCCGAGGACTATCTGGACACGGTTAGGCAGACCATGGACATGCTGGCCGACAGCTCGCCCAACTACCTGCCGCACGCCAAGAAGGTCCTGTCCAGCGGGTGGATCAAGCCGAACAAGAAGATCTTCGACAACAGCAAGATCAGCGATCACTTCGCTATCATCCCGACGCTTCAGGCCCCGAAGAACCTGTCGGAGCCGGAGCAGAAGCTGTATGACCTGGTGGTGCGCCGCTTCCTGGCGGTGTTCTTCCCGGCGGCGGAGTTCCAGGTCACCACCCGCATCACCGAGGTGGCCGGCCATCATTTCAAGACCGAGGGCAAGGTCCTGGTCAACCCGGGCTGGCTGGTGGTCTACGGCCGCGAAGCCCAGGGCGACGACGCCAACCTGGTGGCGGTGGCCAAGGACGAACGCGTCAAGGTCGACAAGGTCGACAGCGTCGGCCTGACCACCAAGCCGCCCGCACGCTACAACGAAGCCACGCTGCTGTCCGCCATGGAAGGCGCCGGCAAGCTGGTGGACGACGACGCGCTGCGCGAGGCCATGGCCGGCAAGGGCCTCGGCACTCCGGCCACGCGCGCTGCCATCATCGAAGGCCTGCTGGCCGAAAAATACCTGGTGCGCGAAGGGCGGGAACTGATCCCGACCGCCAAGGCCTTCCAGCTGATGACGCTGCTGCGCGGCCTGGGCGTGCAGGAACTGACCCAGGCCGAACTGACCGGCGAATGGGAGCACAAGCTGTCGCAGATCGAGCGCGGCGGGTTGAAGCGGGACGAATTCATGCGCGAGATCGCGCAGATGACGCAGCAGATCGTCAAGCGCGCCAAGGAATACGACAGCGACACCATCCCGGGCGAGTACGCCACGCTGGCTACGCCGTGCCCGCAATGCGGCAGCCAGGTCAAGGAGAACTACCGCCGCTTTGCCTGCACCGGCTGCGAGTTCTCGATCAGCAAGATCCCGGGCGGCCGCCAGTTCGAGATCGATGAGGTCGAAGAACTGCTGCTGAAGAAGGAAATCGGTCCGCTGCAAGGCTTCCGTAGCAAGATGGGCCGGCCCTTCGCCGCCATCCTGAAGCTGGGCAAGGACGACGAAGGCCATTACAAGATGGAGTTCGACTTCGGCCAGAACGACGACGACAACGACGGCGAGCCGGTCGATTTCAGTGGCCAGGAGCCGGTTGGCACCTGTCCCAAGTGCAGCGGCGCGGTGTTCGAGCACGGCATGAAATACGTGTGCGAGAACTCGGTGGCCAGTCCCAAGACCTGCGACTTCACCACCGGCAAGATCATCCTGCAGCAGGAAATCTCGCGCGAGCAGATCGGCAAGCTGCTGGACGCGGGCCGCACCGACCTGCTGACCGGCTTCAAGTCGTCGCGCACCGGCCGCAACTTCAAGGCCTTCCTGGTCAAGCAGCCGGACGGCAAGATCGGCTTCGAGTTCGAGGCGCGCGAGCCCAAGGCAGGGGCCAAGACGGCCGCCAAGGGCGCCGCGGCCAAGACCGCGTCGGCCAAGACTGGCGGCGAGGGCGAGCAGGCTGCTGAAAAGGCGGGCAAGGCCGCCGCCAAGGCGCCGGCCAGGAAGGCGGCCGCGGCCAAGAAGACACCGGCGGCCAAGAAGGCGCCGGCCAAAACCGCGGCCAAGACCGCCACGGGCAAGTCCCGCGCCGGCGGCGAAGCAACGGCGGACGCCGAGGAGTAAGGTGCCGCGGGGGCCGGCGTCCGGCCGGTTCCCCGCGCTACCCCTTATTCCTCCTCTTTGCCGCGCGCAAGACCCTCTTCCAGCAGGAAGTCGATAAAGGCGCGCACCTTGGTCGGCAGGAACTTGCGGCTGGGATAGACCACGCTGATATCGCGCTTCGGCAGCTGGTACTGTGGCAGGATGTGCATCAGCCGCCCTGCCTCGATATTGGGCCGTGCCAGGTAGGACGACAGCATCGCCACCCCCATGTCGGCCAGCGCCGCCTGGTGTGCCAGCTCGGCATTGCTGCACAGCAGGCCGGGCCGGATCGGCACCGTCACCTCGCCCTCCGGGCCCGACAGCGTCCATTCATGCTCCGCCGTGGGAATCCGCATCGCGATGCAGCGATGGTTGGTCAGCTCGTGCGCGTGGCGCAGCGGCGGATGCTGGCGCAGGTAGCCGGGCGAGGCGCACAGGATGATCTCGGCCGAGATCAGCGGGCGCGCCACCAGGTGCGAACCCAGCCCCAGGTCCGACAACACCACGCCCACGTCGCGCCCCTCCTCCACGATATCGACGATGCGGTCCGATAACAGCACGTCGAACACCACGTCGGGATACATGGACTGGAAATGCGCCAGCGCGGCCGGCAGCAGATGCAGGCCGAACATGACCGGCGTGACCAGCCGCAAGGTGCCGGAGAGCGACTGGCTGCGCGCCGTCACCACGGACTCCGCCTCCTCCACATCCTCCAGTATCTGCTGGCAGCGCTGCAGGTAGGTCTCGCCGGCATCGGTCAGCGACAGGCTGCGGGTGGTGCGGTTGAGCAGCCGCGTACCCAGGTGGCTTTCCAGGTCGGCCACGTAGCGCGTCACGACCGCGTTGGACATTTCCAATTGCTGCGCTGCACGTGCGAAGCTGCCCAGCTCAACCACTTTGGAAAAGACACGCATCGATTGCAGCCGGTCCATGACATAGTCTCCAGTCTTGTCCGCGAATTTTTACGGAAAGCGGGTTGTTTGTTGTTGAAACTACAACTAATCATTGTCTGAGGCAATATTTATTCATATGAGGGAAATGCCTAATATGAAGCCATCGGATGCCGCATTGCAGCGAAGGCTGCTGAGAAGACTAGGCGTCCCGCCTGTGGAAAGGATTGATGATGAAAACCCAACGTTACGCCCTGATCGCCGCTGCCGCCACGCTCGCCGCCGCCCTGTCGGCCGCGCCAGCCTTCGCCAAGACCGGCAAGTTCGACCCCTACACCGATGGCGCCCGCGCTACCCAGACCTCGGTCTACAGCAACGGCGGCAAGGCCGGCAAGTTCGACAGCTTCACCGACGGCGCCCGTGCCGGCAAGTTCGACCCGTTCACGGACGGCGCCAAGGCTGGCAAGTTCGACCCGTACACCGACGGCGCCAAGGCCGGCAAGTTCGACGTATTCACCGACGGCGCCTCGGCCCTGTAAGCCAGGCTCCCCGTCGGCAGGAATCGCCTTGTTGTGGCGATTTAGCCGCTTTCGGCTGATCTCCACAGGCCGGCGGGGGGAGAGTGCAAACTCTCTCTCCGTACTCATTGGAGGACATGCCCGTACCCTGCCGGTACGGGCATGTTTGTTTTTGCGCGCCGTCTTGTTTTATCCGATGCCCCTGCCCGTGCCTTTCCCGCGGCTGCGCGGGTCCGGCCCAAGCCTGCCAGGCAGGTGATGCATGATACGCTCAGAATGACATCCAGTGCCTGGCTGCCTCGCCGCCTTGCCTGAAGCGTGAGGCGCCGGGCGCCGCGGCAATAGAAAAACGGGCCACGAATGGCCCGTTTTTCCGTATTGCCGGCACTGCGTGCCGGCTACCTGCACGCGGGGAAGATAGCCCCGCCGGCAGATCAGTCGTCGTGGCGGTGACCCCGGCCGTGCTTGCGCTTGTAGCCGCTGCGGTAGTAGCGGTCGTCACGGTAGCCGCGGCCGCGTTCTTCCGCATAGGAGTTGCTGCGCGAGACATTGCCGCCCAGCGCGGCACCCGCGCCGCCACCGACGGCAGCGCCCAGCAGGCCGCCGGTGCGGCCGCCCATGGCATTGCCTGCCGCCGTGCCGGCACCGCCGCCCAGCGCGCCGCCGACGATGGCGCCGGTGCGCTCGCGGCGGTTGGAGGTGACCGCGCCGCCGGCGCCGCCGCCAACCGCGCCGCCGATCACGGCGCCGGTCGAGCCGCCGAGTGCGCCGCCCACTGCCGCGCCGGCGACACCGCCCAGTGCGCCGCCGAGGGCATTGTTCATATCGCCCGCGAACACCGGCAGCGCGGATGCCGCCAGGGCGATGGCCAGGGTGAAACTGCGAACGGTGTGGCGAGCCATGTTCTTATTCCTTGGATTAGCAACGATGACGCAAGTGTAGAGAGGTCGCCGCGGACTTGCTGTAACGACGTGTAAGGCACTGTAACTGTTGCGGAAACGCAAAGCGGGCCGCCTTTGCAGGCGGCCCGCCGGCCGTATCGCGCACGCGTCACGCTGGGTTCAGCAGCACTTGCCCTGCCCCCCTCCGTAGCGCGCCTCCTGCCGTTCGCGGAAGAATTCCTCGTACGTCATGGGGGCGCGGTCGGGGTGGGTGCTTTCCATGTGCGCCACATAGGTCTGGTAGTCCGGCAAACCCACCATCAGGCGCAGGGACTGGCCCAGATAGCGCCCCATGGATCCAAGTTGCTCGAGCATGATGGTTCTCCTGTTTGCGGATGCCGGGATTGCCTGCGCGGACTCAATGCTGCGCCGAGGCCGATGCGGGCATCGGTTCGAACGGCGTTTCGCGGTCGGTCGGGCGGTTCACCGCGCGCGCCTGCATCGCGGTCTTGAAGCCGTAGAACACGATCGACAGCACCACGAACATGAACAGCGCGCACAGGCCGGCATCCAGGTAATCGTTGAAGACGATGCGTTGCATCTGCTCCATCGACTTGGCCGGGGCCAGCACCTTGCCCTGGGCGATGGCGTCGCTGAACCTGCGCGCATGGGTCAGGAAGCTGACCTTGGGGTCGCCGTCGAACAGCTTCTGCCAGCCGGCGGTCAGCGTGCAGATCAGCAGCCACACCGTGGGCAGCAGCGTGACCCAGGCGTACTGGCCGCGCTTCATCTTGACCAGCACGCAGGTGCCGAGCACCAGCGCCACGGCGGCCAGCATCTGGTTGGAGATGCCGAACAGCGGCCACAGCGTGTTGATGCCGCCCAGCGGGTCGACCACGCCCTGGTACAGGAAGTAGCCCCAGGCCGCCACGCACAGCGCGGTGGCGATCAGGTTGGCCGGCAGCGAATCGGTGCGCCGGAAGGCGGGCACGAAGCTGCCCAGCAGGTCCTGCAGCATGAAGCGGCCGGCACGGGTGCCCGCGTCCACCGCGGTGAGGATGAACAGCGCCTCGAACAGGATGGCGAAGTGATACCAGAACGCCATCATGGCCTGGCCGCCCACCACCTGGTGCAGGATGTGGGCAATGCCCACCGCCAGCGTGGGCGCGCCGCCGGCGCGCGAGATGATGGTGTTCTCGCCGACATCCTTGGCGGTCTGGATCAGCACGTCCGGCGTGATCACGAAGCCCCAGCCCGATACCACCTGCGCCACGGATTCCGGCGAAGTGCCGATCACCGCCGCCGGGCTGTTCATGGCGAAGTACACGCCCGGCTCGATCACCGAAGCGGCCACCAGCGCCATGATGGCGACGAAGGATTCGGCCAGCATCGCACCGTAGCCGATGAAGCGCATATGCGATTCATTTTCCAGCAGCTTGGGCGTGGTGCCCGACGAGATCAGCGCGTGGAAGCCCGACACCGAGCCGCAGGCGATGGTGATGAAGAGGAAGGGGAACAGGTTGCCCGACCACACCGGCCCGCCGCCCTGGGCGAACTGCGTGAAGGCCGGCATCTTCAGCTGCGGCGCCACGATCACGATGCCGATGGCCAGCGCGATGATGGTGCCGATCTTGAGGAAAGTGGAGAGATAGTCGCGCGGGGCCAGCAGCAGCCATACCGGCAGTACGGCGGCGATAAAGCCGTAGATGATCAGCATCCACGTCAGCGCCTTGCCGTCATAGGTGAACAGCGGCGCCAGCACGGCGCTCTCGTGCACATACTGGCCGCCGATGATGGCGAGCATCAGCAGCACGAAACCGATCACCGACACCTCGCCGATGCGGCCCGGACGGATGTAGCGGGTGTACAGGCCCATGAAGATGGCGATGGGAATCGTCACCGCCACCGTGAAGGTGCCCCAGGGCGAGCCGGCCAGCGCCTTCACCACGATCAGGGCCAGCACCGCCAGGATGATGATCATGATCATGAAGCAGCCGAACAGCGCGATCATGCCGGGCACCGTGCCCATCTCGGACTTGATCAGGTCGCCCAGCGAGCGGCCGTCGCGGCGGGTGGAGATAAACAGGATCATGAAGTCCTGCACCGCGCCGGCAAACACCACGCCGGCCAGGATCCACAGCATGCCGGGCATATAGCCCATCTGCGCGGCGAGCACAGGGCCCACCAGGGGGCCGGCGCCGGCGATGGCGGCGAAGTGGTGGCCGAACAGCACCGCCTTGTTGGTCGGCACGTAGTCCAGGCCGTCGTTGTGGCGCCAGGCCGGTGTCATGCGCCTGGGATCCAGCTGCATCACCTTGTCGGCGATGAACTTGCTGTAGTAGCGGTAGGCGATCAGATAGATACAGACCGCGGCGACCACGATCCACAAGGCACTGACGGCTTCGCCGCGCGACAGTGCAACGGTGGCAAAGGCGAAGGCGCCAAGGATGGCGACGGCCAGCCACACCAGGTGTTGCCCGATGCGATTCATGATGAGGGTCTCCTCAGACCATTTTTAGGAAGCCAGCGGCGGCAGGGCCGGCAAGCAAGGGGGACACGCCAGGTGTCCCCGGAGGGCGGCGGACGAAGGGGGCGGGGTGTGCTTGTCTCCTGCCCGGTCTTTCGCCGGCGCCCGGCATGTCTCGCAAGATCCGGATCTGGTCGTCGCAGGCGGGCATGCGCCCAGCATAGACGAGGCTGGCCGCACGTACTGCGCAGGACGCATGCAATACACCGCATGAGCAGCGCCACCGCGTCCGGCGTGTAGTATTGACACCTGCTCCTTTCGGCACAAGCGCGGAACTACGCAGCGGGTCTGCGTGGTATTACGTAGATCGACGATCGCATGCCGCCTGCGCGTCATCCGTGTTTACCCCGTGTGTATCCCGTGTCCGCTCCCGTTTTGATGAAACTCCGTCAGAAGATCCTGCTGCTGGCCGTTGCGCCGCTTGCGCTGGCCATGTTCGGCATCGCGCTGACCGTGCGCTACCAGGCCACCGAGCTGGCGCGGCATGAACGCGTCCTGGTCGAGGCGGCCTACCTGCAAAGCAAGGAAACCGAGTTGCGCCACTACGTGGAACTGGCGCAGAGCGCGATCGCGCCGATGGTGCGTTCGGGCCGCGCCGACGCCGCCACCCGGGACGCCGCGATGCAGGCGCTGGCGCGGCTCGACTATGGCCAGGACGGCTACTTCTTCCTCTACGACCTGCAAGGCCGCAACCTGATGCACCCGCGCCAGCCCGAACTGGTGGGGCAGGATCTGTGGAGCCTGCGCGACCCGCAGGGCGCGCTTACCATCCAGCGGCTGATTGCCGCGGCCCGCGCGGGCGGCGGTTCGGTGCGCTATATGTGGAAGAAGCCTTCCTCGCAGCAAGTGGCCCCCAAGCTGGGCTACGTGGTGGCCGTGCCGGAATGGAACTGGATGCTGGGGACCGGCATCTACCTCGACGACGTCGAGCGCACCCTGCGCCGGCTCGATGCGCGGGCCGAGACCGACATCCGCGAAACCATGGCGTGGATCGGCGTGATCGCGGCGATCAGCATCCTGCTGGTCGCGGCCAGCGGCCTCGCCCTCAATGTGAGCGAGCACCGCGAGGCCGATGCCAAGCTGCGGCAGCTGGCGCAGCGCGTGGTGCAGTCGCAGGAAGAGGAGCGCGCGCGCCTGTCGCGCGAGCTGCATGACGGCATCAGCCAGTTGCTGGTGTCGGTCAAGCTGCTGCTGGAGACCGCCGCCAACCGCCTGCGCCTGGCGCCGCCGCCGGAGGGCGCATCGGTCGCGCCCGTGCTGGGCATGGCGCTGATCCGGCTGGACACGGTATTCAACGAAGTGCGCCGGGTGGCGCGCAACCTGCGCCCCGCCCTGCTCGACGATCTCGGCCTGTTTGCCGCGCTCGAGCACCTTGCCCGCGAGATGCAGGAAGGCAGCGGCCTGCGGATTACGGTATCGCGCACCGGCACACCGCGCGAACTGGCCGACGAGCAGGCCACCGCGCTATTCCGGATTGCCCAGGAGGCGCTGACAAATGTGGAGCGTCATGCCCATGCAAACCAGGTCACCCTGGTGCTGGCGTTCGACGCCGATGCCACCCGGCTGACGGTGCAGGACGATGGCGCCGGCTTCGACGTGGCGCGCATGCAGCACGATCCCCGGCGCGGCATCGGCCTGCGCAACCTGCGCGAACGCGTCGCCGCGCTGGGCGGCGAGTTCGACATCGTCTCGGAGCCGGGCGCGACCCGCCTGAGCGCCGCGGTGCCGGCCGTGCGCGCGGGCGCCGCCTTGCCAGACCCAGCTACCACGATCGCCGCCCAACCCGCGCCCCGCCGGGACGCCTCAGGAAACACAGAATCATGACCCAAGCCCCCGCCCGTGTCCTGCTGATCGACGACCACGCGCTGGTGCGCGACGGCATGCGCATGCGCCTGGGCCTGCAGCCCGAACTCACGGTGGTGGGAGAAGCCGACGACGGCGAGGCCGCACTGGCCTGGTTATCCCGGGCCGGCCACGACTGCATGCCGGACCTGGTCATCACCGATATCGCCATGCGCGGCATGGGCGGCATAGCGCTGGCCGCCGCGCTGCACGAGGACTACCCCGAGCTGGCCGTGCTGATGGTATCGATGCACGACAACCTCGAGTACGTGCGCCAGGCGATCCGTGCCGGGGCTCGGGGCTATGTGCTCAAGGATGCGCCTGCCGACGAGCTGATGGCGGCCATTGCCGCGGTGCTGGCCGGCCGCGTCTTCTACAGTGCGCGCATCGCCCGCAGCATGGCCGAACAGACGCCGGCCGCCGGTCCGCTCGATGCGCTGACCCCGCGCGAGCGCGATATCCTGAACTGCATCGGCCGCGGCCAGGCCAACAAGGACATCGCCGCAGCGCTGGGGCTATCGGTGCGCACCATCGAGACCCACCGGCTCAACCTGCGGCGCAAGCTCGGCATCGAAGGCCGGGCCGAACTGGTGAAGTATGCGGTGGAACATGGGGGCGGCGACGGCGGCCCGATTGGTGCTTGATTGGTGCCGGCGTGCCCCTTTTGTATTCTTTCCTGCTGAGCGGGCACGGCCGCGCCAATGAAAAAGCCCCCGTTTCCGGGGGCTCGTTCAACATGAGCGGGTAGCCGGGCCTTGCGGCCCGGCTACGAGCCACTCAGCTGCTCAGCTGGCCAGGCGCTTGGCCAGCGCTTCCTTGGCTTCCACCAGGGCTTGCGGCAGGTTGTGCTTGAGCTGCGTGAACAGCTCGTCATGCAGTTTCAGCTCCTGCTGCCAGGCGGCGTGGTCGATCGAGGTGACTTGCTCGAACTGCTGCTGGGTGAAGTCCAGGCCTGCCCAGTTCAGGTCGCCGTAGCCCGGCGAGGTGCCGAACACGTGGTCGGTACCCTGGCCACGGCCCTCGACGCGGTCGATCATCCACGACATCACGCGCATGTTCTCGCCGAAGCCCGGCCACACGAAGTTGCCGTCCGCGTCCTTGCGGAACCAGTTGACGCAATAGATCCTGGGCAGCTTGGCGCCGGCGGCTTCGAGCTTCTTGCCCAGCGCCAGCCAGTGGCCGAAGTAGTCGCTCATGTTGTAGCCGCAGAACGGCAGCATGGCGAACGGGTCGCGGCGCACCACGCCTTGCTGGCCGGCAGCGGCGGCGGTGGTTTCCGAGCCCATGGTGGCGGCCATGTAGACGCCTTCGGTCCAGTTGCGGGCCTCGGTCACCAGCGGCACCGTGGTGGAGCGGCGGCCGCCGAAGATGAAGGCATCGATGCCGACGCCGGCCGGGTTGTCCCAGTTATCGTCGATCGACGGGCACTGCACGGCCGGCGCGGTGAAGCGGGCGTTCGGGTGGGCGGCCTTGGCGCCGGTTTCCTTGGCGATGGCCGGCGTCCAGTCCTTGCCTTGCCAGTCGATCAGGTGGGCCGGGGCTTCCTTGCTCATGCCTTCCCACCACACGTCGCCGTCGTCGGTCAGCGCCACATTGGTGAAGATGACGTTTTCCTTGAGGGTGGCCATCGCGTTGAAGTTGGTCTTCTCGCTGGTGCCCGGGGCCACGCCGAAATAGCCGGCTTCCGGATTGATGGCGTACAGGCGGCCGTCCTGGCCCGGCTTGATCCAGGCGATATCGTCGCCGATGGTGGTGACCTTCCAGCCTTCGAAGCCCTTGGGCGGGATCAGCATGGCGAAGTTGGTCTTGCCGCAGGCGGACGGGAAGGCGGCAGCCACATGGTATTTCTTGCCCTCGGGCGAGGTCACGCCCAGGATCAGCATGTGCTCGGCCAGCCAGCCTTCATCGCGGCCCATGGTGGATGCGATACGCAGTGCGAAACACTTCTTGCCGAGCAGTGCATTGCCGCCGTAGCCCGAGCCGTAGGACCAGATCTCGCGGGTTTCCGGGAAATGGACGATGTACTTGGTGGGGTTGCACGGCCACGGCACGTCTTTCTCGCCGGCGGCCAGGGGTTTGCCCACGGTATGCACGCAGGGCACGAACTCGCCGTCGGTGCCGAGCACGTCGAATACGGCACGGCCCATGCGGGTCATGATGCGCATATTGACGGCAACATAGGGCGAATCGGACAGTTCCACGCCGATATGGGCGATCGGCGAACCCAGCGGGCCCATCGAGAACGGCACCACGTACAGGGTGCGGCCGCGCATGCAGCCGTCGAACAGGCCGGACAGCGTCTGGCGCATTTCCGCCGGGGCGGTCCAGTTATTGGTGGGACCGGCGTCTTCCTTCTTCTGCGAGCAGATGAAGGTGCGGTCTTCGACACGTGCCACGTCGGACGGATCGGACAGCGCCAGGAACGAGTTCTTGCGCTTGGCCGGGTTGAGGCGCTTCATGGTGCCGGCGGCGACCATTTGCTCGCACAGGCGGTCGTACTCTTCCTGCGAGCCGTCGCACCAGTAGATATTGTCGGGCTTGGCAAGGGCGGCGAACTCGGCGACCCAGCCGATCAGCTTCTGGTGCTTGACCCAGGTCGGAACGTTGAGTGCGGGCGTGCCCTGCATGGTGGGGTGGTTCATACTGCAACTCCAAAGCGTAGAAAGAATTCCTGCAAAGCCTGGCTGGCTGCCGTAGCGGGAAATGGCCGGCGGCGGCCCCATTTCCAGAGCAGACCCCGGCGCGGCGCCAAGGGTTCCGCACCGGCGCCGCGTGGGGCGGCTCGGGCCAGGATCGACACATCCCGTTACAACTCCGCTGCGACCGGTACTGCGCAAAAAGTCGCGACAGGCCCCGTGGCTGCGCTACAGTGGCGCTGCGCCTTTGGCGGGGCCGGGCAGGCTTTGTCCGAGACGGTCCGGGTCATGGGAGCAGGGCTCGACCGACAATCCCGGACGGCATCGGAACCGGCAAGGATACCACCGCCGCACGCCGCTGTTTTTTGCTCCGCAGCAATGTCCGTGCAAGATTGTGGCCTGGCCGCACCGCCTCCTTCACATGTCTGGTGCCGCACTTTCAGCGTGGCGCCCGATTGTTCCCGCTGCGCACCTCACCCAGCGCGGTGTTGCGCGGCAGGTAAAAAAAACTATACCGTTGATGGGCGCGCTGCTCTGTGGCCGCGCACACCTTACATTAGCCAAACTAGAGTTTCCGATGAAGATTGCCGTACTCGACGATTATCAGGATGCCGTACGAAAACTGACGTGTTTCAGCCTGCTCGACGGCCACGATGTCAAGGTGTTCAACAACACAGTCAAGGGTGTCGGCCAGCTGGCCGCGCGCCTGTCGGACGTGGAAGCGGTGGTGCTGATCCGTGAACGTTCCCGCATTACCCGTCAACTTCTGGAAAAACTGCCCAAGCTCAAGATCATCAGCCAGACCGGCCGCGTGGGTGGGCATGTGGACCTCGACGCCTGTACCGAGCGCGGCGTGGCGGTGCTGGAAGGCGCAGGCTCGCCGGTGGCGCCGGCCGAACTGACCTGGGCCCTGATCATGGCGGCGCAGCGCCGCATTCCCCAGTATGTGGCCAGCCTCAAGCACGGCGCCTGGCAGCAGTCCGGCCTCAAGTCCACCACCATGCCGCCCAACTTCGGGCTGGGCCAGGTGCTGCGAGGCCAGACCCTGGGCATCTGGGGCTACGGCAAGATCGGCAGGCTGCTGGCGGGCTACGGCCGTGCCTTCGGCATGAACGTGCTGGTGTGGGGGCGTGAGAATTCGCAGAAGAGCGCGCGTGAGGACGGCCTGGCCGTGGCCGGCTCGCAGGAGCAATTGTTTGCCGAGAGCGATGTGCTGACGCTGCACCTGCGCCTGGCCGACGAGACCCGCGGGCTGGTCAAGCTGGCCGATCTCACCCGCATGAAGCCGACCGCGCTGTTCGTCAACACCAGCCGTGCCGAGTTGGTCGAGGAGAACGCCCTGCTGACCGCGCTCAACCGCGGCCGTCCCGGCATGGCGGCGGTCGACGTGTTCGAGTCCGAACCCATCCTGCAGGGCCACGCCCTGCTGCGCATGGAAAACTGCATCTGCACGCCACACCTGGGCTACGTGGAACGCGAAAGCTACGAGATGTACTTCCGCATTGCCTTCCAGAACATCCTCGACGTGCTGTCCGGCAAGCATGACAGCATCGCCAATCCCAAGGCGCTGACCCCGGCGCTGTCGCGCTAGGCACTGGCCCCTGCGGCGGGCGCGCGGCAAGCAATCAGGGCTTGCCGCGGAATACCCAGAATTTGGCGGCGAGGAAGTTGAACACCAGGCCGCAGCCCGTGCCGAAGGCGACGGCCAGCAGCGGTGCCCAGGCGGCGGCGGGCAGGTGCGGGATCGCGATGCTGTAGGCGGCCAGGTTGATCGCGCCGCCAGCCGACATGGCCGCCAGGTAGCGCCACCACTCATGCCAGGCCGATTCTCCCGGCCGGGTCGGGAATGTAAGGCGCCGATTGATGCGCCAGGTCACGAAGACCGCGGCCAGGAAGGACAGCAGGCGTCCGGCGTAATGGCCTGCACCGAGCGCAAGCGCGCAGTACAGCACGACGCTGTCGACGGCAAACCCGCTAGCGCCGGCCAGGGCGAATGTCGCCAGTTGCCGGCG
>NZ_JARJLM010000014.1 GCF_029335485.1 Cupriavidus basilensis
AAGCGCACGGGGGTTCTTCTCCGATAGTGCCGGTAGACAAGACGCTCTTGTCCTGACGGATTTCCCCCCTGCTTTTGGCCACGCCCAACCTGGATCACGCGCCGCCTCAACCACGAGATACGGCGGGCGGTCAGGGACACCGTCGAGACGATGCCGGTCGAAGTCGAGCGCAAGCGGCTGCGGGCAACAATGACTGCAATGCAGGTCATTCGAATACGCCGCTGCATGTACTGCATCCGGCGAGATATAGCACAACGTGATGTAAATGCCGCCGCGTGGGCAGTGCGCCACTTAAGCCTGTTTCCAGCGCATTCCGGCTGATTTTCCTACCTAGGGATTACATCCATACGCGACATATTTCTTACAAGATCGCGCTTTCGAAAGCAGTTTGGAAGGAGACGGAAAGCCGATTGGAAGACGCCATTTATAGAGTCTCGCCATCCGCTCGCGCCCGCGATCGAAATCGCATCAAAGCAAGCGCGGAACAACAGGAGACGGAGAAACATCCCATGTATCCATACACCAGCACGCGCCACCTCCCAGGTGATGCAACCGCAGTGCGGCCCCGCTTGCCGGGCGCGCCGGAGGACCGGCAATGAGCAGTCCCTCGCGCTTCAAGAAAGACTATTACGGCGGTGCGCTGATGACGCTGATCGGCCTCGCCACGGCAGGCGCCGGCATGCAGTACCACACCGGCACGCTTAGCCACATGGGGCCCGGATTCTTCCCGGTTGCCGTGGGCGTGCTGCTGGCGCTCGTCGGCATCATGATCGCGGTCTCGGCCCGCAACGAACAGCCCGCAAAGGCACAGCCGGCTGGCCATGGCCACGGCCACGGCATGCCCGACCTGCGCGGGTGCGTCTGCATCGTCCTGGGCGTCCTCGCCTTCCTTCTGCTCGGCAAGTACGGCGGCCTGATACCCGCCACCTTCGCCATCGTGTTCATCTCGGCGCTCGGCGACCGGAGCAACACGGTCAAGCAGGCCGCCGTGCTGGCGCTGGCCATGTGCGTGGTCGCCGCGGTGGTGTTCTGGTGGGCGCTGCAATTGCAGTTGCCGCTCTTTGCGTGGGGAGGCTAAGTACCATGACCGCAAATGCTCTGCATGATCTCTGGTTCGGCTTTGGCGTTGCCTTCCAGGGTTCCAATCTGATGTGGTCCTTCTTCGGCGTGCTGATGGGGAACCTGATCGGCGTGCTGCCCGGCATGGGCGCACTGTCAGCCATCTCCATCCTGCTGCCGCTGACCTACGCGATGCACCCGGTACCCGCCATCCTGATGCTGGCCGGTATCTTCTATGGCTCGCAATACGGCGGCGCCATCGGCGCGATCCTGCTCAACCTGCCTTCGCACCCGCCGCATGCCGTCACCTGCCTGGACGGCTACCCGATGACGCGGGCCGGCAAGGGTGGCACGGCCCTGGGCATCACCATGATCTGCTCGTTCTTCGCCGCGTCGGTGGGCATCATCGTGATGATCTTCGCCTCGCCGCTCCTGACGGAAATCTCCTTCAAGTTCGGGCCCACGGAGATCTTCTCCATCATGCTGCTGGGCCTGCTGGCAGGCTCCACCATGTCGCGCGGATCCCCGCTGAAAGGCGTGGCGATGACCCTGTTCGGCCTGATCTGCGGCGTGGTCGGCACCGACGTCAACAGCGGTACCTTCCGCCTCGCCATGGACATCCCCGACCTGAGCGACGGCCTCGAACTGGTGGCCATCGCCATGGGCCTGTTCGGCGTGGCGGACTTCCTGCTCAACGTCAACCGCATGACCGTCGTGACGAGCAAGACCAAGCTGCGGATCCGCGACATGCGGCCCACCTGGGCTGAGCTCAAGACCGCGTTCTGGCCCATGGTCCGCGGCACCGGCGTGGGTACGCTGTTCGGCGCGATGCCCGGCACCGGCCCCACCATCACCACCTTCGTCGCCTATGCGCTGGAGCGCAAGATCTCCAAGACCCCGGAAAAATTCGGCACCGGCATGATCGCGGGTGTCGCCGGACCGGAAGCCTCCGCCCACTCGAAGACCCAGGTGGACTTCATCCCCACCATGAGCCTGGGCATCCCGGGCGACGCGGTGATGGCGCTGATCCTCGGCGCGCTGATGATCCAGGGTATCGCCCCCGGCCCGCAGCTGATCAGCGATCACCCGGACATCTTCTGGGGCCTGATCGCCAGCTTCTGGATCGGCAACCTCCTGCTGATCGTACTGAACGTCCCGCTGATCGGCGTGTGGGTCAAACTGCTGCAGGTGCCCTACCGCTACCTGTTCCCCTCCGCCATGTTCTTCATCGTGGTCGGCGTGTTCAGTACGCAGAACAGCCTGTTCCAGATCTGGGAGGTACTGGCCTTCGGCGTGATCGGCGCCCTGCTCATGTGGCTCGAGTTCTCGGTCGCTCCCATCCTGCTCGGCTTCGTCCTCGGGCCGATGGTGGAAGAGAACTTCCGGCGCTCCCTGCTGCTCTCCCGCGGCGACATGATGGTCTTCGTGAACCGCCCGATCAGCTGCGCGTTCATGGTGCTCTCCGCCCTGCTCCTGATCGGCGTCACCTATTCCGCGCTGCGCGCCCGCAGCGGCGGCAACAATCGGATCCAGGTCCCCGAGACCGACCTGGCCGTCAACGAGTAGCCAGCCGGCAGGCCTGCGCGCTGTCCCGCCGGCACAACGCGCGGGCGCCGGGCCGGATCCACGCTGCCGTGACTACCCTGGGAAAGGGTAATCCGCGTCGAACGCCGCGAAGCGCGCCTGCAGGAATTCGATCAGGCGGCGCTGCCGGTAAGACGGAAACCGGCTTTGCAGGAACACCAGCTGCAGCGGCACGCTGTCCTGGTACCAGCCGGGAAACAGCAGCACCAGGCGGCCGGCGCTCACGTCGGCCGCCACATCGAACCAGCTCTTGAACGCGATGCCATGGCCCGCCAAGGCCCAGTCGCGCACCACGGCGCCATCGTCGCTGGTGCGGCGCCCGCTCGCTTCCACCTCCAGCCGCGCCTGCCGCGAGCGAAACGGCCAACGCATGCGCGCCTGCCCGCCCGGCGCCAGGCACAGCATCTGGTGCTGCGCCAGCGCCTCCGGCGAAACCGGCATGCCGCAGCGCGCCAGATACGCCGGCGCGGCCACCGCCACGCGCCGCGTCAGGGCAAGCTGCCTGCGCACCAGCCCCGAATCCTCCAGCCAGCCCACCCGCACCGCCAGGTCGACATTGCTGCGATAAAGATCGGCGAGCGTATCGCCGATGGACAGCTCAAGCGAAAGCTGCGCATGCGCCTGCAGGAAATCGTCCAGCCAGCCGCGCAACAAGGTGCGCCCCAGGTCCGCCGGCGCGGACAGGCGCAAGGGCCCTGCCAGTTCCTCCCGCTGCTCCGCCAGCGCGCCTTCGCCCTCCTCCAGCGCCGCCAGGGCCTTGCGCGCGGCGTCCAGGAACACACGCCCCTCCTCGGTCAGCCGCATGCGGCGTGTGGTGCGGGCGAACAGCCGCGCGCTCAGGCGCTGCTCCAGCCGGATCAGCGCGGCGCTGGCCGTGGCCGCCGTCCTGTCCAGCTCGCGCGCGGCGGCGGAAAGGTTTTCCAGCTCGGCGGTGCGGACGAAGAGTTTCAGGTCGTCTAGGGAGTACATTCAATTTAAGTTTGATGATCTGCAACCGGAAGCCGCAATTATCAAACCGGAACAGCCTTCCAGCAAGCCAACGCTGGCAGATCCCACTACCTATCCACTTTGCGCTATAACACCGACTCGATATACGGTGGGGTTGGTGCTTCGGCGCAGCACGGGATCTGCCGGCTGATGGTTTCCCGGTGATTTTCGCGGCAGCAAAGCGCGCCGCCAGGCAACGGGCCATGGCGGATCGACGCAAAGCACACGGCTACAACAACGGGGAACGCATGATGTACTGGAACGATTTCGAACAAAACCTCCAGGTCGAGCAGACCGTCTTCGACCTGACGCGCCAGTCGCTGGCATCGATAGCGCAGTCGTCTCTGGGCGACGAGAAATTTCACTGCTTCGCCTTCAATGTGGGCGCGGCCGACGGATCCATCATGCTCAGCCTGGCGACACAGGCGGACCGGCGCGAAGGGAAACTGTATCCGCCGGAATGGGACTACGAAGTCGTGGAGAGCGACGTGCCCGAGATTGCCTCGCTCTGGAGAGCAGGCTACGCCGCGGTGGAAACCGCCTATGCACAGCAGGTGGAGGACTTCGGCGACGACTTCGACGCGCTCGACGCCTTCGAGGAAGGTTTCCTGCAGAGCCTGCGCCGTGTGATGGTCCGCCTGGAACAAAGCAACGCATTCGCCGTCATCGGCGCGGATGACGGGCTCTGGACCCTGGTCACCCAGATCGACGCGGACACCGACGAGGAAGAGCGTTTGCTCGATGCCGTTCGACGCGGCGAAGACTGTTCGGGCTAGGCCGCCGCCTCCCCCGTGGTGGAGGATATCGCTGTCGGCGCCGCCAGCCCGCGGATGTTGGCGAACGCCTTCCGGCCACTGGCGACGCTTTCCGGTCGATCCGGCGCGTCGCCATGGCCTGGCGCCGATCCGGCGCGCACAGTTCGGCTATCCCCTTCCCTTTCGTCACGTGGCAAACGATGAGAAACGATCCGAACAGACTTCCCTCCGACGATCAGGCCGGCCCCGAAGCGCAGGCCTATTGGCGCGCGTACCGTCTGGTCAAGGCTTTGCGCGGGTGGTACATCCACCTGGCGGTCTATCTCTGCGTCAACGCCTTCCTGTGGCTGCGATACTTCTTTCTGCCGGCGCAGAACTGGTCCCGCCATCACCTGGACGGCGGCTGGCCCTGGCCCCTGGCAACGACGCTGGCCTGGGGGCTGGCGCTGAGCCTGCACGGCCTCTCGGTCCGGTTCCGGCTCAGCGGGCGGGGACGGGAGTGGGAAGAGCGAAAGATCCGCGAGTTCATGGGACGGGACTGAAGCGGCGGCCCAAAATACCCGCGCCTTACATCTGCCTGAACCGGTACATGTAGGCCCGGGACACCGGCAATTCGTCCGCGCTGCCGTGGAGCAGGACAAACAGGCGGCCGGCGCCGTCCCGCCGCGTGCCCGCCACGTGGTTCATGTTGACGATGGTCGACCGATGGATCTGCCAGAACCACTCGGCGTCGAGACTGTCCGCCAGTTCGGCCAGCGGCGTGCGGATCAGGTGCTCGCCATCGCGGGTATTGACGACGGTGTACTTGTCGTCGCTCTGGAAGTACAGCACATCCTGAACCGGCACATGGCTGGTCGTATCCCCCCGGCTCGCCCGCACCCAGCGCAGCGGCTCGCTCTCCTTGGCGCCGCCGAGCCTGCGCGTCAGCTGGCTCAGGAGCCGGGCCAGTTCGGGCGCGGGCGCGGCCTCGTCGAAGGCTTTGCGCAAACGCTCGACAGAGCGGCCGAGACGCTCGTCGGTCACCGGTTTGACCAGGTAGTCGACCGCCTCCCGCTCGAATGCCTCCAGCGCATACTGATCGTAAGCCGTGACGAACACCACTCTGGTGTCGGTTTCCAGCCCCTGCGCCACCTCCAGCCCGGACAGGCCAGGCATCTTGATGTCCAGGAAAGCCACGCTGGGCGACAGCCGGGCAATGGCCTGCGCCGCCTGCAAGCCGTTGGATGCCTCGGCCAGTACCTGCATTTCCGGCCACAGGCGCGCCAGTTTGGCGCGCAGGTGCGCGCGCAGATGCTCTTCGTCGTCGGCGATCACCGCGGTCGGGGTCATGGCGCATCTCCGTTCAGGTCGCGTGGAAGCGTGGAAGCATGGAAAAGCGGCAGGTCGATCAGCACGGCCGTACCAGGGGAGCGCTCTTCGATCCGCACCTGCGCATCGCCGTCATACAGGACGGCGAGCCGTTCGCGCAGGTTGGAAAGCCCGACGCCCGAGCCATCGGAGGGCTTGAAGCCCAGGCCGTTGTCCTCGACGCAGGCCAGCATCCGCGCACTGTTGCGCTGCAATCGCACCGTCAGCCGGCCCCCCTCGATCTTGGGCTCCAGGCCATGCTTGATGGCATTCTCGACCACGGGCTGCAACAGCATCGGCGCGAGGGGCGCGTTGGCCAGTGCGGGATCGATGTCGATCGTGTAATGCAACCGGTCGCCCATGCGGATCTTGATCACCTCGAGGTAATCGTTGAGCAGCGCGGCCTCTTGGGCCACGGTGCCCTGAGCCGAACGGCTCGCCGTCAGCGATGCCCGCAGATAGGCGATGAAATGCTCCAGCATCAGCGTTGCGCGGTTCGGCGAGGACTCGATCAGGCTCACCACGTTTGCCAGCGTATTGAACAGGAAATGCGGTTCGATCTGGGCTTGCAGCAAGCGCATCTGCGCCTCGACCAGTTGTTTCTCGGTCGACAGTACACGAACCCGGTCGCGCGCCAGCAACTCGGCGATCTTGCGCTCCTCCCATTGCCGGCCGAGCAGACCGATCCGGGTCCAGACCATCAGGCCATGCACCGTCAGGCCAAAGCCCCAGGCTATCAACGGACCGGCGAACCAATGGCGATGGGGTGCCGTCGCCAGGTTGATGACAAGCAGGATCGCATTGATCGCCACGTAGAGGATGGCGTGCCGATAGAAACCGCGCAATGCCCGAACGCGCCGCTTTGCATCGTCATAGGCGCGCTGGTCGGCGACGGTACGCCATAGCTGGGTTGGGCTCGGCTGCACGGGTGGTGAGGAATCGGGCTCGTGAAGCTGTGAGCTTATCACTGTGGATAGGCCTGGCGCCGTGCCGTGCGCCGGATCGACGGAATTCCGGCGCCAATGGCACGATCTCCGGTCAGCGAGCCGTGGACCGGATCGGCTTCGGGTGCGGCGCGCCGCCCCCAAGCGGAATTGCAGAATAGCGAAATAACGAAATGGCGAAATGGCACGGATTCAGGGCATACTCGCACTGACAAAAAGAGCAAGGCGCCAAGTCATATCCATATTGGAAAGCATGTCCGCGCTTGACAGGGCCAGAATTCTACAAGGCACCTCTGAATTGCCAGGATCGCAGGGCGGCGTTCCGGATCCTCGATACGCCCGGCCTACGGAAATCATTGAATTTTGTCGGAGAAAAAGATGCGAGCAACTCGCAAGGAGAGAAGCGCTTTGCCTACCGCCACGACAGTGGAGGGCTTGACGGCCTTGCTGTATCACCTCGCCCACGCCACCTCGCAGGGCCAGCTCGATCCAGACCTGGTACGGAAGCTCGGCAAGCACCTCGGCACCGAGATCGACGATCTGAAGGAAAATGGCATACTGCACGCCGTCCAGCTCACAGGCCTGGCAGAAGCGCTTGCCAAGTTCGACGAGGTAGCCGTCTTCTCCGAAGGCAGCCTTCTGGCAAAAGCGGCATCTCGCCTGCGCGAAGACGATAGCGCGCAAGGCAAGTACGATGATGGCGCCTATACTGCGTGACACCATGCGGCAGTTGCAGATGATTTCGGAAAGATCTGAAATATTGCGATCATTCTGGTAGATTTGAAGTCGAGATACTACGCAGACGCCGTTTTACATTGCCCACAAAGTGAAAAATCAGATTTTTCTCAATCCTATATTCATTGCGTTTAGTGCAAAATCCGGACTTCTCCGCTTTCTCGATTTTCAGCTATCGTGGCTTCCCCGTCGCCGCGGGTGCAAATAGCATCGCACCCGCCGGAACAACTGCACGGTATTCGACGCCGTATCCGCCCCGGTCGCGGCTGACACACCCGTAGTGGATCCGACACGCCCAATCCCATAGCACAGGCGCGATACCGCTCCCGCACCGGCAGCCTCTGCGCGCCTTGCACACACTCCATCGGAAGATTTATGCCCAACCAAGACGGCCGCCTGGCGTTCCCGCCGCGCACCCCGTTCTTCATTGAACTTCAAGCTCGCGTCAATGCGTATTTCGAGCGCAACGGCCTTCGCAAGACAGGCAACCGCCGGCTCTATCTGAAGGCCGCGCTGGCCTACCTGCTATTCGCCGGCGGTTATGCCGGACTGGTGTTCTATGCCGAATCGCTCTTGGGCGCAGTGCTGTTCGCCTTGATGCTGACGCAGGGCATGGTGCTGATCGCCTTCAACGTCATGCACGACGGCGCGCACGGCAGCTTTTCACGGCGTCCCTGGCTGAATCGGCTTGCCGGCGCCTCGATGGACCTGCTCGGCAGCAGCCAGACCCTCTGGCAACAAAAGCACAATATGCTGCACCACACCTATACCAATGTCGCGGGCAAGGATGACGACCTTGAACTCGGCGGACTGATGCGGCTTTCGCCCCGGCAAGCCTGGCGCCCCTGGCATCGCGCGCAGCATCTCTATGCCCCGCTGCTCTATAGTCTCCTGACGCTGTTTCTCGCGGGATTCGGCGATTTCCACAAGCTGCTGACCAATCGGATTTCCGACACGGCGCTGCAAAAACGCGCCTGGTGGGAATTGCCGTACTTCGTGATGACCAAGGCGGCCTACTTTGGCTACGCGCTGGTGATCCCCATGCTATTCCATCCCGCCTGGCAGGTGCTGGTGTGTTTTGTCGGCATTCACCTGCTGCTGGGATTCACCCTGTCGCTGGTCTTCCAGCTGGCGCACACGGTGATGGAGGCGGAGTTTCCCGCCGGCGACGAAAACGGCAGGATGCCCTACGACTGGGCTGAACACCAGTTGCGCACCACCGCGAATTTCGCGGTTGGCAACCGGCTTGTGCAGTTCTATACCGGCGGCCTGAACCAGCAGGTTGAACACCACCTTTTCCACAAGATCTCCCACATCCACTATCCACAACTGGCGGCGATCGTGCGGCGGACTTGCCAGGAGTACGGCATCCCGTATCACGCCAACCGATCGCTGACCAGCGCGATCCGCTCGCATTTCCGCTTCCTCCGGGAGATGGGGCGTGCGGCAGCGTAGCGATGCGGGTAAAACGAGCGGCCTGCTCGCCACGGCGGGCTGACCGGCGCATGCGCCTCGTCTGTCCCGGATCGGTCTGTGGCCGCAATGCCCTGCCGGCCACCGCATCCAGGGCGAATGCCGGCGCCCCTTGACTGGCCGGGCAGCCGCCGCCGGTTGCAACCGGGGCGATGGCGCTCCTGCGCCTCTGCGAGGTGCTCCGCTTACGACAGGCGCGCCGCCAACTCCCCTGCCGCCTCTTCATCGGTACGTTCGAAGCGCAACGGCGTCACCGAGATACCGCCCCGGCCGACCACCACCGCCTCGCTGTCGTCGCTGTCGGGCTGCTGGCCGCGCGAGAACTGCAGCCAGTGATAGGGAATGCCGCGCGGATCGACATGGGCCCGCACGGCCAGGTCCTTCACCAGGCCGACACCCTGCCGCGTCACGGTCAGCGGGCCGGCCGCTTCGGGCGCTACGTCGGGGAAGTTGACGTTCAGGCAGGCTTGCCGGTTCCAGCCGGCGGCGACCAGGCGCCGGATCGCGCCTGGGGCCAGCGCGCGCGCCGTTTCCCAGCGCACCGCGCTGCGATCGGTGAAAGCCTGGCTCAGCGCAATGGCCGGAATACCCAGCAGCACGCCGGTCATGGCGGCGCCGACGGTGCCGGAGAACACGGTTTCGAGACCGAGGTTGGCACCGCGGTTGATGCCGGACAGGACCAGGCTGGGCGGCGCGTCGGCCATCAGGTGCCGCGCGGCCATGACCACGCAGTCGCCCGGTGTGCCGCTCACGCCGAAGCGGCGCTCGCCCTGCTGGCTGAAGCGCAACGGCGCGTGCAGGCTGAGGGAGTGGGAGGTGCCGCTCTGGTCATGCTCCGGCGCGACTACCCAGACTTCCCGCGCGATCGTTGCCGCCACCGCCTCCAGCACGGCCAGGCCGGGGGCGTCGATGCCGTCGTCGTTGGTCAGAAGCACGCGGTCCAGCAAGGGGAGGAATTCGGACATGGATGAAGGGAGATGGTGGGATGAGGGATGGCGGGGCGTCCCGATGATTGGCAATCCGGCGGCTGGCTTGCGCGGCATGGCGTCGACAACCGACGGCGGAATGGCCACTATAAACCGAAGTCGTGGCAAGGGCCGAACGGCGCCCGGAACCGGCCCGTGAAAGTGGCGATTCGGCTCGCTCGTGCCAACCGCGCGGCGGCAACGGCGCCCCCGGTTGCCGGATTCGCCAAGACACCGCCATGCC
>NZ_JARJLM010000150.1 GCF_029335485.1 Cupriavidus basilensis
CATAGCGCGGGAAGGTGATCCACTGTTCGGCCAGGATGCGCTGCGCCACGTCGAGCGGGCCGGCAAACGGCTCGGGCCGGACCGCCTCGAACCGGTGACCGCGCCCCTGAAGCATCATCGACAGGGCCATGCACAGCACGCCCAGGCCCAGCGCGGGAACGGACAACGACAGCAGGCCATAGAAGAACAGCACATTGCCCGCCAGGAACATCGGCACGGCGACGATGTGCAGCAACAGGCTGCGCGGATGCGTGTGATTGCGGGCGTAGCCGTGCCATTGCCAGCGCAGCAGCCCTTCCGGGTGCCGGCTCATTGCCCGGTGCCGCGCTGGTTGACGCGGCGCCAGACCAGACGGCGCACCAGCAGCAGCACGCCCACGGCCACCAGCAGCAGCGGCCATCCCTCGCGGGCGACGTATTCCGGCAGGACACCGGTGTTCTGTGCCAGGAAGATCCCGCCCAGCAGGATCAGGACCACGGGGGCAATCAGCCCCTTGCCGCCACGGCCTTGTTTCATCTCGCTCTCCTCGCGCTTCGCTGCTCTCTCGGGCGCACCGTCATTGTTGCGGTGCATCAATCCGATGTGACGCCTTCAATGTATTCCGCCACGAACTGTAGCGACTGTACGCCGGGCACGCGCTTGGCGGAAGTAGTGTGCGACGAATGGAGAATCGGGGGCGCGAAAGGCGAGGATGCGGTGCCAGCGGCACCGGGTTGGCAAAGAGGAACGCCCGTCATGGCGCCTGCCGGGAGGCGCCGGCGGCGCCCCTTCCCCACCGGCGCGCCTTTCCGCGCTTGCCGCCGGTCAGGCTTCCACCACCTGCCCGCCGGCGGGTTCCGACAGCGCGCTGGTGACCGTATCGCGCGACAGGTGGGGCGCGAACATATTGATGAAGGCATGCGCGTAGCCGCGCAGGTAGGCGCCCCGCCGCACGGCCACGCTGGTGGTATTGGACTCGAACAGGTGATCGGCCGAGATCCGCACCAGCCCGGCATCCTTGCGCTCGTCGTAGGCCATCGAGGCGATGATGCCCACGCCCAGGTCCAGCTCCGCATAGGTCTTGATCACATCGGCGTCCATGGCGGTCAGCACGATCTCCGGCTGCAGGCCGGCCGCGGCAAAGGCCCCGTCGATCTTGCGGCGGCCGGTGAAGCCGGCGTCGTAGGTGATGATCGGGAAACCGGCGATATCCTCCAGCGTCGGCTCCGGCAGGTGCGTCAGCGGATGCTCCGGCGACACCACCAGCACGTGCTGCCAGGTGTAGGCCTCGAACGACGTCAGGCCCGCTTCGCTGGCCACCGCCTCGGTAGCGATCCCGATATCCGCCTGCCCGGTCAGCAGCAGTTCCACGATATGCGCCGGCGAGGCTTCCTGCAGCGCCAGCGTCACGTGCGGATAGGCGCGGCGGAAGCTCTGCACCACCTTGGGCAGGGCATAGCGCGCCTGGGTGTGGGTGGTGGCCACCGTCAGGCGGCCGGTATGGCGGCCGGCGAATTCGTCGCCCGCCTGGCGCAGGTTCTCGGCCTCGAGCAGCAGGCGCTCGACGATGCGCACGATCTCGCGGCCGGGCTCGGTCAGGCCAGTCAGGCGCTTGCCGTAGCGCTCGAAGATCTCGACGCCAAGCTCCTCCTCCAGCTCGCGGATCTGGCGGGATACGCCAGGCTGCGAAGTGTAGAGGGCATTGGCGACCTCGGTCAGGTTGAACTGGCGGCGTACCGCCTCGCGGATCGAACGCAGTTGCTGGAAATTCATGATGCGGCTCCCGCCGGGGCAACATTGGCCCGGGCTTGTGATTGTGATTGTGATCTGGCTTTGTCGTGGGACTGCGGCTGGGCGAAGACACGCAACTGGCGCGGCCTTACCGCCAGCAGTTCGCCTTCGCGGAAGCCCTGGTGGCGGAAGCGCTCGAGCGGCAGCGCCACTTCGATCACCTCCTGGGTATCTTCGCGTTCCAGTTCGAGCTGGGCCACGGGGCCCAGCGTGAGCGCGCGGCGCAGCGTCACCGCGATGCCGTCGGCGCCGGGCGCATAGCGTTCGAGATCGAGATCGTGCGGACGGACATAGGCCACGGCGTCGCCGGCCGCTTCGTGCCCGCTGCCGGTGACAGGCAGGATCGCGTCGCCGGTATGCAGCAGGCCGCCCCGCTCCCCGACTTCAAGCCGGCCGTGGAACAGGTTGACGTTGCCGAGGAAGCCGAACACGAAGGGCGTGGCCGGATGGTTGTAGACGGCTTCCGGCGTGCCCGCCTGCTCCACGTGGCCGCAGTTCATCAGCACCACCTGGTCGGCCACTTCAAGCGCTTCTTCCTGGTCGTGGGTGACGAACACGCTGGTCACGTGCAGTTCGTCGTGCAGGCGGCGCAGCCAGCGGCGCAGTTCCTTGCGGACCTTAGCGTCGAGCGCGCCGAACGGCTCGTCGAGCAGCAGCACGCGCGGCTCCACCGCCAGCGCGCGGGCCAGCGCAATGCGCTGGCGCTGCCCGCCGGACAACTGCGGCGGATAGCGGTCGGCCAGCCAGTCGAGCTGCACCAGTTCCAGCAGCGAGCGGACCTTGTCGCGGATCTGCGCTTCGCCCGGGCGCTCGGCGCGCGGCTTCACGCGCAGGCCGAAGGCCACGTTCTCGAACACTGTCATGTGCTTGAACAGGGCGTAATGCTGGAAGACAAAGCCGACCTGGCGCTGGCGCACATGCTGGTGCGAGGCATCGCGCCCTTCCAGCAGGATCTGGCCATCGTCCGCCCGCTCCAGGCCGGCGATGATGCGCAGCAGGGTGGTCTTGCCGCAGCCGGATGGCCCCAGCAGCGCCGTCAGCTGGCCTTCGTCGAAATCGAGCGTGACGTCGTCGAGCGCGACGAAATTGCCGAAGCGCTTCTGCACATTCTTGACCTGGATGCTCATGATGCCTGTCCTTGCAATTTGCCGGCGGCCGGGTTTTCCGGCGCGAAGTTCCCGTCTTCCGCGTGTTCGCCGCGCGCCCGGTATTCCACCAGCGTCTTGATCCCCAGCGTGACCAGGGCCAGCAGCGTCAGCAGCGATGCCACCGCGAAGGCGGCCGCGAAGTTGTACTCGTTGTAGAGGATCTCCACGTGCAGCGGCATGGTGTTGGTGAGCCCGCGGATATGGCCCGATACCACCGAGACCGCGCCGAACTCGCCCATGGCCCGCGCATTGCACAGGATCACGCCGTACAGCAGGCCCCAGCGGATATTGGGCAGGGTGATACGGCGGAAGGTCTGCCAGCCCGAGGCGCCCAGCACGATGGCGGCCTCTTCTTCCTCGCTGCCTTGCGCCTGCATCAGCGGAATCAGCTCCCGCGCGACAAAGGGAAAGGTGACGAAGATGGTGGCCAGCACGATGCCCGGCACCGCGAACATGATCTTGATGTCGTGCGCCTGCAGCCACGGCCCCAGCCAGCCCTGCGCGCCGAACAGCAACACATAGACCAGGCCCGAGATCACCGGCGACACCGAGAACGGCAGGTCGATCAGCGTGATCAGCAGATTCTTGCCGCGAAAATCGAACTTGGCGATGGCCCACGCCGCGGACACGCCGAACACCACGTTGAGCGGGACCGCAATGGCGGCCACCAGCAGCGTGAGCTGGATCGCGGCCACGGCATCTGGCTCGACCAGCGCATCGAAATACGTCTGCACCCCCTTGCGCAGCGCTTCATAGAACACCGAAGCCAGCGGGATGAACAGGAACAGTGCGAGGAACACCACCGCGATCGTGATCAGGGTGTAGCGCACCCACGGCGCCTCGCCCGTGGCATCCCGAAAACGCGCGGCGGGGGCGGAACGGCCGCCCAGGCCCTTGGTAACGACGCCGGCCATGTCAGTGCTCCGTATCCAGCGCCACGGAGGCGCGCACTGCCTGGTGGTGGCGGCGTGTCCACGCCTGCAGCAGGTTGATCAGCAGCAGCAGGGCGAAGGAGATCACCAGCATCACCACCGCCACCGCGGTGGCGCCCGCGTAGTCGTATTGCTCCAGCTTGGAATAAATCATCAGCGGCGCGATCTCGGAGACCATCGGCATATTGCCGGAGATAAACACCACCGAGCCGTACTCGCCAGTGGCCCGGGCGAAAGACAGCGCGAACCCGGTCAGCAGCGCCGGCAGGATGGTCGGCAGGATCACGCGGACAAAGGTCTGCAGGCGGGTGGCGCCCAGGCTGGCGGCGGCCTCCTCCAGTTCCTGCTCCGCATCCTCCAGCACCGGCTGCACGGTGCGCACCACGAAGGGCAGCCCGATGAAGGTCAGCGCCACCACCACGCCCAGCGGCGTGAAGGCCACCTTGATGCCGAGCGGCTCCAGGTAGCGGCCGAGCCAGCCGTTGCCGGCGTACAGCGCGGTCAGTGCGATACCGGCCACCGCGGTGGGCAAGGCAAACGGCAGGTCCACCAGCGCATCGACCAGGCGCTTGCCGGGAAAGCGGTAGCGCACCAGCACCCAGGCCACCACCAGCCCGAACACGGTGTTCACGATGGCGGCGATCAGCGAAGCGCCGAAGCTGAGTTGCAGGGAAGCCACCACCCGGGGGGCACTCACCGCACTCCAGAAACCTTCCCAGCTCATGGTGAAGGTCTTGAGAAAGGTCGCCGACAGCGGGATCAGGACGATCAGCGTCAGATAGAACAGCGTGAAGCCCAACGACAGGCCAAAGCCCGGGAGCACGGTAAAGCGCTGCTTGCCCGGTTTGACGGGCGTGCGCCTGCGCGCCTGCGGGGTATCCGGCCTCGCCGGGGGCGGATTGTCCGCCAGGGAAATCGAGGGTGGCATGTCGTCTCGTCTGTGCCGTCGGTGTCGTATCCGCCGCCCGACAAAGGATTTCGGCAAGGTTTCTGGCCAGAAATCCAGGAAGCGGGGACGGTTTCTTTATGACGCCGGCGCATAAGGCACCGGCCTACGAGACAAATTCTGCAGATACCGCCTTATAAACAGAACGAATCTTTACGTATGTTCTTAGGCGTTTTAGATATAAGGAAACGTGGACGACACTTCCACGCCCGCTTCCCAAGGCCCGGCGCGGTCCCCGGACAGACCGGCGCTGCCCTCCGCCTCGATCCGCTGGATCAGGGTATCCAGCAGCGCGAGCCCTTCAGGCCACTGGTCCAGCCCGGAATCCGCATTGATGTGGCCCAGCATGCCTGCGTCGTGCAGCTCGCTGCCCCACAGCGTGCCCCAGCTGAAGGCCGTGCGCTGCAGCATCCATGGATCGTTGCGGCTGGCCACCAGGATGGTGGGAAACGCCAGGCGGTGTGCCGGCAGCAGCCCGGCCACGCCGAATTTGTCCGGATCGGCCGGCGCCACCAGCAATGCGCCCGCGATGCCTTCGGGATCCAGCGCTGCCTGGCGCAGCGCCGCCAGGCAGCCGAAGCTGTGCGCCACCAGGATGACCCCGCGCTGCGCCACCCGCTGCGCCCGCATCACGCTCTCGGAGACGCGCTCGGCCCACAGCGGCAGGCTCGGGCGCGACCAGTCGTGCTGCTCCACCCGCTGCCAGTCCGGGAAACGCTGCTCCCAGCGGCTTTGCCAGTGGCCCGGGCCGCTGCCGTGCAGGCCGGGTACCGTCAGGATCTGCAGACCCTTGGGTACCTTCAGCCGCACCTCGGCGGCCCGTCCGCCACTGCCCGCCTGCCCGCCGCGCGGCTCCATCGCGGCCGGCCTCTTCGTCTGCGTCATATCGGCTCCTTGCTCAACTCCATCTGGGCACGGCCGGACCGGGTCCGGGCCGCCCCACCCTCGGTTTCGTCATTGCCGGCACCGCCGCGCTCCCCTCGCACATCGCGCAGGTTGCGCGCGCTGACCGCCGCGCCGGTGTAGCTGCCCTGCCCCAGCGCGATGCCGGCCGCCTGCAGCCGCTCGGCATGCTCGGCGTTCTCCAGGCGGCGCCCGATCAGGGTCACGCCGGCGCTGTCCGCGCTGGCCTGCAGCCCGGCCAGCTGGCGGTCGGTCCAGTTGCGGCGCATGTCGAGCTTGAGCCAGTCAGGCAAGGCGTGCGCCATCAACGCGCCCGCCTCCGCCGGGTCCGATGCCTGCAGGCTGACGGCAAAGCCATTGCGGCGGTAGTTGCCCACCACATGCAGCAACAGCGGCAGATCGTCGTTGGCGCTGGCCGGCACCTGGATCACGAACCGTTCGAGCGGCAGGCCGAGCGATTGCAGCGCGCGCCGGAACGCGGAGCCATGATCGTCGGCCACCGCCGCCAGCAGCCGGTTATGGACATTGAGCACCAGCTTGCGGTCGCCGTCCGCGGCGAAGTAATTGATGGCATGCACCAGCCGCGAGAGCCGGTCCAGCGAGACCAGCGAGGCATCGTCCGCCGCCATGGCGAACAGCTTCCACGCGGCCAGTCCCACGCCGTCGCCGGCATAGGTGCGCAGCGTGCCCTCGTGCGCCACCACGTCGCGGCTGGACAAGGTGATGAGCGGCTCGAAGGCGCTGGTCAGCGAACAGTTGTAGAACTGGCCCTGCACCTGGCCACGCTCGTCGCGCCACAACTGGCGATCGTTCTCGGGCCGCCGCGGCAACCCTTCCAGGTAGTGGGTGAGTGCCGCCAGCCCCACGCCTGCTTCGTTCGCGCTTGCCATTGCGATTTCCTTATGCGTTGCGCCTGCGCCTCGGGCGAGACGTCAAAGCTTGGCCAGCGAGACCTCGGTGGCCTTCACCAGGGCAACCACTTCGCTGCCGATGGCGAGGCCGAGGTCCTTGACCGAGCGGGTGGTGATGACCGAGGTGACGATGCCGGCCGGCGTCTCGACGTCGACCTCCGAGACCACCGGGCCTTCGATGATGGCGGCAACCTTGCCGCGGAACTGGTTACGTACGTTGATGGCCTGAATGCTCATGATAGAAGTTCCTTTGCGTCAGTGAGAATGAAGAATGCGTGAAACCTGTTGAGTGAATTGCGATGAGTGACGTTGCCCGCTCACGCGCGCCCTGGTCGCTCGCCGGTTGCGCCGGCTCCGCCCGACCCGCCGGCATATGACGGTGCTTGTCTCGCCTGCCACCTTGCATGCAGCCTTGCATGCAAGCTTGTCTGCCGCATGGTTTGCCACCTTGCCGGCGCTTGCCGCGTTTGCGCGCCTAGATCGCCCAGCGCACCGAGTCGGCCGTGCGCGCGACCGGCCAGTCCGCCGCGCGGCCCGCATGGTGCCCAGGCACAGCGGCATCGTGCGGCGCTGCCCCGTCGCGTTGCATCACCCGGCGCAGGACCGCGTCCTCCAGCTGCGCGAACGCGGCGGAGCCCCGCTGGCGCGGCCGCGGCAGCGCCACACGCTGGTCCAGCGCAATGCGGCCATCCTCGATCAGCACCACACGGTCGGCCAGCGCGACCGCCTCCGAGACATCGTGGGTGACCAGCAGCGCGGTAAAACCCAGGCGCTGCCACAGCGCCTCGATCAGGCCCTGCATTTCGATGCGCGTCAGCGCATCGAGCGCGCCCAGCGGCTCGTCCAGCAGCAGCAGGCGCGGGTGGTGGACCAGTGCACG
>NZ_JARJLM010000151.1 GCF_029335485.1 Cupriavidus basilensis
CATGAGGAGGGCGCCAAGTGAGCATGAACCTCGTCACCCTGCTCTACCTGCTGGCCTCGGTCTGCTTCATCCAGGCGCTCAAGGGCCTGTCGCACCCCAGCTCCGCACGGCGCGGCAACGCCTTCGGCATGATCGGCATGGCCATCGCCGCCGTCACCACGCTGGTGCTGATCGCCAAGCTCAAGAACGAGTTCCTGGCCATCGGCGCCGGCCAGTCGTCGGTGGCCGAAGGCATGGCGCTGATCTTCGGCGCGCTGGTGGTCGGCGGCGGTATCGGCGCCTTCGTGGCGAAACGGGTCGAGATGACCAAGATGCCCGAACTGGTGGCCGCCATGCACTCGCTGATCGGTATGGCCGCGGTCTGCATCGCGGTCGCCGTGGTGGCCGAGCCGTCGGCCTTCAGCATCACGCCGCCGGGCTCGCACGATATCCCGCTGGGCAACCGCATCGAACTGTTCATCGGCTGCTTCGTCGGCGCCATCACCTTCTCCGGTTCGGTGATCGCCTTCGGCAAGCTGTCGGGCAAGTACAAGTTCCGCCTGTTCCAGGGCGCACCGGTGTCCTTCGCCGGCCAGCACATGCTGAACCTGCTGCTGGCGGTGGCCATGATTGGCTTCGGCGCCATCTTCTGCCTGTCGCAGGCCTGGCTGCCCTTCCTGCTGATGCTGGCGATCGCCTTCGTGCTGGGGGTGCTGATCATCATCCCGATCGGCGGCGCGGACATGCCGGTGGTGGTGTCGATGCTCAACTCGTACTCGGGCTGGG
>NZ_JARJLM010000152.1 GCF_029335485.1 Cupriavidus basilensis
CATGGCGACCTGCCAGCCGTTTTCCATTCAAGCCGGTCCCCTGCAAGCCAGGCCATCGTCGACACCGTTGCCTGCAATGGACCGAAAAGGCTTGCGACAGGGCGTTTTGGTGTTGGGTCTCAAAAAATGGCGGTTAATTGCATTAGAGCCATAAACGACAACCTGCCGTCGCGGTGATCGATCGTCATGAGCGCAATCCCGGCCCCAGGCTTCACCGCGCGGTCATCGCTGCCCCGCCAGCGCCAGAAGGAGCTTCTGCAGTAACTGCTCATGCTTCTCCAGCGCTTCGTCAAGCGTGTCGGCTCCATAGCTCTCGTTGCCTTCCGCCACCCGCCCGACGACACGCGTCACGAACAATGGGGTGTCCCTGGGAGGGGGTTCGGAAACCCCGCGAAAGCGGGTTGTGATCGCGATGCCAAAGTCTTCCAGCAGCGTGCGACGGAATAACACGTCGTTTTCGGCCATCCAGCGCGCCCACTCGGTCTGGTCCGATACCTGCACGGGCTGGTTCTTTGCATCCAGGATATAGAAGCGAGCCCATTTGGGCGACGCCGGTCGGGATCTCATACGGATGTCTGGCCAGCAGCCGGCTCAGCCTCGGGCGATCCGCTTCGCCATGCGTTCCGGCAAATCGCGCCGAACGGAAGTCAGACTGAAGTCCATCGTCTTGCCTCATCTTCTGGTTAAGCCGATGCGGTCATTTTGCACCGTCCCGGGATCCGAAGACATCTCGCGCGGCTTGGCGAGCCATTCCCGCGCCAACGCACCCGCCTGTGGTTGTCCGGACCCACCATGGGTAGCCGCGCCGCCGCCCGCACCAAGCCAGACCGGCTTCCCTGCCAGCCGTACCGTCTCCGGCGCTTTCCCCTTCATTTGGCGGCAGCGCCGGAGACAGGCAACGTATTGCCGCAGGTGGCAAGATCTGGCCGTTAATTGTATTAATACCGTCGAAACGGAGACCGCATTGCCCGGATTATTTGGCCTCCGGACGCTCGGCCGGAACCAGGATGACGTCTCCGCTAGCCACCAGCCGAAGCTCGCCGTCGCGCTGCGCAAACACGTCCGCCCGCGCGAACACCTGACGCTTGCCCGCCCTGGTCACGCTGGCGCGCGCCACGAAAGCCTGCCCCACGGCGGGCGCCATGCAGTTGACCGAGTAATGCGAGGCCAGCACCGGCCCCACCACCGTCGTGGCCGCGTAGCCGCAGGCCGTGTCGATCAAGGCGCCCAGCACCCCCGCATGCAGGAAGCCCGCGTATTGCGTGGCCTCTTCCTGCCAGGGCATGTGGAGTTCCGCCTCCCCCGCTTCCGCGCGAATCACCTCGAAGCCAAGCCAGCGATTGAAGGCAGCGGTCTGATTGACTGTCCTGAGCACATCCAGTGAATAGCCATGGGTCGTCATTGCATCACCTGAAAGAGTGGAAAAACCAAAAACAAAGAAAGCCGGCCGGGCCGGCGACGATCACTGCAGGGCGCGGAATGTCGCGTTGGCCCGGGCGCATGCCACGCCATCGGCGGTTACGAAGGCCTGCGCAAAGCACAAGGTGCTGCCGACCTTGGTGAAGGCGGTTTCAAAATGCAGCCATTGTCCGATCCTGGCCACACTGAGGAAGTCGATCGACAGATTGACGGTGACCAGACTGCGCGGCTCGGCAAATTGCATGCCGCATGACAAGCCCATGGCGTTGTCGGCCAGGGCCGTGATCAGTCCGCCATGGGCAAACCCGCGCGCATTGGTGTGTGCCTTGTCGAGCTTGACGGCCAGCACGATGGCCTGGTCCGAGCGGCTGGAGAAAAGCGGCTCCCACGGGTCCGTCAGCGGGCTGCGGCGGAAATGCCGCGTGAAGCCATCGGGTACGTCATCGGGTACGTCATCGGGTACGTCATCGGGTACGTCATCGGGTACGTCATTGGGAACGACGGCGGGAACAATGGCTTGCGTATCGGCATCGCCTGGCATCTGACTGTCTCCTGATCGGACTACGAGCCTGAATTCGGTTTCCGGCCCTGTTTTTAATGTAGACCAGTCTATATAATTCAGCCTGAATAGCAACCCCCTGCGACTACCGAGGACATCGACAGATGGCAGCCCAAGCCAAGCATCGGGACAAGATCGTCCGCTCCGCCGCTGTACTCTTCCGCCGCTACGGCTATGCAGCAAGCGGCACCAACGACATCGTCGCGCTCAGCGGCGCGCCCAAGGGCTCGCTTTATCACTACTTCCCGAGAGGTAAGGAGCAGATTGCCGAGGAAGTGATAGCGTACGCCGGAGAACTGGTGCGTTCGACGCTAGCCAGGCTGTGCGACGAGCATGATTCGCCGGGGGCCATCGTGCGCGCCTATAGCGCCTCGCTGGCGGGTTGGATGGCGGAATCCGGCTATCGCGACGGCTGCCCGATCTCGACCATCCTGCTGGAAATCGCTATCGAAGCCGAGGGCGTGGCGCAAGCGGGCAAGGCCGCCTTTGCCGCCTGGGAGGACGTGCTTGCGACGGCGTTCGAAGCGCGGAAGATCCCCCGCGCACGCGCCGTCGAGCTGGCCGGCCTGGCAGTCTGTTCCTGGGGGGGCGCCCTCGTCGTTGCCAAAGCCGCGCGCAGTAGCCAGCCTATCCAGCGCGTCGCCGAAACGCTGGCACGGCAACTCGATGATGCGGTGCGAGACGCCGGGCCGGAACAGACGGATTAAGGCGCGGCCCGGCTGATCGCAATGAACGCAAGCCGGTAGCGGCACCGCGCGCCTGCCCGGAACGGCCCGGGACCCGTTCGGAACGGCTTGAAACTGCCGGGAACAGATCAAAACAATGTGCTGCTCATCAACGCCTTGGCCACCAGTCCGGCCTCATCGGTGCCTTCGGCGTATACCGACACCTCGCTGACCACCTGGCGGCGCCCGCGCCTCACCACATTCGCCACGGCACGCAGGCTGACCGCGCGGGCGGCTTCGAGAAACTGGATGTTGAGCGAGCTGGTAGCGCCGCCGCGCAGATTGCCGGCATCGGCGCCGGAAGCGGCGGCGGCCGCGCCCGCCACGTCGATCAGGGTAGCAATCACACCGCCGTGGACGACGTCTCCCACCGTCACGTTGGCCGCGCTGAACGGCAGCAGCAACTCGACCTGATCGACGGCCAGTACATCCAGCCGGATGCCAAGAGCCCGCGCCACGGGGGAGCCCATCAGCACCTGCTCCACGGTTTGACGAATGCGCGCATCGACAAAAGCCGTGGAAGCGGCAACAGCAGCGCTAGCGGCGCTGGACAAGGCGGGAAACAGCGACGACATTGTGGGCTCCGGCTTGGAATGGTCATGACAGGCCCAGCTTAGGCGCCCCGCGGCAAGCACTCAATTACCTCGCAAGTCATTGGCGCGCAGCACGCGCAAGGAGGGGCATCGCCAGTCGCTGCGCCGTTCCCGGGCCATCGCCGGCAGCCGTTTATAATGTGCGGCCATCAGCCCCGCCTTCCCGCCGCATGCCGTCAAACCCGCAAGACACCAGCCAGCCAGCCCCCCGATCCAGCGCGCAGCCGGCGTCGCAAACCGATGCGCAACGCGGCGAAGAAGGCCTCTTCGACCGCCCGGACAGCCCCTGCATCGGCATCTGCTCCACCCTGTTCGACGAGATCTGCCAGGGTTGCGGCCGCAGCGCCATGGAGGTCAGCAACTGGGTCTTCATGAACGACGCGGAAAAACAGGCGGTGTGGGAGCGCATCACGCGCGAAGGCACCGCGCGGCGCTTCCGCCAGGACTGAACCGCCGCCGGCTGTCCTCAATCGCCTGCCACGGAAATGTCCCCGCTCACCGGACCGGACAACCGCTAGCGCCCCCAGCGTGGTGCCGGCCGTGGAACACGCCGTATCGGGCACCTAAAACCCAAAGCCCCCAGATGCCTGTCCACTTGGACAGCGGGGCCTCCATCGTCATTGGCCCGATCCCAGGGGCCAACGCAAGCTCATCGGCGCAATTTGCGCCGGTGACGCATCGAAATCTCCCCATTCGCTATCAACGGCATTGATTGTCACAGCATCCCGGCAAACTGCGTAAAAACCCGAGGCGCTTGGAAGTGATGGTCACATCATGGCGAGCGCGCCGTCGGCCCGCCCCGGGCCGCGTGGCGGGCGCTGCCGCAAGGCTGGCAAATTTCAGAACCGGCTCAACGCCCGGCCGGTCCCGCGCCTTCAGTCTGGTGCAAGCAGGCCAGTCAAATGTATGCCAGCCAGTCATGAAGACGTCACTTCCGGCCCATAGCATCTGGCGCTTTGCAAAACCACCAGAGTGACCCACCCCATGCGCCTGTCCATCCTGAGCACCGCCCTGCTTGCCGTCACCATGCCCGCCCACGCCGACCTGATCATCAGCGAATACGTGGAAGGCACCTCCAACAACAAGGCAGTCGAGCTGTACAACCCCGACGCGACACCGATCGACCTGTCGCAATACAAGCTCCAGCAGTACAACAACGGCGCCACCGCGCCCACCACTTCCTTTGCGCTCAGCGGCACGCTGGCGCCCGGCGCCGTGTACGTGCTGGCCCATACGAGCATGGCAGCAACGCTCGGCAGCCGCCTGAACCAGGTTGCCGCGTTCACCTTCAACGGCGACGATGCGCTGGTACTCACCCGCGGCAGCACCGTGGTCGACCGCTTCGGCCAGGTCGGCGTGCAGCCTGCCGGCGGCGCCTGGGGTACAGGCACCTCCACCACCAAGGACAACACGCTGCGCCGCAAGGCCGGCCTGACCACCGGCGACACCGACAGCACCGGGGCCTTCGATCCGGCCCTGCAGTGGGACGGCTTCGGCACCGATGTCTTCACCGACCTCGGCTACTACAACAACATGCCGGCGCCGGTGCCTCCGGCCACGGCACAGTGCGGCGCGGCTGCCACGCTGATCGCGGATATCCAGGGCGCGGGAGCCGCGTCCCCGCTGGCCGGGCAGACGGTCGAAGTCGAGGCGGTGGTGACCGCCGACTATTCCGGCGCGGACGGCTTTAGCGGATTCTTCGTCCAGCAAGCCGACGCCAAGCGCCAGAACCGCCCCGGGGTATCCGAAGGCCTGTTCGTGTACGCGCCTTCGGCAAACGCCCGCGCCGGTGACCTGGTCCACCTGATCGGCAAGGTCGAAGAGAAATTCGGCCAGACACAACTGACGCTCGGCAGCGCCGTGGCGGTTTGCGCGAGCGGCCAGTCGGTCAAGCCCGCAGAGATCTCCCTGCCGGTGAAGACCGCGCAATCGCTCGCGGCCTACGAAGGCATGCTGGTGGAACTCAAGCAGACCCTCACCGTCAGCGAAACCTATGAACTGGGCCGCTATGGCAGCGTGCTGCTGAGCAACGGCCGCCTGCCGATTCCTACCAATGTGGCACTGCCCAAGGACGGTGCAGCGGCCCAGGCCGCGGCCAATGCACTGAATCGCCTGGTGCTCGACGACGGCTCGAACAAGCAGAACCCGGCCGTAGTGCCCTACCCGGCGCCGGGCCTGAGCGCATCCAATACGCTGCGTGGCGGCTATACCGTCGGCTATGTGCAGGGCGTGCTGGAGATGCGCTATGGCGGCTGGCGCGTGCAGCCCGTGCCGGGCGCCGCCGCGCCCGCCTTCCAGGCAACCAACCCCCGCACCAGCGCGCCGGCGCGCGACGCCCAGGCCGACATCCGGGTGGCTTCCTTCAATGTGCTGAACTATTTCAACGGCGACGGCAAGGGCGCGGGCTTCGACGACCCCAACAATCGCGGCGCCAAGACGCTGGCCGAATTCGAGCGCCAGGAAGCCAAGATCGTGGCGGCCCTGAAGGCCCTGAACGCCGACGTCGTCGGCCTGATGGAAATCGAGAACGATGGCTATGGCGAATTCAGCGCCATCAAGCGGCTGGTCAGCAAGCTCGGCCCCGACTGGCGCTTCGTCGACCCGGGCGTGGACAAGCTGGGCGGCGATGCCATCAAGGTAGCCCTGATCTACAACAGCCGCACCGTGGAACCCGCGGGCAAAGCCGCCACGCTGGCCATCGACGACAAGAACCGCCAGCCGCTGGCCGGCACCTTCCGCATGATTGGCCAGACCCGCAAGATCACGGTCGTGGTCAACCACCTGAAGTCCAAGGGTTGCACCGGCTCCACGGGCGCTGACGCCGACCAGGGCGACGGCCAGAGTTGCTGGAACCCCACCCGCCTTGCCGCCGCCGGCAAGATCGCCGACTGGCTCGCCACCTCGCCCACCGGCGTCGCCGATGACGGCAAGCTGCTGATCGGCGACCTCAACAGCTATGCCAAGGAAGACCCGATCCGCCTGTTTGCCGACAAGGGCTACGGCGACATGGTCGCGAGCTTCATCAAGACCAGCCCCTACAGCTATGTCTTCGGTGGCGAAGCCGGCTATATCGACCATGCGCTGGCCGATGCCACCGCTGCCAAGCGCATCAAGGCAGTCCATGAGTGGCACATCAATGCCGATGAACCCATCGCGCTCGAATACTCGGTGGCCTTCAAGAGCGCGGAGCAGCAACAGTCGTTCTACGCGCCGGATGCGTATCGCTCCTCCGACCACGATCCGGTCCTGGTGGACCTGGCGTTGCGCGACGACAGCGCCAGCGTCAAGCCCGACGGCGAAAACACGGGTACCGGCAGCACGGGCGGCACCACCGCCAGCCAGGGTGGCGACACCGGCGGCGGCGCGTTCGATCCGTGGATGCTGCTGATCGCGGCAGC
>NZ_JARJLM010000153.1 GCF_029335485.1 Cupriavidus basilensis
CATGTGATGGCGGCGCTCGCGCGACGCGGCTTCCTTGCCGTCGCGGTCGACCCGCCGGGCACGGGACATTCCGACCGGCCGCTGACGGGCTACGACACCGGCACCACTGCCCGCACATTGCACCGCGTGATGGCGGCATTAGGCCATGATCGCTATCAGGTGGTCGGCCACGATGTGGGCATGTGGGTGGCCTACGCGCTGGCAAGCGACCATCCCGACGCAATCACGCGGCTGGCGCTTACGGAGGCCGTGATCCCTGGACTTGCGCCAGCGCCGAGCATCTTCGCACCGCCTGCTGAAAACAAGTTCCTGTGGCACTTCATGTTCAACCAGGTAGCCGATCTGCCCGAGACGCTGATAGCTGGGCGCGAGGCCGCCTACCTGAATTTCATGTTCGACCAGTGGTCCCATCGCCGCGACCGTGTGGCCGTGGACACCTACATCGCGGCCTATTCCGCGCCGGGCGGTCTGCGCGGCGGTTTCGCCTACTACCGCGCGATTCCGGAAACGGTGCGACAGAACCGCGAACGCGCAAAGGGCAAGCTGGCGATGCCGGTGCTGGCCATCGGCGCGGAGCACGCGACCAACGACGCGCCGCTGGTGACGCTACGCGACAACGCCATCGACCTGCGCGGCGTGGTAGTGCCGGACTGCGGCCACTTCATCATGGAGGAGGCACCGGAGGCGTTCATGGCTGAACTGCTGCCGTTCCTGGAAGCGGAGCAGGGAGGGCATGCGCATGCCCGTTGATGTGGACATCGCTCGCTTCCTCGCTGCGTTACCAGCAAGCGGCGGTGTTACGTCGCTGGAGCAAATGCGCCATGCCACCGAACGCGACTTGCCTGCGCTGCACGGCCCCTTGCAGGAAGTGGCGGCGATCAGGATGTTCAGCATGACAGCTGATGACGGCCACAAGATCAGGATTCGCGGTTACTGGCCGACGGCATCGCGGCAAGCTGACGCGCCGCTGCCCGCCATCGTGTTCGCTCACGGCGGAGGCTGGGTCCTCTGCTCGATGGCGCTTTACGACAACCCTTGCCGTGCCTTGGCCAACGCCACCGGCTGCGTGGTGCTGTCGGTGGACTACAGGCTCGCGCCCGAACACAAGTTTCCTGTGCCGCTGGAGGACGTGTATCGTGCGGTGGTGTGGGCATTCGACCAGGCCGCGGAACTCGGTATCGATCCGAAGCGGATTGCGGTGGGCGGCGACAGCGCCGGCGGCAACCTGGCAGCCGCTGCAACCCTGTTGGCGCGCGATCGCAACGGCCCTGCCATCGCGCATCAGCTGCTGCTGTATCCCGCTTTGGACAGCGCGATGGACACGGACTCCTACTGCGAGTTTGCCGAGGGCTATTACCTGACGCGGGATGTGATGGAGTTCTGCTGGTCGGCCTACCTGCCCGCGCCGGCGGATGACGCCTCGCCATATGCGTCGCCGCTTCGGGCAGGACGACTCGGTGGTCTGGCGCCCGCCACCATTCTGGTCTGCGAGTACGACCCACTGCGCGACGAAGGCGAGGCTTATGCCCGCCGTCTCGCCGACGCGGGCGTCGCCGTGCAACAGAAGCGCTTGCCGGGCATGGTGCATGCCTGCATCCATCTGCTCGGCGTGGCGCCTGCTGCGGAATGCCTGTTCGATCACGTCGGCGCGATGATGAAGGCGGCGCTACGGGCGTAACCGTCGGATACCACTCAGGCGCGCAATGCGCGGAACTCCTCCGGACGGGCCTGGCGGCCGGCCGGCATGCTATCGAGCGAGTAGAGCCCGTCTAAACATCTAGTGGAATGAGGGTGGGCGCGCTCTACAAGAAAGCGGTTGCGTTCCACTGGAATCGGTGGAGGCGCTCCCCCTGCGACGGTCCGTCTTGCTTACACCATGCGTTCTGGTAGGACTGGGGGACGTAGTGGCGACGTTCGTTAGCAGCCATCTTTCGAGCCGCTTATGTTTGTTTGGCGGTTCCTTCGGGTAACTAAGGCGCTCGACGTTGCCTCGCGAACGGCAGTATATCCAGCCGCGGTCTTGGGATTGGCAGCAACGCGCATAAAAACCTTTACAGGGCTGATTATTCCTGCCGAGGATCCGGCAATCTACGACCTGCTGTGCCAGGCGGACACATAGGACCTTGGCGCACTGATCAGCCAGCTTTTGGCGCCAAGCGATATGCCACTCGGCGCAGGACAGCCGCTAAATCGAGCTAAGTGGTTACCAGTTAGATATCTCTATGGTATCGACTAGCTAGCCATGAATTAGCGCAGCGCTGTTCACTCCGCACCCTACTGCCGCGAGAATTCACACGAACCGTTGATCCGGTTGGCGACTCGAGCGCCTTGGCTTTGCTCTTGGCCGCCTCCTGACACTCTGCATCCGCAGATTCCCGCTGCCGGCATAGGCATTCCGGGGCAGGAAAGGCAGGGTCGCCCATCAACGTAGTCCTTGCCACAGTGGTGTTGTGATCCTGCAGTGCCTGCGCGGCGAACAATCTTCTGCGTTATCGGCATGGATGCGGGTGACAGAAAAGCCGCCTGCGGCCGAACCGCCTTTTTGCTACTATTCGCGCTCGTGACGCGCTTGCAACGCTTGGCAGCGCGTAGCGCACTCGTCCTCACACCGCTCTGAAAAAAACGATGGCGACACTGCCGCCCAAGCACCTCATGGACCTGCTGCTCGACGCGATCTGCGTCGTCGACCGCCAGGGCCGTTTTCTGTCCATCACGGGGGCTTGCGAAAGCATCTTTGGCTACCAGCCGGAGGAGATGCTGGGCACGCCGATGATTGACTTCGTCCATCCCGAGGATCGGGCGAGAACGCTGCAGGCCGTCGAACGGATCGAGGCTGGCTATCTGCAGCGTCATTTCGAGAATCGTTATGTGCGCAAGGACGGCAGTATCGCGCACATCATGTGGTCGGCACGCTTGTCCGAGTGCAAGAACCAGCGGGTGGCGGTGGCCCGCGATATTTCTGACCGGGCCCTCGCGCTGGCAGAGGAGCGGTTGCTGTCCGATGGCTCGTCGGTGGAAGCACATTGGCGGCTGTCCGCCAAGCCCCCTACGCTGACCCCGCCGGGATTCCCGCCCATTCCACTGTCTGCGCAGGATTACACGGTCCTGCATGCCCTCGCCATCGGCGATGAATGCGTGACGCGCAAGGCCATCGTGCGGGCGCTTGGTGAGGATTACCTTCATTACGACCAGCGCCGCCTGGATACCCAGATGCGCCGCCTGCGCCGCAAGGTCGAGCAGATGGGCGGCCTGCGGTTGCCCGTGTCGACGGTGCGGGGCGAGGGCTACCGGGTCTACCAGAAGATCGTGATCGACGGCTAGTGCCGGGGTCTGACACCAGGGCCGCATGGTGCGGGCCGCCAGTGTGCTCAGATTTGCTCAGACAGCGAGGGGACCGGCGCTCTTATTCTTTGGCTTTGAACATTGGCCAGACAGGCGATCGTCGGCTTGCCTCGCGCGATCCATGAGGGTTTGAATCGGATGCAGCAACCTCGACTCTCCGCACTTAGTCGTGCGGAGCTGGACCTTGCATTTACGTCGTTTTCGGGGATGGATGGCGGCAACCCGGCCGCCGCCATCTGGGTGTGCGACGTGGCCCCGCTGTCTAGCTGCGTACCGCTATCGGTAGCGTTGCAGGGGCAGCCGATACCCGCGGCATGGGACAGGGAGTTCCGTTCGCGCCATGCACACCTATTGCCGCGCTGGCAGTCGCATTACCGCATCGCACGGATGTTGGCTGCAGCGCGGTCAGCTGCCTTGCCCCCGGGGCGCATTCCGATCAATGCACGGGAGTACTTTGACCGATATCTCTACGTGCCGAATGGATGGGAATTCAAGCTGAATCTCTTCCCATTGCCTGAGAGAACAGATCACACCTTGCCCTGGAGCAAGGTATTCCGCGAGCTGCAGGTGTTGGGTGCCAAGTCGGAGTATTTACGCCTGTGTCGCCTCGGCGGGCGCTTCCGCTTCATCTCGTCGCTGCGCCGCCAGCACCGGCCCCGCGTGGTACTGTGCCTCGGTGAACGCCACGCGCGCGACTATCTGCATGCGTTCGGCTTCGAGGACGTGGAGGGGGCCGATGTGCTCCTGCAGCCGGCCGATCTGGTGCGGCGCTTGCAGGTCTTCGAGCATGATCAGACCGCGCTGGTACTGAGTCCCCGCCTTGGCGGCGCGCAAGGGCTGAGTTCCGACGTGCTGCTCGACGCGCTAGGCACCTTCTTGGCGAAATGGCTTCTCCCGACGGATTTTCCGCCCTGCTCGGGCGTAGCCGAGGAGCCTTCCGTTGCGCAGCCCGCTGGTAAGGCCTTGCCGGCAACCGAGGCGCTCGCATTGAACGAAGCATGGGTGGCCGCCCGAAATGGCTTGGCATCCTGCATCATGCACCAGTAGCAGAACCGGCCCTTCACTGTAGGGCGCCAGATAAGGTCCCAGCACAAACCTGGTTCGGACCACCGGTCCAGTGCGTCGTCAGCAGCCGTGGCTGCGGGCTCTGGCTGCGGCAATGCCAGTGGCCCTGGACCGTGACTCTAACCAGGCATGAGCCAGAGTCACGATGGAGCGGGTGAAGGGAATCGAACCCTCGTCATAAGCTTGGAAGGCTTCTGCTCTACCATTGAGCTACACCCGCGCGCGATGCGCGGCATGATAGCAGCGATGCCAACGAATCGTGTAGCGATTTCTTTATTTGATCATGCATAGCTGCATGCCATCAAGATCTCCCCTGCGCAGGCGGCTCGGCAAGCGAATGTCTGCAATGCTTCGTGAAGCGCCGCCAGGCATCGAACGCGCGTACGGCAGAAGTGGATCGGCTATGGCCGGCCGCGTTCGGCGGCAGTCGGCCAGGAGTGGACGTTCTGGTATTCGACGCTGACCGATGGCGCATGGACGGGGTCACGTTCCGTGAGCACGGCGTCGGCCATTGCTTTGCGCCTTTGTTCAGGTAGCCCCGATTCTTACATTCGAAAGAAATTCCTTTCTCCGAGACGCCCCCTCCGAGGGGGCGAATCCACTGGAGGGGCTGGGTGGTCTGCGCAGTGGTGCGTAGATTTTCGTCTGAGAAAAGCAGATAGTTATTAATGTAGCTATGTTGGCGTGGTACGAATTGCAATCTTCTTGATCCTCCCGCGCGCACGAATCGTTCGAGTCACTTGAAGGCTGCTAGCGGACTGCTGCGCTGCGCCACCTCTCGCCACAGAAACAATGAGCGCCGTTTGTGTAGGCTAGAGAATGCCGCGCGAAGATTCCGACGGCGGGTACGCCTTAGCCCACCTCCCAACTTCCTGTGCCGCGTCAGGGACCGCAACGCCTGGTCGACACGACTCTATGCGGGGACGCCATGGAAGATGAAAAAGACGGACGAACCCCACAGCGAATACCGAGGCACCTGTGGGCGATGTTGCGAGCGCGGGTTAGCGAATGGTTCATTGGGGGCGTCCTCTTGGCAATCACCGGCTTCGCGCCGCAGGAATTCATCGCTCGACTAATCCGCTATATTGCGGCGCCAGAGAGGGTGGAGCATTTGTCGCGCTTGGCGCTCGATGCCCGGCCGGTGATTGTCTTTGTTGGAATCGCAATCATTGTGGCTGATGCGCTGTATCGGAACCGGCACCGACCGGTCACTGCTGTCCCAGGAAGGCCGCCGCTCACTGAGGATGGAGCGGGGCGTTTGCAACCTAACGGCAGCGCGCTGGTGGAAAGCGAACCGAGTGAACCGGAAGCATTACCGCTCCCAAATAATCCATGGCTATCGGAGGGGCGAGTGATCCTGGTCGTGCTTCCGTTCGAAAGTCTCGGTGGCGGCGACAAATATGATTACTTCAGTGAGGGCTTAACTGAGGATATGATCACTCAACTTGCCCGGCTCAGCCCGGAGCGCCTGGGTGTAATCGCCCGGATTTCGGCGATGCGCTACAAATCCACGACCAAGACCATTCATCAGATCGGCCAAGACCTCGGGGTTTCCCACGTGCTTGAGGGAAGCGTCCGGCGTGCCGGAGATCGGGTACGGGTTGCGGCGCAGCTCATCCGGGTAAGCGACGAAACGCACCTTTGGGCCGAGACCTACGAGGGAAACCGACATGACATCCTGGCACTCCAGATCGAGGTGGCCAAGGCAATTGCCCGCGAGATTGAGATCAAGCTCACGCCGCACGAGCAAGGGCGTTTAGACCGTACTCCTGCCATTGATGCGCAGGCGCACGAAGCGTATCTCAAGGGGCGTCACTTCTGGTCCAAGCGCACCGAAGAAGGAATGCGAAAGAGCATTGAGTATTTTCAGCTCGCTATTGGACACCAGCCGAATTTTGCGGCCGCCTATGATGGAGTGGCCGATGCTTACACGATGCTTGCATGTCGCGGCGTGAGCCCTGCGCGCGAAACGTTTCATAAAGCAAAAATGGCAGCCAGGAAAGCGCTGCAGATTGAACCTGATTTGGGTGAGGCTTATGCATCACTTGCCCATGTGCGTTTGCACGATTGGGATTGGGTCGATCTGGAACAGGATTTCCTGCGCGCCATTGAACTGAATCCAGGACACGCGATCGCCTATTATTGGTACGCGGAATATCTCATGATGGCAGGCAGAGCCGAAGAAGCCATTGCCAGGGTCAGGCAGTCCCAACAGATGGATCCGTTGAACTCAGTGCTGAATTCATCTGTTGCCATCATCTTGTACCTTGCTCGGCGATACGACCAGGCACGGGAAGAACTCCGTAAAGCCCTGGAAATCGATCCAAACCACTTTCTGCTTCACTTCAGGCTGGGATTGGTTTACCAGCAACAGAAGTTGTTCCATGACGCAATCGAGGAGATGCAGAAGGCTGTAACGCTTTCCGGGAGGAGCACAGAGGCGCTGACGGGGCTGGCCCAGACCTACGCTGCCGCCGACATGAGAGCGGCCATGCAGCAGATCGTGGATGCGCTGGAGACGGAATCCGAAAAGCACTACATCCACCCCTACAACATGGCGAAAGTGTTTGGTTCGCTCGGGGACAAAGAGCAGACCTTCGGCTGGCTGGAAAAAGCCTACGATGAGCACAGTCCCGACTTCATTGAGCTCAGGACAGAACCTACCTTCGACAGCGCTCGCTTCGATCCCAGATTCTCTGAACTGCTATCCCGCGTCGGGTTCAACCAGATCTGAAGGACGACGCTCTATGATGGGCGCCAGGACAGGTGGTTGCGCATTACTCCGGCTGCAGTCGCTGAATCAGTGCCTCCCCCTAACGCTGTCGCGTCGGGGGGGAATGGCTGGGAGCCATGAGTGCTCGGCAGCGTGCATCGCGAGGTAGGCGTTGAGGTTTTCGTCACTTATACCTAAGGTGCGCAAGATTTGGGCCATGAAGCTGACCGGGGCGGTACCGGGAGCTGTAACGACATGCTGATCGGCAACTGCATAAGGGACATCCTGATAGTAAGCGGCTCCACCATAATTCAGTTCCGACAGGTTTTCTGCCGAATTGGACGTATGACGGAGGTTATCGAGCACGCCCGCTTGCGCCAACACACGGGTACCGTCGCAAATGCCAGCGACGACGATGTTTCTCTCATGGGCAGCGGCAACTAGCGCTGCGATATTTGGGGCCAGATCGGTTTTCCAGATAGTACCTCCACATACGACTAGCAGGTCAAGCTCATCGAGTGAGATGGTTTCGAGCGCCAAGTGCGGGGTGACGATCATGCCTCCGGAGGAGGTGACTGGAGCGCCATCGGGGGTGGCGAAGCGCGTATCGAAGCCGTAATAGGCACGACCAGTGGAATTTATCAGGGCGGTTTCCCAATCGGAAAAATTCTCGGTGAGAATAGTAATGGCACGTGTCATTGGAGTGTCCTTCTTTATGTTGTTGATGAATGCCTGAGGAATTTTCCTTTCCACAGGAAACCAAAGAGTAATAGACACTACTGTCAGATCCTGTCAGTAGTGTTTGACTCCTGTGGAGGGATGTCCTTCATTTCACGCTGCTCTTTGAGAAGAACTTGCTGGCGATGTGGATAGCTTTGGGGCTCAATCCTGTCGACAGGCAGCAAAGGCGCGCCACCTCGCCCTCCTCGGGGCTGGTCGCGTTTCGGAAGAGCAACGCCCAGCCTATCGCAACACTGAAGGAGCTACTCTTAAAAGTTCGACGGATACCGCATTCTCGCTTCTACCTCCCCTTGCCGTCTCCAAACGAAAAACGGTGCCGATCCAACGACATGGTTTCCCGAACTCGGCGCTGGCCTAGCCTCACTTGGCCATGGGCACATCGTTGATGGCGAGGTTTGTGTTCTAAACGACATGGAGCAGAGGGTTTCTTGATTAGCGGTCGCGGCCGCAGGCGTGTGAGCGAGACCCGGCGAGGTCAGCCCGCGACCGATTCAGGCGGTTTCACCGGCGCTGCCCGCCTTCTCGCGCAGCACCTCCATGAAGGCCTGCGCGGCGGGGGTCGGCGCCTCGCCCAAGCGCGTGATCAGACCGTAGTCGGGCATGCGGTCCGGCAACTCGACGGGGATCCGGGCCAGCAGGCCCCTGTTCACGTACTTGTCCACCAGGGCGGCGGGTTGCAGCGACAGCATGTCCGTGCTCTGCATCAGTTCCAGGGCGAACAGGAAAGAGGGAGTCTCGACCACGCCGGACGTGAGCGCGAGCCCGGTGCGGCCGAAGATGTCGTCAGACACTTTGCGCACGGCCGTGGAGCGCGGGTAGAGAATCCAGGGCCAGTGGGCCAGCTTGGTCAGATCGAGGTCGTGCGCCCCGCGCAAGGGGTGATCGAGCCCGGCCACCACCTGCAGCGGTTCGCTGGACAGGCGCTCGTATTGGAACTGGGCCCTGTGCGCCTCGTCTGTGAAGCGCCCGATCATCAGGTCGACCTTGCGCTCGGCCAGCCAGATCACCAGCTGGTCGCTGCTTTGCTCCAGGATCCTGAGCACCAGCAGTGGACGCCGGCGCTGGATCTCCGCCACTGTGGCCATCAGCAGGTGCGCGGCCGAGCCCGTGATCGCGCCAATGGACAGGTGGCCATGCCCCCCTTGCTTGAGTGCATTGAATTCATCCACGAACTTGCGATGCCCTGCCAGCGCGGCGTCGGCATAGCGCAGCGTGAACAGGCCCAGCTCATTGGGCAGCATGCCACGTGACAGGCGCTCGAACAGGCGTGCCTCCAGGATTTCCTCGATATCCATCAGGATCTTGGTGGCCGCCGGTTGCGTGATGTGCATCTGCTCGGCGGTAAGCCTCAGGTTGAGGGTGTGGCCGAGGATGTCGAGGAACTGGAGATGTCGGAATCGCAGGCGCCCGCAGGCCTGCGCCATGGACAGGGGTTTACCCGAGAAAATTTCTGAGCTCATAAGCATTTGGAATGGATCCTAGCAAAAAATTCAGTGGACCGGTACAGGTGCCAGACCTAACCTCTCGCCTGCGTCGAGACGGCCCTGGAGAGGTCTAGCGTGGCGCCGATGGCGCAGCCGTCGCGACAAAATCATTCCATTGGAGACATTGATGAAGTTGAAATCCCTCGCCATGGCCGCCACGGCGCTGGCCATGCTTGCCGGCCCGGTGTCTGCGCAAATCAAGGAACGCGTGTTCAAGGTCGGTGTCGGCCTGAGCGAAGACCATCCTCAGGCCATGGCCGTCAAGCATTTCTCCGAACAACTCGCGGCCCGCAGCGGCGGCAAGCTGGTCGCCAAGCTGTATGCCAGCGGCTCGCTGGGCAATGACGTGAGCATGACCTCGGCGCTGCGCGGCGGCACCCTGGAGATGACGGTCCCCGACACCTCCACCTTGATGTCGCTGATCAAGCCCTTTGGCGTACTCAACCTGCCGCTGACCTTCAACAACGAGCAGGAAGCCGATGCCGTGCTGGATGGCCCCTTTGGCCAGAAGCTGCTCGCCAAGCTGCCCGAGAAGGGTCTCATCGGCTTGGGCTACTGGGAGAACGGCTTTCGCCACGTCACCAACTCCCGTCGCCCTATCAACCGGGCCGACGACCTCGGCGGGCTCAAGCTGCGCGTGATCCAGAGCCCGCTGTTCCTGGATACCTTCAATGCGCTGGGCACCAACGCCACGCCCATGCCCTTCACCGAGCTCTATTCGGCGATGGAGCAGGCAGCCGTGGATGGCCAGGAGAACCCGACCGCCACCATCCTGGCCAGCAAGTTCTACGAGGTGCAAAAGCACCTGGTGCTGTCGCGCCACATGTACAGCGCCTGGGTGCTGCTGATGTCCAAGAAGACCTGGGACGGCCTGTCGCCGCAGGAGCAGAAGATTGTGCAGGAGGCCGCGCGCGAGGCCACGCTGTATGAGCGCAAGACCATCCGCGCCTTCGGCAACAAGGCGCTGGGGGAGCTAAAGAAGGCCGGCATGCAGGTCACCGAGCTGCCACCGGCCGAGCAGGCCAAGCTGCGCGCCAAGCTGCAGCCGGTGCTGACCAAGTACAGCAAGGAGTTCGGCGAGGAAACGACGAACGAGCTGATGAGCGAACTGGCCAAGGTCCGCAAGACCAACTCCATCGCGGCGAAATGATCCTCGCAGGCGCCGAGCAGAAGCAACGCGCCGTTCTTTCACTCCCTGATTTCTCCGCTACAGGTTTCGACATGGACAAGAAAGCCAGCCGTGCCTTCCGCTCCCGCGATTGGTTCGCCGATCCCGAGCGCTCGGACATGACAGCGCTCTACCTCGAACGTTTCATGAACTATGGGCTCACGCCCGAGGAGCTGCGCGCGGGTCGGCCCATCATCGGCATCGCCCAAACTGGCAGCGACCTCTCGCCCTGCAACCGCATCCATCTGGATCTGGCCAGGCGCGTGCGCGATGGCATCCGCGATGCTGGCGGCATTCCGATGGAATTCCCCATGCACCCCATCTTCGAGAACTGTCGCCGTCCCACCGCAGCGCTCGACCGCAACCTGGCCTATCTGGGCCTGGTGGAAATCCTGTACGGCTACCCCATCGACGCCGTGGTGCTGACGACGGGCTGCGACAAGACCACGCCTGCGGGCATCATGGCCGCCTCCACCGTCGACATCCCTGCCATCGTGCTCTCCGGCGGACCCATGCTCGACGGCTGGCACAACGGCGAACTGGTCGGCTCGGGCACCGTGATCTGGCGCAGCCGCCGCCAGCTAGCCGCGGGCGAGATCGACGAGGAAGAGTTCCTGCAGCGCGCCTGCAGCAGCGCGCCCTCGGCGGGCCACTGCAACACCATGGGCACGGCCTCCACCATGAACGCCGTGGCCGAAGCCCTGGGCCTGTCGCTGCCGGGCTGCGCGGCCATTCCAGCCCCCTACCGCGAGCGGGGCCAGATCGCCTACGAGACCGGCCGGCGCATCGTCGAGATGGCCTACGAGGACCTGCGTCCCTCGCGCATCCTCAGCCGCGAGAGCTTCCTCAACGCCTTGTCGGTGGTCAGTTGCGCAGGCGGATCCAGCAACGCGCAGGTGCACATCATGGCCATGGCCCGCCACGCTGGCGTCGAACTGCGGCCGCAAGACTGGACCGAGCACGCCTACGACCTGCCCCTGCTGCTCAACATGCAGCCGGCGGGCCGCTTCCTGGGCGAGCGCTTCTTCCGCGCCGGCGGCGTGCCGGCCCTGATGTGCGAGCTGCAGCAGGCTGGCCGCCTGCATGGCGACTGCCTCAGCGTCACCGGCCGTACCGTGGCGGAGAACCTGCAGGGCCGCGAGACCCGCGATCGCGAGGTGATCTTCCCTTTCCATGCGCCGCTGATGGAGAAGGCCGGCTTCCTGGTGCTGAGCGGCAATCTGTTCGACTTCGGCATCCTGAAGACCTCGGTGATCTCCGAGCGTTTCCGCGAGCGCTACCTGAACCGCCCGGGCGAAGAGGGCGTCTTCGAGGCGCGTGCCGTGGTATTCGAGGGTGCCGATGACTACCATGCGCGCATCAACGACCCGGCACTGGACATCGACGAGGGCTGCATCCTGATCATGCGTGGCGCCGGTCCGATCGGGTGGCCGGGCTCGGCCGAGGTGGTCAACATGCAGCCGCCCGACGCCCTGATCCAGCGCGGCATCATGACCCTGCCGACCCTGGGCGACGGCCGCCAGTCCGGCACGGCGGACAGCCCCTCCATCCTCAACGTCTCGCCCGAGAGCGCGGTGGGCGGCGGGTTGAGCTGGCTGCAGAGCGGCGACCTCATCCGCATCGACCTCAACGCCGGCCGCTGCGATGCGCTGGTGCCGCCCGAAGAGATCGAGCGCCGCCG
>NZ_JARJLM010000154.1 GCF_029335485.1 Cupriavidus basilensis
CATGTGCCCGAGGGCCTGACACCACTCCGCCTTTAGGCCCTGCAAACCTAAATCAGGTCCCTAAAAACCCCAGCTTTAACGCCAACGCCAATAACGTTAGCCCTTTAACGAACGAACGAACGAACGAACGAACGAACGCACATCCACCCATCCCATAAGCCCAGCCCCGCGCAGCGGGGCAAATCAATCCGCACTACCCACTAACTCCCGATACAACGCCACATACTCCTGCGCCAGCTTGTGCCTCGGATCCAGGTGGATCATCGGCGTCGCATACTGATGCGATTCCCGGATCTTGACGGATGACGACAGCCGCGAGTTCAGTACCGGCAAGCCTTCGCTCACCAGTTCCTCGACCAGTTGCAGCGGCAGGCTGGCGCGGGGCTGGAACTGGTTGATCACAATCCCTTCCACCGCCAGTTCGGCGTTGTGGTCGTGCTGGATCTCTTTCACGTTGTCGAGCAGCGTGTAGAGCGCACGGCGGGAGAAGTCGTCGCAGTCGAACGGAATCAGGCAGCGTTCGACTGCGATCAGCGCGGAGCGGGTGTAGAAGTTGAGCGCGGGCGGGGTGTCGATGTAGATCGCGTCGTAGGTGTCTTCCAGCTCGTTCAGCGCGTCGCGCAGCTTGTAGATCTTGTAGCGGGATTCAAGCTTGCCATGCAGCGCGTCGAGTTCGGGATGGGCGGGCATCACGTCGAGGTTTTCGAACGGCGTCTGGTGGATGAACGAAGCGATTTCCACCGGCTTGAAGCTGTATGTCAGCGCGGTCTCGAAGAAGTCCGCCACGGTCGGGCTGGCTGCCGCTGCCAGCTGGCCAAGCAGGTACTGGCTGGAGTTGCCTTGCGCATCCAGGTCGATGACCAGGGTGCGCATGCCCTCGCTGGCGCTGATCGCTGCCAGATTGCATACGATGGTCGACTTCCCGACACCGCCCTTCTGATTGAATACGACGCGCCGCATTTGTGCCCCTGGATATGAACGTTTGAACGTAGTACCAGAGGCAAGAGCATACCTTAGGGCGGCGTCATCCACGCGCGATATGGCATTGAATCTTCCAATCCGCGTGGCCGGTTCAGTAACCCGGGACCGTCAGGTCTGTATCAGCCGCTTCTGCCGGGAAATGCTCATCAGGATGCCGATCCCCATCCCCAGCGTCACCAGCGCCGTGCCCCCGTAGCTCATCAGCGGCAGCGGCACCCCGACCACCGGCAGGATGCCGCTGACCATGCCCATGTTGACGAAGGCGTAGGTGAAGAAGATCAGTGTGATCGACCCCGCCAGCAGCCGGGAGAACAGCGTCGGCGCGTTGGCCGCGATATATAGCCCCCGGAAGATCAGCAGCAGGTAGAACACCAGCAGCACGGCGTTGCCGATCAGGCCGAACTCTTCCGAGAACACGGCGAAGATGAAGTCGGTGTGCTTCTCGGGAATGAACTCCAGGTGCGTCTGCGTGCCCTTCAGCCAGCCCTTGCCGAACACGCCGCCCGAGCCGATGGCGATGATCGACTGGATGGTATGGAAGCCCTTGCCGAGCGGGTCGGTGGTGGGATCCAGCAGGGTGCAGATGCGGTGTTGCTGGTAGTCGTGCAGGATCGGCCAGCTCACGCCGGGCGCGCACATATCGTGCTCGAAGCTCACCAGCGCGGTGATGGCGACCACCACGATGGCGAGCAGCGGCAGGATGATTTTCCACGACAGGCCGGCGAAGTAGATCACATACAGGCCGGCGGCCATCACCAGCAGGCCGGTGCCGAGGTCGGGCTGCTTGGCGATCAGGCCGACGGGCACGAGCAGCAGCAGCAGTGCCACCACGAAGTCGTACCACCTGACGGAACCCTCCCGCTTCTGGAAATACCAGGCCAGCATCAGCGGCATGGCGATCTTCATGATCTCGGAGGGCTGGATGACCATGCCGACATAGAGCCAGCGGCGCGCGCCCTTGCGGATCAGGCCGAACATCGCCACCGCGATCAGCAAGGCCACCCCCACCGTGTAGAGCGGCACCGCCACCCGCATCAGCGTCTGGGTGGGCAGGTAAGCGATCACCCACATCACAGCGTAGGACAGCAGGATGTTGCGCAACTGGTCCTCGACCCGGCCGGGCATGTCGATGGCGGCGGAGTAGAGCGCCACGATGCCGGTGGCGAACAGCAGGAAGACGATCAGTGCAAGCGGCTTGTCGAAGCCGGTGAGCGCCGTCTTGACGAACGATAGGACGCGGCGTCTATCCATGGCGCGTCTCCTTCAGCGTGAAGCGTTGCCGCCGGCCGCGCCGGGCGCGGTTGCCGGCTTGGCGCGGGGTTTGGAACTGGCGGGGCCCACCACGGCCGGTGCGGCCGGGGCGGACGCCGGCGCCGGCCGGCTATGGCCGAGGGCCTGCGACATGCGGTCTTCCAGCGTCTGCACCGCCGAGGCGGGGGGGATGGCAGCGGGGTCGATCACCGGCGCCACGGCGGCGGCGCCCGAGGCGCTTGCCGGCCGCGCCGCCGGCACGCTGGCGCCCGAACTGGTGGCGGCGGCTTCGCTGGCCCCCATCACGGTGGCGCTGGCAATGCTGGCGGTATGGCCGGTGGTGAATACGCTGGGCGTATCCACCGGCGGCTTGCCGCCGGCGCGCTCCGCCGCGGGCGGGGCGATGCTTTCCAGTTCGGCCGGCCACTTGCCGAGCAGGTAGTAGTCCATCACCTTGCGCGCGATCGGCGCCGCCACGGCGCCGCCGAAGCCGGCGTTCTCCACGATCATCGCCAGCGCGATCTTCGGGTTGTCGGCCGGGGCAAAGGCGGTATAGAGGGCGTGGTCGCGCTTGCGTTCGTCGAGCGCGTGGTGGTTGTATTTCTCGTTCTTGCCCATGGTGAAGGTCTGGGCGGTACCGGTCTTGCCGGCCGACTCGTAGGCGGCGCCGGCAAAGGCGCGGGCGGCGGTGCCTGAGTGCGTCACGCCGACCATGGCGCGCTTGATCACGTCGATATCGGCCTGCTTCAACGGCAGCCGGTAGCTTTCCTTGGGCACGGTGAGCTCGCGGTCGCGCGTCACGGAGTCTTCCACCGCCTTGACCAGGTGGGGCTTCATCGCGGTGCCGTTGTTGACCAGGATGGACACGGCGTTGGCCAGCTGCAGGATGGTGAAGCTGTTGTAGCCCTGGCCGATGCCCAGCGAAATGGTTTCGCCGTCATACCACTTCCGCTGCTCGGGCTTGCGGTAGGCACGCTGCTTCCAGTCGGTCGACGGCAGGATGCCGCGGCTCTCGCCCTCGATGTCGATGCCGGTGATCTGGCCGAAGCCCAGCGGCTTCATGAAATCGTGGATGGCGTTGACCCCCATGTCGCGGGCCAGCATGTAGTAATAGGTGTCGCAGGACTGCACGATCGAGGCGTACATGTCCACCCAGCCGTGGCCGCCGGGCTTGTCGTCGCGGAAGGTGTGGTTGCCCAGTGTGAACGAGCCCGGATCGTGGAAGCCCCAGGCCGCGGTGCGCTTGCCGGTGGTGAGCGCCGCCAGCGCCATGAACGGCTTGTAGGTGGAGCCGGGCGGGTAGGTGCCGCGCAGCGGGCGGTTGAGCAGCGGCTTGTCGGGCGAGTTGTTGAGCTCGTTCCAGCTATTGGTGTCGATGCCTTCGACGAACAGGTTGGGGTCGAAGGTCGGCTTGGAGACAAAGGCCAGGATGTCGCCGGTGGACGGCTCGATCGCAACCAGCGCGCCACGCTGGTTGCCGAAGAGCGCCTCGGCCAGTTGCTGCAGGCGGATGTCGAGCGACAGGATCAGGTTGTTGCCGGGCGTGGCGGGGGAGGTGGACAGCGTGCGGATGGGGCGTCCGCCCGCGCTCACTTCCACTTCCTCGAAGCCGGTCAGCCCGTGCAGCTCGGTTTCGTAGCTCTGCTCGATACCGATCTTGCCGATGTAGTTGGAGCCCTTGTAGTTGTCGGCGTCCTTGCGCGGATCGTACTTGGCGCCTTCGGCGCCGTTGGCCTCGTCCATGGCTTCGATGCGTTCCTGGTCGCGCTGCGAGATGCGGCCCAGGTAGCCGATCACGTGCGAGGCGGATTCGCCCATCGGGTACTGGCGGAACAACCGGGCGCGCACGTCCACGCCGGGAAAGCGGAAACGCTGCGCGGAGAAGCGCGCCACTTCCTCGTCGGTGAGCTGGCTGCGGATCGGCAGGCTCTCGAAGCTGCGGGATTCTTCCATCAGCCGCTTGAAACGGCGCCGGTCGCGCGGCTGGATGTCGATCAGCCTGGACAGTTCCTCGATGGTGTTGTCGAGTGTGTCGGACAGCTTGGACGGCGTGATTTCCAGCGTATAGGCCGAATAATTGCGCGCCAGCACCACCCCGTTGCGGTCCATGATGATGCCGCGGTTGGGCTCGATCGGCGCCACCGAGATGCGGTTGTCCTCGGCCTTGGCCGAGTACTGGTCGTGCTTGTACCACTGCAGCCAGAGGAAGCGCGTGAACAGCAGGCCGAAGCAGATCACGGCGAACAGGGCTGCCGCCGCCACGCGGATGCGGAAGCGGCCGAGCTCCTGTTCGACATTGCGGATTTCGGTCATGGTACTGCGTCAGCCTTGCGGTTTGCCGCATGCACCGGAGGCAAGCGGCGGGACTCGGGTGGAGTTCAAGCTAGATCGGCCGGGTTTCGTCGACGTCGGCGCTGCGGCGCTGCGGCGCCAGCAAGAGCCCGGTGGCCAGCGGCCACAGCAGCGCTTCGATGCCCGGCGCCAGCAGCAGCTGCCAGCCGGGCAGCGGCGCGCCCATGGCCAGGCGGATCAGCACCGGCACCGCATGGGCGACGAACAGCAGCGGCAGCACATGCAGCGCCTGCGTATAGACCGTAAACCACAGCACGCGGCGGTGGATGGTGATGGCGAAGTACGCCAGCAGCGAGTACGCCATGGCGTGCTCGCCCAGCAGGCGCGCGTCGTGCACGTCCATCAGCAGGCCCAGCGCGAACGCCAGCCCCATGCCGACCTTGCGTGGCTGGTGGATGTTCCAGAACACCAGCACCAGCGCCACCATGTCGGGGATCCACAGCGTGGTGCCCCAGGGCATCAGGTTGAACAGGAAGGCCAGCACGAAACTCAGCGCGATGAACGCGGGGTTGACCGGGCGCAGCAGGTATTGGGGATTGGTCAACGCTTGGGCTCCTTGGCCGCGGGCTTCTCGGCCGGCTTGGCAGTCGTCTTGGCTGCCGGCTTGTCGGCCGGCCTGTCGGCGTCCCTGACGCCCGGGCGGTCTCCCCGGCCGGCCTTGCCTTCCTTGGCGTCGCGCGGTCCGTCGATGGCTTCGCGCGGCGGCAGCTGGGCTTCATAGCGGATCACCAGCAACTGGCGGTGCGAGCGCACGCCGGCCACCGGCTCGCAGTACACGCGCGAGAAGGCGGTATCGGCCTTGCGCTCGATCTGCACGATCTTGGCCACCGGCAGGCCGGGCGGGTAGGTGCCGTCCAGGCCCGAGGTCACCAGCAGGTCGCCCTGTTGCAAATCTGCCGAGGCGGCCATGAAGCGCAGGTCGAGCAGGCCGGCGCGGGCGCCGCCGAAGGCCACGCTGCGCAGGCCGTTGCGCACCACCTGCACGGGGATGGCCTGTTCCTTGTCGGTCAGCAGCGTGACTTCCGACTGGAACGGCGAGACCCGCGTGATCTGGCCGATCACGCCGCGCTCGTCGATCACCGGGTAGCCCGCGCGCAGGCCGTGCTGGCTGCCGCGGTCGATCACGATGCGCTGGCTGTAGGGGTCGCGGGCGTCATACAGGATCTCGGCCGCCGTCACCGGCGTGGCCGACTGCTGCACCAGGCCGAGCAGCTTGCGCAGCTGGTTGTTCTCGGCCTCGAGCTGGGACTGGTGCACCGAACCGTCGGCCTCGATCACCGCGCGGCGGCGCAGCTCGCGGTTCTCGCTGGCCAGTGCGGCGGAGGACTGGGCGTAGTCGAAGGCGGTCCGGATGGCGTCGCGCGGCACCAGCACCACGCGCTCGACCGGCATCAGCACGGTGGCGGCAACCTGGCGCACCGCGCGCAGGGCGTCAAAGCGCGCATCGACGATGAGCAGCAGCAGCGCGATCGTCACATAGAAGACGAGGCGCGCGACGGCGGAAGTGCCCTGCTTGAAGAGCGGCGGCGGAGTGTAATCCATTTACCCGTGCGCTGGCAGAAAGATCCCCCGGCCCCGGAGGCACGACGGCGCCCCGGCGTGCCGGCCTTGGTGGCCGGGGTGCCGCGACGCTGCATGGTGCCCGGGGTCGGGCCGGGTCGGGAGGGAGGCGCGGCGAGGCTCGGCCCCGACCAGGTGTTCCGGCAGGCCGTGTCGTGCCACGAGCGATTCCCCTGCTTGCTGGTTATTCGTAGGAGAAGATGCTGCCCAGCTTGTCCATGCGCTCGAGCGCCATGCCGGAGCCGCGCACCACGCAGGTCAGCGGGTCTTCGGCCACCAGCACCGGCAGGCCGGTTTCCTCGGCCAGCAGGCGATCGAGGTCGCGCAGCAGCGCGCCGCCGCCGGTCAGCATCATGCCGCGCTCGGCGATGTCGGCGCCCAGCTCCGGCGGGGTCTGTTCCAGCGCGATCTTGACCGCCGAGACGATCTGGTTGAGCGGATCGGTCAGGGCTTCCAGGATTTCGTTGGACGATACCGTGAAGGCGCGCGGGATGCCCTCGGACAGGTTGCGGCCCTTGACTTCCATCTCGCGGACCTCGGAGCCGGGGAAGGCCGAGCCGATTTCCTTCTTGATGGCCTCGGCGGTCTGTTCGCCGATCAGCATGCCGTAGTTGCGGCGGATGTAGTTGACGATGGCTTCGTCGAACTTGTCGCCGCCCACGCGCACCGAACCCTTGTAGACCATGCCGCCCAGCGAGATGATGCCCACCTCGGTGGTGCCGCCGCCGATGTCCACCACCATCGAGCCCGACGGCTCCGACACCGGCAGGCCGGCGCCGATCGCGGCCGACATCGGCTCCTCGATCAGGTAGACCTGGCTGGCGCCGGCGCCCAGCGCCGATTCGCGGATGGCGCGGCGCTCGACCTGGGTCGAGCCGCAGGGCACGCAGATGATGATGCGCGGCGAGGGGCGCAGCAGCTTGGAGTCGTGCACCATCTTGATGAACTGCTTGAGCATCTGCTCGGTGACGGTGAAGTCGGCGATCACGCCGTCTTTCATCGGCCGGATGGCCTCGATGTTGCCCGGCACCTTGCCCAGCATCTGCTTGGCTTCCTTGCCGACCGCCTGGATGGTCTTCTTGGCATTGGGCCCGCCTTCCTGGCGGATCGCCACCACCGACGGTTCGTCAAGGACGATGCCCTTGTCGCGCATATAGATCAGGGTGTTGGCGGTGCCGAGGTCGATCGCGAGATCGTTGGAGAAGTAGCTGCGGAGAAATCCGAACATCAGGAATCCTGTTTTCTGGTGGTTCGCGAGTATGCGAAGTGGCCGGCGCCGCTGCGGGGCCAGCCACGATATTCATAGCGACGGGTAGTATTCAAGGCCCCGGCCGTCCGGTGGGGCGGGCGCCGGCACCGTTGCCAGCCCGCGTGGTCATCCACCGCGGGCCGTCAGGGCCGGGGCCGCCAACCAGGGCCGCCACGCCCGGTGGCGGAACGGCCTCTACGGGAACCTTTGATTAGACCACGCGCAAAAGTTCGGTGGAACGGCGCCGCAATTACAATTAATTTGCCGGCGGGAGCGGTCTAGTCGAAGGAACCTGGGCTGCATCCTTTGTGGCCTCCGGCCCTGTACCGCTGCCTGGCCGGTCGGGCGACCAGGCCGGCGCCGATGGCTGGGGGGCCACCAGGCTGCCGCGGGGGTTCCGGAAGTGCTTCAAAAAGCCCCGGTTCACGCGGTTTTACAGTAATGTGACGAAGGCGCTGCCAAAGGATGGCAACGCGCAATGATACCTTATAATTCCCCCTGTTTCGGGGGCTTCTTCCCCGAAAAAACCTGTAACTTTGACGATTCCCGGGCGCTCCCGGCAGCACTCGCCCGGCCCGCCCCGGCCGCGCCCGCATCGCATTCGCACCGACCCCAAGCCATGGCTCTCGACCTATCCGACGTCAAGCGCATCGCCCACCTTGCCCGCATCGAAATCAACGATGACGAGGCCGGGCAGACGCTTGTGCAGCTCAATCATTTCTTCTCGCTGGTCGAGCAGATGCAGGCGGTCGATACCGCCGGCATGGTGCCGCTGGCCCACCCGCTGTCCGCGGTGCGCGAGATGTCGCAGCGGCTGCGCGACGACGTCGTCACCGAGGCCAACCGCCGCGAGGACTACCAGCGTCCCGCGCCGGCCACCGAAGGCGGCCTCTACCTGGTGCCCAAGGTCATCGAATAAAGGTCATCGCACAACGGCGATCGAACCAGCGGCTGCGCCGCGCCGCCTCCCGGGGCGCGCCGGCAGCCCTTACCTGCCAAGCCAAACCGACCGATATGTCCTCTTCCGCATCTTCCGTGACCTCCCTGCGCCAGCTAGCCGACGCGCTGGCGGCACGTACCGTTTCCGCCGAGGAACTGGCGCGCGACTACCTGGCCCGCATCGAGCAGGCCAGCGCGCTCAACGCCTTTGTCGACGTCAACCCCGAACTGACCCTGGCGCAGGCCCGCGCCGCCGACGAGCGCCGCGCGCGCGGCGAAGCCGGCCTGCTGACCGGCGTGCCGATCGCCCACAAGGACGTATTCGTCACGCGCGGCTGGCGCGCCACCGCCGGTTCGCGCATGCTGGCGGACTACGAGAGCCCGTTCGACGCGTCCGTGGTCGAGCGCCTGGGCGCCGCCGGCATGGTCACGCTGGGCAAGACCAATATGGATGAGTTCGCGATGGGCTCGTCCAACGAGAACTCGCATTTCGGCCCGGTGAAGAACCCCTGGGATACCAGCCGCGTGCCGGGGGGCTCCTCGGGCGGCTCGGCCGCCGCCGTGGCCGCCGGCCTGGCGCCCGCCGCCACCGGCACCGATACCGGCGGCTCGATCCGCCAGCCGGCCTCGTTCTCCGGCATCACCGGCATCAAGCCCACCTACGGCCGCGTGTCGCGCTACGGCATGATCGCCTTTGCCTCCTCGCTGGACCAGGGCGGCCCGATGGCGCATACCGCCGAGGACTGCGCGATGCTGCTCGGCGCCATGGCCGGCTTCGACGAGCGCGACTCGACCAGCCTCGCGCCCGCCCAGGGCGGGGTGGATGAGGACTACACCCGCCTGCTGGGCAAGCCGCGCCCCGGCGCCAGCGCTGGCAAGCCGCTGGCCGGCCTGCGCATCGGCCTGCCGGCGGAGTATTTCGGCAAGGGTCTGTCGGCGGACGTGGAACAGGCCGTGCGCGGCGCGCTCGCCGAGTACGAGAAGCTGGGCGCCACGCTGGTCGAGGTGTCGCTGCCCAAGACCGAGCTGTCGATCCCCGTGTACTACGTGATCGCGCCGGCCGAGGCCTCGTCCAACCTGTCGCGCTTCGACGGCGTGCGCTATGGCCATCGCGCCGCCGAGTACCGCGACCTGATGGACATGTACAAGAAGTCCCGCGCCGAAGGCTTCGGCGCCGAGGTCAAGCGCCGTATCCTGGTGGGCGCCTATGTGCTGTCGCACGGCTATTACGACGCCTACTACCTGCAGGCGCAGAAGATCCGCCGCATCATCGCCGAGGATTTCCAGCGCGCCTTCGCCCAGTGCGACGTGATCATGGGCCCGGTGGCGCCCACGGTGGCCTGGAAGCTCGGCGAGAAGAGCGCCGATCCGGTGCAGATGTACCTGGCTGACATCTTCACGCTGTCGACCAGCCTGGCCGGCCTGCCCGGCATGAGCGTACCCTGCGGGCTGGGCGAGGGCGGCATGCCGGTCGGCCTGCAGCTGATCGGCAACTACTTCGGCGAAGCCGAGCTGCTGCAGACGGCGCACGCTTTCCAGCAGGCAACGGACTGGCACCTGCGCCGGCCCGCGCAGCCATGACCGCCCGGCGCTGGCTGGTCCGGCTCGCGCTCGGCATCGGGCTGGCCGCCGCGTTGGCGGCCTGCATCCCGCTGCCGCGCATCGGCGGCGGGCCCACGCCGATCGCCAGCCGCAACATCGATCTCGCCGGCGACTGCCGCCGCACCGAGGAAGACGGCTTCCGCGAGGACGCGCAGCTGCGCGTGGCGGACAACACGGTGCAGCAGCTGTCGTGGAAGCTGTGGGTGGGCAAGCGCGGTTCCTGCAGCTTCAACCTGGTGGAATTCCGGCAGATCCAGAAGAAGCCGCATATCGAACTGCGGGCCAACGACGGCAGCGCCTGCAAGCTGATGGTCTGGCAGGATCCGCGCCGGGTCACGCTGGCGCACGCCAATTGCGAACGGCGCTGCACGCCCGGCATCTACGAGGAGGCCTGGCCGGTGATGTTCGAGCCCGGCACCGGCGGCTGCGCGCAGGCCCGATGAACCCGTCCATGGCCATGCCCCGCCGCGCCGCCCGCCATCTGTGGTCTTTCTGCCTGGGCCTTTGCGCCATGCTGGCGGCCAGCCATGCAGCGCTCGCGCAGGCATCCGCGCCGGCGGCCGGCGGGCAGGCCATGCCGGTGGCGCAGATGGTGCAGTTTCCCGGCGCCGGCAACGGCACGGCGCTGAGCGCCTATTGGTTCGTGCCGTCCCGGAGTGCCGTGGCGCAGTCCCAGGCATTGCCAGTGGTCATCGCGCTGCATGGCTGTGGCGGCCTTCACCGGCGCGGCGGCGCAGATGCCGCGGCGCTGCAGCCGCGCTATCGCGAGTACGTGCAATGGCTCTCCGCGCGCGGTTACGCGGTGCTGCTGCCGGACAGCTTCGGGCCGCGCGGCAAGCCGCAGGGCATCTGCACCGAACGCATCGATGGGCGCGATATCGACGATGCCACGCGGCGCGGCGACGTGCTGGAGGCACTGCGCTGGCTGGCGCAGCAGCCCGGCATCGACACCGGCCATATCGTGCTGCTGGGCTGGTCCAACGGTGCGCAGGCGGTGCTCAGCGCCGTCGACGCCAGCCGCGAGTGGCCCGCGGGCGCACCGGCGATCGAGCGCGCCGTGGCGTTTTACCCGGGCTGCAAGAGCGCCGTGCAGCGGCATGCATTCCGCCTGCGCACGCCCTTGCTGCTGATGACCGGCGGCGCCGACGACTGGACTCCCGCCACCCGCTGCGCCATGCTGCGCGAGGCGGTCGCGGCGCGCCAGCCCGATGCGCGCTTCCGCCTGGAGATCTACCCCGGCGCATATCACGGCTTCGACGGCACCGAAAGGCTGCGGGTGCGCCGCGATGTGCCCAACGGCACGCGCCCCGGCCAGGGCGTGACCCAGGGCGGCGACCCGGCCGCGCGCGAGGCGGCGCTGGCGCAACTGGATTCGTGGCTGGCCAGCCCGAATCCCTGAATGAATATAGTGAATACGGATGCCGGGATGACGCCGCGGGGCAGGGCGCGATACCGGCGAATATGTAGCAAACACGTAGTAAAGACGTAGCAACACATACAGCACACGAACAGGAATACCGCCATGCAATGGGAAGTGGTGATCGGCCTCGAGACGCACACGCAGTTGTCGACGGCCTCCAAGATTTTTTCCGGCAGCTCCACCGCCTTCGGCGCGGCGCCCAACACGCAGGCCTCGCCGGTCGACCTGGCGCTGCCCGGCGTGCTGCCGGTGCTCAACCGCGGCGCGGTCGAGTGCGCCATCCAGTTCGGCCTGGCGATCGGCGCCACCATCGCGCCGCGCAGCATCTTCGCCCGCAAGAATTACTTCTACCCCGACCTGCCCAAGGGCTACCAGATCAGCCAATACGAGCTGCCGGTGGTGCAGGGCGGCAGCATCAGCATCCAGGTCGAAGGCAAGAAGGGCGAGACCTACGAAAAAACCGTGCAGCTCACGCGCGCCCACCTCGAGGAAGACGCCGGCAAGTCGCTGCATGAAGACTTCGCGGGCATGACCGGCATCGACCTGAACCGCGCCGGCACGCCTTTGCTGGAGATCGTCACCGAGCCCGACATGCGCAGCGCCGCCGAAGCCGTGGCCTACGCCAAGGCCCTGCACGCGCTGGTGATGTGGCTGGGCATCTGCGACGGCAATATGCAGGAAGGCAGCTTCCGCTGCGACGCCAACGTGTCGGTGCGCCCCTATGGCAGCCCCACCTACGGCACGCGCCGCGAGATCAAGAACCTGAACTCCTTCCGTTTCCTGCAGCAGGCCATCGAGTACGAAGTCCAGTGGCAGATTGCCGAGATCGAAGACGGGCGCGCCATCCAGCAGGCCACCGTGCTGTTCGATCCCGACACCGGCGAGACGCGCGCCATGCGCACCAAGGAAGACGCGCACGACTACCGCTACTTCCCCGATCCCGACCTGCTGCCGCTGGAGATCGACTCGGCCTGGATCGAGCGCGTGAAGTCCGAATTGCCGGAACTGCCGGCGGCCATGCAGGCGCGCCTGGTGTCGCAATACGGCCTGTCCGCCTATGACGCCAGCGTGCTGACCGCCTCCAAGGCGCTCGCCGGCTATTTCGAGGCTGTGGTCGGCGAGGCCGGCGCGGCCAACGCCAAGCCCGCCGCCAACTGGCTGATGGGCGACGTGTCCTCGCTGCTCAACCGCGAAGGCATCGCGCTGGAAGCCGCCCCGGTCAAGCCGGCGCAACTCGCCAGGCTGCTGGTGCGCATCGCCGATGGCACGGTTTCCAACAATACCGCCAAGAAGGATGTCTTCCCGGCCATGTGGGCGGGCGAAGAGGGTGGCGACGCCGACGCCATCATTGCTGCGAAGGGGCTCAAGCAGATGTCCGACTCCGGCGAACTGGAGAAGATCATCGACGATGTGCTGGCGGCCAATGCCAAGTCGGTGGAGGAATTCCGCGCCGGCAAGGAGAAGGCGTTCAATGCGCTGGTGGGGCAGGCCATGAAGGCGACCAAGGGGAAGGGGAATCCGGCTCAGGTTAATGAGTTGTTGAGGAAGAAGTTGGAGGGGTAGGGGGTGGCGACGTTGGGGTCCTTGGCTTTTGCCTTGCGTTTGTAGGGACCTGATTTAGGTTTGCAGGGCCTAAAGGCGGAATGGTGTCAGGCCCTCGGGCACATGTAGGTGTCACTTTTCTTTACTCGTAAAGAAAAGTAA
>NZ_JARJLM010000155.1 GCF_029335485.1 Cupriavidus basilensis
CCAACGGCAACACCGGCAACACCGTGGCTGGCCAGCTGGTCAAGGTCGGTGCCGACACCAACGGCGCCGCGGTCGCTTTCATCACCCAAGGCGGCAACAACTACGCGCTGTCCGCCGCTACGCAGGTTGGCGCCCAGGCCAACGGCGGCTCGACGACCACGTCGGTCACGGACGCCACCCAAATCGAGCTGAGCACCGCCGGCGCCGCCACCGCAACGGCCCAGTTCACCGGCTCGGGCAGCACCAACCCGCTGGCCCTGATCGACAAGGCACTGGCCACGGTCGACAAGCTGCGCAGCTCGCTGGGTGCGGTTCAGAACCGCTTCAACTCGGCCATCTCGAACCTGGGTTCGGC
>NZ_JARJLM010000156.1 GCF_029335485.1 Cupriavidus basilensis
CCACCCCCGAGCCGAGGCCGTAATGAATCTGTCGGCCACCTTTATCCATCGCCCGGTCGCCACCGCGCTGCTGACCATCGGCATCCTGCTGGCGGGACTGGCGGCGCTGCGGCTGCTGCCGGTCTCACCGCTGCCGCAGGTGGATTTCCCCACCATCTCGGTGTCCGCCTCGCTGCCCGGCGCCAGCCCCGAGACCATGGCGGCGACCGTGGCCACGCCGCTCGAGCGCGCGCTGGGCGCCATCGCCGGCGTGACCGAGATCACCTCCAGCAGTTCGCTGGGTTCGACCCGCATCACGATGCAGTTCGAGCTCTCGCGCGACATCGACGGCGCCGCGCGCGATGTGCAGGCCGCCATCAATGCCTCGCGCGCCACGCTGCCCACCAGCCTGCCGAGCAATCCGACCTACCGCAAGGTCAACCCGGCCGACGCGCCGATCATGATCATTGCGCTGACTTCGCCGACCATGACGCGGGGCCAGCTCTACGATGCCGCCTCGACCATCCTGGCGCAGAAGATGTCGCAGATCGAGGGTGTGGGCCAGGTCACCATCGGCGGCTCGTCCCTGCCGGCGGTGCGGGTGGAGCTCAATCCCACCGCGCTCAACAAGTACGGCGTCTCGCTGGAGGATGTGCGCAATACGATCAGCGCCACCAACGCCAACCGCCCGCTCGGCTCGCTGGAAAACGCTAGCACCAACTGGCAGATCTACGCCAACGACCAGGCCATGAAGGCGGCGGACTACATGCCGCTGATCGTCCGCTACGCGACCCCCGGCACCTATTCCTCGGCCTCGGCCGGCGCGCTGATCGCCAGCACGGCCAATGCCACGGCGGGCGGCGGCGTCAGCACCAAGACCGTCAACGGCGTCACCACCACCACGCTGACCACCAGCAGCGGCACCACCACCATCAGCACCGGCGCCACCGGCGGCAACAAGAGCAGCGGCGGCCCGAACTCCTTCGCGGTGCCGGTGCGGCTGTCGGACGTGGCGAATGTGACCGACTCCGTGCAGGACATCCGCAACGCCGGCTCGGCCAATGGCCAGCCTTCGGTGCTGCTGGTGCTCAACCGCTCGCCCGGCGCCAACATCATCGAGACCGTCGACCGCGTCACGGCGATGCTGCCGTCGCTGCAGCAGATGATCCCGCCGGCCATCAAGATGGAAGTGATGATGGACCGCACCCCCACCATCCGCGGCTCGCTGCGCGAGGTGGAGCACACCCTGATGATCTCGGTGGCGCTGGTGATCATGGTGGTATTCCTGTTCCTGCGCAATGTGCGCGCCACGCTGATCCCCAGCGTGGCGGTGCCCGTATCGCTGATCGGCACTTTCTCGGTGATGTACCTGGCCGGCTTCTCGCTCAACAACCTGTCGCTGATGGCGCTCACCATCGCCACGGGCTTCGTGGTCGACGACGCCATCGTGGTGCTGGAGAACATCTCGCGCCATATCGAGGAGGGCATGAAGCCGCTGGAAGCGGCGCTCAGGGGCTCGCGCGAAGTGGGCTTCACGGTGCTGTCGATGAGCCTGTCGCTGATCGCGGTGTTCATCCCGCTGCTGATGATGGGCGGCATCGTCGGGCGGCTGTTCCAGGAATTCGCCATCACCTTGTCGGTGGCCATCCTGGTATCGCTGGTGGTCTCGCTGACCACCACGCCGATGATGTGCGCGCGCCTGCTCAAGCCGGTCCGGCCGGAGCAGCAGGGGCGCTTCTTCCGCGCCAGCGAACGCGCCTTCACCTGGATGCACGACCACTACGCGCGCTCGCTGGCGGTCGCGCTGCGCCATGGCGTGCTGGTATGGCTGGTACTGCTGGCCACGATCGCGCTCAATGTCTGGCTGTACACGATCGTGCCCAAGGGCTTTTTCCCGCAGCAGGATACCGGGCGCCTGATCGGCTTTATCCGCGCCGACCAGGCCACTTCGTTCCAGGCCATGCGCATCAAGCTCGACAACTTCATCAAGATCGTGCAGTCCGACCCGGCGGTGGTCAACGTCACCGGCTTCACCGGCGGTTCCCAACGCAATACCGGCCAGATGTTCGTCACGCTCAAGCCACTGTCCGAGCGCGAATCCGCCGACGCCATCGTGGCCCGGCTGCGCGGCAAGCTGGCCAAGGAGCCGGGCGCGAGCCTGTTCCTGACGTCCGTGCAGGACATCCGCATCGGCGGCCGGCAGAGCAGTTCGGCCTACCAGTTCACGCTGCAGTCGGATGACCTCGATGTGCTGCGCGAATGGGAGCCCAAGGTGCGCGCGGCGATCTCCAACCTCAAGGGCCTGGAAGACGTCGATACCGACACCAATGACAAGGGCCTGCAGACTTCGGTGATCATCGACCGCGACACCGCGTCCAAGCTCGGCGTCACCGCCCAGCAGATCGATGCCGTGCTCAACGACGCCTTCGGCCAGCGCCTAGTCTCCACCATCTACAACCCGCTCAACCAGTACCGGGTAGTGATGGAACTCAGCTCCGAGTACCTGCAGGGTCCGCACGCGCTGCAGGATATCTACGTGGTCACCGGCGGCGGCAAGCGGGTGCCGCTCTCGGCCTTCGCGCGGGTGACGCCAACCAGCACGCCGCTGGGGGTGAACCACCAGGGCCAGTTCGCGGCCTCCACCATTTCCTTCAACCTCGCGGAAGGGGTGTCGCTGTCGCAGGCCACCGACGCGGTGAAGGCGGAAATGGCGCGCATCGGCGTGCCCGAAACGCTGCAGGCGAATTTCCAGGGCAGCGCCAAGGCCTTTCAGGACTCGCTCAAGAGCCAGCCGCTGCTGATCCTGGCCGCGCTGATCACGATCTACATCGTGCTCGGCATGCTGTACGAGAGCTATGTGCATCCGCTCACCATCCTGTCCACGCTGCCGTCTGCCGGCGTAGGCGCGTTGCTGGCGCTACTGGCCTCGGGCACGGATTTCAGCATCATCGCGCTGATCGGCGTGATCCTGCTGATCGGCATCGTCAAGAAGAACGCCATCATGATGATCGACTTCGCCATCGACGCCGAACGGCGCGAGGGCCTGTCCCCGCGCGATGCCATCTACCGTGCCTGCCTGCTGCGCTTCCGCCCCATCCTGATGACCACCATGGCAGCCCTGCTGGGCGCGGTGCCGCTGGCGATCGGCCACGGCGACGGCGCCGAGCTGCGCGCGCCGCTGGGCATCTCCATCGTCGGCGGGCTGGTGGTCAGCCAGTTGCTGACCTTGTACACCACGCCCGTGGTCTACCTGACGCTGGACCGCCTGCGCCTGAAGGTGCGCGCCTGGCGCCGGCGCCGCACGGCCATGCCTGCGGCCACGGCGAGCCTCGAACCCTGAATGCGATCCATGAACGCCATTTTCCGCATCCCTCCCCTCTTCTTCCCGGCGACCTCGCTGACGATCGCCTGCGCCCTGCTGCTGGGCGGCTGCGCCGTGGGCCCCGATTACAAGCGCCCCGACGCGCCCGCCTCGCCTGCCTTCAAGGAGGCGCCGGCAGACAGCACCCAATGGGGAGAGTGGAAGCCGGCCGAGCCGCAGGACACCAGCGAGCGCAGCAACTGGTGGGCGATATTCGGCGATCCGCAGCTCGACGCGCTGATGTCGCAGGTCAAGGTATCGAACCAGAACATCAAGGCGGCCGAAGCGCAGTACCGGCAAGCGCTGGCCGCGCTGCAGTCGTCCCGCGCGGGTTATTTCCCCACGGTCGGCGCCTCGGCCGGGCTGGACCGCGCGCGCGGCAGCAGCGGCCAGGTCGGCAACAGCCAGAGTGCCTCGCTCTCGGCCAGCTGGGAGCTCGACGTGTGGGGCCGCGTGCGGCGCCAGGTGGAGAGCAGCGAAGCCAGCGCGCAGGCCAGCCAGGCCGACCTGGCTTCCACGCTGCTGTCCACCCAGGCCACGCTCGCGCAGAGCTACTTCCTGCTGCGCATCGCCGACCAGCAAAAGGCCCTGCTCGACCGCACCGTCGCCGACTACGAAAGATCGCTGCAACTGGTGCGCAACCAGTACGCGGCTGGCACGGCGCAGCGCTCCGACGTGCTGCAGTCGGAAACCCAGCTCAAGAGCGCTCAGGCGCTGCAGATCGACATCCAGATCACCCGCGCGCAGTACGAGCACGCCATCGCCATCCTGACCGGCAAACCGCCCTCGGATCTCAGCATCGCACCGCAGGACTATGCCGCCGCCGTGCCGCGCGTGCCCAGCGCGGTGCCGTCGGCGCTGCTGGAACGCCGGCCCGATATCGGCGCGGCCGAGCGCCGCATGGCAGCGGCCAACGCGCAGATCGGCGTGGCCCAGGCCGCTTACTACCCCACGCTATCCCTGTCGGCCAGCGGTGGCCTGTCCGCCGCCACGCTCGCGCGCTGGCTGTCGCTGCCGGACCGCGTGTGGTCGATCGGCCCGGCGCTGGCCGGCACGCTGTTCGACGGCGGCCTGCGCAGCGCGGCCAAGGCGCAGGCGGTGGCGGCCTACGACCAGACCGTGGCCAACTACCGCCAGACCGTGCTCTCGGCGTTCCAGGAGGTCGAGGACAATCTGGCCGGTGCGCGCCTGCTCGAGCAGGAAGCCGTGGTACAGAACGACGCGCTGCGTTCGGCGCGCGATGCCCTGGCGCTGGTCAACAACCGTTACCGCGCGGGCACCGCCAGCCTGCTGGACGTACTGACCGCGCAGACCACGGCCTATACGGCGGAGCGCACCGCGCTGGCCATCGTCGGCCGCCAGTACACCACCAGCGCGGTGCTGATCAAGGCGCTGGGCGGCGGCTGGCATGTCGTGCCGCAGAGCGCTTCGAATCCCCTCCCTGCCACACCGCCGGCCGCACCGGCCCCGGGCGGCATGCCTCCGCCCGCCGGGACGCAAGGCAACGTGCCGGTACCGGCGGACGCCGCGCGCCAGTCCCCGGCAGGCGCGCCCGCCGGCGTCTCGGCAAAACGGTAGCCGGCTGCGCGGCCTCTTACTGCGGGGAAAAACGCACGCGTACCAGCAGGCCCTTGCCCTGGGCGCCGTCCAGCAGCGCCAGCGAGGCACCATGCGCAGCAGCAATGTCACGCACGATGGTAAGCCCGAGCCCCGAGCCGGCGGGGGACGCGTCCCGCGCCGGCCCTGCGTTCCTCGCGCCGGCGGCACTGCCCCGGTAAAACGGCTCCAGCACCGCCGCGCGTTCCGCGGCAGGAATGCCCGGGCCGTCGTCTTCCACCTCCAGCACCACGGCCTCGCCGTTACCGGCATCGCGATAGGCGCGCGCCGTGACGACCCCGCCCGATGGCGTGTAGCGCAGCGCATTGTCGATCAGGTTGGTGACCAGTTCGTGCAACAGGTCGGTTCCGGCCACTTGCAGCACCCCCGCCCCTTCGAAGCCCAGGTCGATGCGCCGCGCACGGGCGGCGGGCATGAGTTCGAGGCAGACCTCCCGCACCAGCGCCGCCACGTCGAGCATGCGGGGCGCCTCCGCCCCGCCGTGCGCGGCGCGCGCCATCGACAGCAGGCGGTCGGCCAGCGCGGCCATGCGCGCGGTGCTGTCGGCGAGGCCCTGCGCGATGCGGCGCTGCTCGGCGGGATCGTGCGCGCGCGCCGCCAGCTGCGCCTGCGTGTGCAGCACCGCGAGCGGCGTGCGCAACTGGTGCGCGGCGTCGGCGATAAAGCGGCGCTGCGCGGCCAGCACCTGCTCCAGCCGCGCCATATAGCCGTTCATCGCCTGCACCAGCGGTGCTGTCTCGCGCGGCGCGCTGTCGAGCGGCAGCGGCGTGGTGGCGCCAGGCTGCCGCTGCGCCACTTCGGCGCGCAGCGCATCGAGCGGTGCCAGCGCGCGCCGGGTGAACAGCCAGATCACCAACACCGCGGCCAGCACCAGCATCAGCTGGCCCCACAGCACCTCGAACAGGATGTTGCGCGTCAGCGCCTGGCGCGAGTCGAGGGTCTCGCCGACCTCGATCAGCGCCATGCCGCCGTGCGTGCCGCCGGCGTCCATCACCGGCTGGCGCAGCGCGGCGATGCGGATCGGCTGGCCGCGGTAGGTGCGGTCGTAGAAACTCACCAGCGCGGGGTAGAGCCTGGTGCGCGGCTGGCTGGCATCGAACGGCGGCAGGTCGTCGTAGCCCGAGACAAACTCGCCATGCACGCCGCTCACGCGGTAGAACATGGTGGCGTTCATGCCCACCTCGAAGGTGTCGAGCGAGATATACGGCACGTCCACGCGCACGCCTTCGGCCGTGAGCGTGATGCGCTCGGAGATATTGCGCGCCGAGGCGAGCAAGGTGCGATCGTAGGCCAGGTCGGCCGATTCCAGCGCGTTCGAGTACGCCACCAGGCCATATGCCGCCTGCAGCGCCAGCATGGGCGGTATCAGCCACCACAGCAGGCGCGCGCGCAGGCTGGCGGGCCGCTTGCGCCGCTCAGCCACCGCCGGGCTCCGGCACGCCTGGCTCCAGCACATAACCCAGCCCGCGCAGGGTGGCGATGACGGCGCCCGAGCCTTCGAGCTTGCGGCGCAGGCGATGCACATAGACCTCGATCACATCGGGCTGGGTCTCGTCGGCCAGGGTGAAGATGCCGGCGTAGATCCGGTCCTTGCTGACGGTCTTGCCGGGCGGCGTCATCAGGATCTCCAGCACCGCGTGCTCGCGCGGCGTCAGCGCCAGCGGCACGCCGCCGACCTGGAAATGCCGCACCACGGTATCAAAGGCCAGGCCGCCGCAGCGCACCAGCGGCGCCTCGGTCTGCCGGGCCCGCCGCAGCAGCGCCTTGACGCGGGCCTCGAACTCGGCCAGGTCGAAAGGCTTGGCCATATAGTCGTCGGCGCCGAGATCCAGTCCCTTGACACGGTCGCCCACCTCGCCGCGCGCGGTCAGGATCATCACCGGCACGCGGCAGCCCCGGCCGCGCACGCGCGCCAGCAGATCGAGGCCATCGCGGTCGGGCAGGGTCAGGTCGAGCAGCACCAGCGCATAGTCGCTGCCGGCGCCGCCCGCGCTGCCGGCATGCGTGCTGAACAGCAGCGATTCCGCGCTGGCCGCGTCGGCCGCGCGCTCCACGGTGAAATGCAGCGCACGCAGCGCCTGCATCACCCAGGTGGCCAGTTCGTCGTGGTCTTCGACCAGCAGTACTCTCATGGAAGGTTCTCCTCCTGCTTTCCTTGTGTGCGTTCCGCATCCGGCCGCGTGCCAGCCAA
>NZ_JARJLM010000157.1 GCF_029335485.1 Cupriavidus basilensis
CCACCGGGCGCAGGCTTCCGGCGAAGCGCCCGGGGGCACTGATCACGCTGGCGGCCGGTACCGAGGGCGGTGGCGGCACGTCGCTGTAGACCATGTGCCCGTTGCCGTCGCGCCATTGCCATTGCGCCTGGGCGACGGCTGCCTGGCACAGGCAGGCAAGGGCGGCGAGCGGGATGAGCGCGGTCGATCGTTTCATGGCTTGGCGTTGGGTGGCAGCCTGCAGTGGCAATGCGGCAGTCATGCAAGGCGAGGCGCCAAGGCGCGGAGAGGGCGGGAAAGCCCCCCGTTCCGCGAGTGACTCGCACGCCCCTGGCTGCCGGGAATGGCAGCTAGTTTAGGCAGACTTGTCGGTGGCATGCAAGCGCACCGACCAGGCCACGCCGATCATCAGCAACACAATGGCTGCGATCTCCAGGGGGCGTGGCCACCGATGGTCGAAGACAAAGCCATAGGCCAGCGCGAACAGGGTCTCGAACACGATCATCTGGCCCGATAGCGTCAGCGGCAGGCGGCGGCTCGAGATGTTCCACAGGTTGTTGCCGATCAGCGACGCGCCCAGCGCTACCGCGGCATTGACCAGCCAGAACCACTGCCAGTCGCGGCCGCCGCCCGCGGCGGCCAGCCTGTCGCCGGCCAGCAGCCAGCCCAGCAGCGCCAGCACCACCGACACCGCGCCGGTGGAGATGCCATAGAGCGCCGACCACTCGTTGCCGCTGTATTGCGGATTGCGTTGCAGGTAGCGCGCATTGTCGACGGCATAGAAGGTCCAGCACACCAGGGCGCCGGCCGCGCATAGCACGCCGGCCAGGCGCTGCCACACGGAGTGCAGTGCGTCGCCCGCGCCGGGGCCATGGGCGTGCCCGCCACCGCCGAACAGGTCGATATTGATGCAGGCGATGCCCGCGGCCACCACCAGCAGGGGCCAGATCAGGCGCGAAAGCGGCACCGCGCCATGGTCGCGCCGGCCCATGATGGTGACGGAAATGGGCAAGATGCCGATGATGAGGGAGGTGGGGCCCACGCCGGCCAGCTGCACGCCGAAGGCCAGCAGCACGTAATACAGCAGGTTGCCGGTGAAGGCCTGGCGCAGCAGGGCAACGCAATCGGCACGCGTGAGCTTGCGCGCAATGCGCCGCATCAGCGGCAGCGCGGCAACGAAGGCGACCAGCCCGTAGGCAAGATAGCGGCCGATCGCCAGTTCCCAGGGGGAGAAAACGGGCAGTAGTTTGGGGGCGATGAACACCATGCCCCAGAAGGCGCCGGCCAGCAGGCCGCACAGAACGCCGAGACCCATCGTATAGCCCATGCCGGAAAAAAGACGATGAGCATAGCAGACTTGAACAAGGGCACTCGCAGGCGCGTCAAGAAACGTGCCATTCCTGTATAATTCGGTTTTGCGCCTAGAGGAATTGCTATGCGTCTTGTCCAGAAAGCACTCACATTCGATGACGTGCTCCTCGTGCCGGCCTATTCGTCGGTGCTGCCCCGGGATGTTTCGCTCCGTACCCGCCTGACCCGTTCGATCGAACTGAACATTCCGCTGGTATCCGCCGCCATGGATACCGTGACGGAAGCCCGCCTGGCGATTGCCATGGCCCAGGCCGGCGGCATCGGCATCGTCCACAAGAACCTGAAACCGGCCGACCAGGCCCGGGAAGTGGCGCGCGTGAAGCGCTACGAATCCGGTGTGCTGCGTGATCCGATCACCATTCCCCCGGATATGAAGATCCGCGATGTGATTGCATTATCACATCAATACGGCATCTCCGGTTTCCCCGTGCTGGAAGGCAAGACCGTGGTTGGCATCATCACCAACCGCGACCTGCGTTTCGAGGAAGAACTGGACGCGCCCGCGCGCGCCAAGATGACCCCGCGCGAGAAGCTGGTCACGGTGGGCGAAGACGCCTCGCTGGAAGACGCCAAGCGCCTGATGAACCGCCACCGCCTCGAGCGCGTGCTGGTGGTCAACCAGGCTTTCGAGCTGCGCGGCCTGATCACCGTCAAGGACATCCAGAAGGCAGTGGAACATCCGCTGGCCAGCAAGGATGACCGCGGCCAGCTGCGCGTCGGCGCGGCTGTCGGCGTCGGTCCGGACAACGACGAACGCGTCGAACTGCTGGTCAAGGCCGGCGTCGACGTCATCGTGGTCGATACCGCCCACGGCCATAGCCAGGGCGTGCTGGACCGCGTTCGCTGGGTCAAGCAGAACTTCCCGCAGGTGCAGGTGATCGGCGGCAATATCGCCACCGGCGCCGCCGCGCGCGCGCTGGTCGATCATGGCGCCGACGGCGTCAAGGTCGGCATCGGCCCGGGCTCGATCTGCACCACCCGCATCGTGGCGGGCGTGGGCGTGCCGCAGATCACCGCGGTCTCCAACGTGGCCGAAGCCCTCAAGGGCACCGGCGTGCCGCTGGTGGCCGACGGTGGCATCCGCTACTCGGGCGACATCGCCAAGGCGCTGGCAGCCGGTGCCCACGTGGTGATGATGGGCGGCATGTTCTCCGGTACCGAAGAGGCGCCCGGTGAAGTGTTCCTGTACCAGGGCCGTTCGTTCAAGAGCTACCGCGGCATGGGTTCGGTCGGCGCGATGAAGGACGGCGCGGCAGACCGCTACTTCCAGGAAGACAACACCGCCAACGTCGACAAGCTGGTTCCCGAAGGGATTGAAGGCCGCGTAGCCTACAAGGGCTCCGTCACGGCCATCATTCACCAGATGTGCGGTGGCGTGCGTGCTTCCATGGGTTACTGCGGCAGCGCCTCCATCGCCGACTGGCATGAAACGGCCGAGTTCGTGCAGATCACCGCCGCGGGCATGCGCGAGTCGCATGTGCACGACGTGCAGATCACCAAGGAAGCGCCGAACTACTACATCGACTAAGCAGGTCTTTATGAACTGGCGGCTGTGCCGGACCTCACCGTCCAGCCAGCCGCGCGCCGGCTGCGCCAACCGGCGCGGCCCCCAAGCCAGGCCACGCGCCAGGCCGGAGGAGTTCTCATGAAAGTATTGCTGCGTGCAGTGCTGTTCCTCGACGCTGTGCTCGATCTGCTGCTGGGCATCGTCTTGCTGCTGTCGCCCTTCACGACCTTCTACAGCGCGTTGCAGTTGCCGCAGCCGCAACCTGCCCTGTATGGGCAGTTGCTCGGCGTGGCGCTGATCGGCCTGGCCCTGCTGTTGTGGCAGGCTACGGTCAACGGCCAGCTCACGGTAGCGGTGGCGCGCACGGTCGGACAGGTCAACCTCGTCAGCGCGGTGCTGATCGTGGCCTGGATGCTGATGCTCGACCTGCCGGTGCAAGGCGCGGGCAAGATCTGGCTGCCGGTGCTGGCCGCGGTCCTGGCTTTTTTCGCGGCAGTGCAGATTCCGGCCGCGAAGCGCGTACGCGTGCGTGAACGTGCGCAGCGCGAACAGCAGGCATTACAGAAAGACACGCAAAACAAGGATGCCGGCGCAGCCCCTGCGGCACGCCGGCCGCCATCACCCGAATACCGGCGCGAGCCGGGCATCACGCCGCCGCCCGGCTATGGTCCGGGCACCGAAGTGATGACCGAGCCCGCACTGGACGACACGCCATCCGCCCATCATGCACGACAAAATCCTCATCCTTGATTTCGGCTCGCAGGTTACGCAGCTGATCGCCCGCCGCGTCCGCGAAGCGCACGTCTATTGCGAGATTCATCCGAACGACGTATCGGACGACTTCGTGCGCGAGTTCGCGCCCAAGGGCATCATCCTGTCCGGCAGCCACGCCAGCACCTACGAAGACCACCAGCTGCGCGCGCCGCAGGCCGTGTGGGACCTCGGCGTGCCGGTGCTGGGCATCTGCTACGGCATGCAGACCATGGCGGTGCAGCTGGGCGGCAAGGTGGAGTGGAGCGACCATCGCGAGTTCGGCTACGCCGAGATGCGCGCGCATGGCCATACCGCGCTGCTCAAGGACCTGGAGGACTTCTCCACGCCGGAAGGCCACGGCATGCTCAAGGTGTGGATGAGCCACGGCGACAAGGTTGCCGAGCTGCCCCCCGGCTTCAAGCTGATGGCCTCCACGCCGAGCTGCCCGATCGCCGGCATGGCCGACGAGACGCGCGGCTACTATGCCGTGCAGTTCCACCCGGAAGTCACGCACACGGCCAAGGGCCGCGACATGCTCGAGCGCTTCGTGCTGAAGATCGCCGGCGCCAGGGCTGACTGGGTCATGCACGACCATATCGCCGAAGCCGTCGCCAAGATCCGCGAGCAGGTGGGCGACGAAGAAGTGATTCTCGGCCTGTCCGGCGGCGTCGATTCGTCGGTGGCCGCGGCCCTGATCCATCGCGCCATCGGCGACCAGCTCACCTGCGTGTTCGTCGACCACGGCCTGCTGCGCCTGAACGAAGGCAAGATGGTGATGGACATGTTCGCCGGCCGCCTGCACGCCAAGGTGATTGCGATCGACGCTTCGGAACAGTTCCTCGGCCACCTGGCCGGCGTGACCGATCCCGAGCAGAAGCGCAAGATCATCGGCCGCGAATTCGTCGAGGTGTTCCAGGCCGAAGCCAGGAAGCTGACCAACGCGAAGTGGCTGGCCCAAGGCACGATCTACCCCGACGTGGTCGAGTCCGGCGGCACCAAGACCAAGAAGGCCACCACCATCAAGAGCCACCACAACGTGGGCGGCCTCCCGGAAACCCTGGGCCTCAAGCTGCTCGAGCCGCTGCGCGACCTGTTCAAGGACGAAGTCCGCGAACTCGGCGTGGCGCTCGGCCTGCCGCCCGAGATGGTCTACCGCCACCCGTTCCCGGGCCCGGGCCTGGGCGTGCGCATCCTGGGCGAAGTCAAGCGCGACTACGCCGAGCTGCTGCGCCGCGCCGACGCGATCTTCATCGAAGAGCTGCGCGGCACGATTGCGACCGAGCAGGATGCGGCGGCGGGCATGTGCGAAGCCTCGCAAGTCGGCAAGAGCTGGTATGACCTGACCAGCCAGGCCTTTGCCGTGTTCCTGCCGGTCAAGTCGGTTGGCGTGATGGGCGACGGCCGCACCTATGACTACGTGGTCGCGCTGCGCGCGGTGCAGACCACGGACTTCATGACGGCGCATTGGGCGCATTTGCCGTACGCGCTGCTGGGGCGGTGCTCGAACCGCATCATCAATGAGGTGCGTGGTTTGAATCGCGTGGTGTATGACGTGTCGGGCAAGCCGCCGGCGACGATCGAGTGGGAGTGAAATTCCCGTTGGGAAACACTATTCGCTAGTTGATTGACTATAAAGCCCTGTTTTACGGGGCTTTATATTTTGGATTGTCGATCGCCATGGCACATGGAAGCCCGCCGGTTCCGGCTACGTCCTGCGCCGTGACGTTCTCGTTTCAAATTATCCGCATGCGGCAGCGTTCTTGGAAAGCAACGATGCATGGCACGGCACCGGCGCGGCGGCGGATAGTAGCGGCCACATCATTTTTAGCCCCTTTTTTGGAATTCTCCCGTGGAAATTAAAGTCAACTTTCTCGATAAGCTACGCCTTGAAGCCAAATTCGATGACTTCACGGTAGTGGCCGACCAGCCTATCCGTTACAAGGGCGATGGCTCGGCGCCTGGTCCTTTCGATTATTTTCTGGCCTCATCGGCCTTGTGTGCCGCTTACTTTGTGAAGTTGTACTGCGTAACCCGCAATATTCCCACCGAGAATATCCGCCTGTCGCAGAATAATATTGTCGATCCTGAAAACCGTTACCAGCAGATCTTCAAGATTCAGGTTGAGCTGCCGCCGGATATCTCGGAAAAGGATCGCCAAGGTATTTTGCGCTCTATCGAGCGTTGTACGGTGAAAAAAGTGGTGCAAGCAGGACCCGAGTTTGTAATTGAAGAGGTAGAGAACCTGGATGCCGATGCTCAGTCGTTGCTGACGTTGAAGCCGGCTTCTGACGCCAGCACCTATATTGTGGGCAAGGATCTGCCGTTGGAGCAGACCATCGCCAATATGTCTGGCGTTTTGGCGGACCTGGGCATGAAGATTGAAATCGCTTCGTGGCGCAATATCGTTCCCAATGTGTGGTCGCTGCATATCCGCGATGCGCACTCGCCGATGTGTTTTACCAATGGCAAGGGAGCGACCAAAGAAAGCGCGTTGGCGTCGGCGTTAGGAGAGTTTATCGAGCGCCTGAATTGCAACCATTTTTATGGCGGTACGTTTTGGGGCGAAGACATCGCCAATGCGTCGTTTGTTCATTACCCGAACGAGCGCTGGTTCAAGCCTGGCCCTGAGGATGCGCTGCCGGCTGAAATTCTGGATGCGTACTGCCTGGAAATTTATAATCCCGATGGCGAGTTGTATGGCTCGCATCTGTACGACACCAACTCCGGCAATGTACAGCGCGGTATCTGTTCGCTGCCGTATGTGCGGCAGTCGGACGGCGAGGTGGTGTATTTTCCGTCCAACCTGATCGAAAACCTATTCGTCAGCAATGGCATGAGCGCCGGCAATACGCTGGCTGAAGCGCAGGTGCAATGCCTGTCCGAAATTTTCGAACGGGCGGTAAAGCGCGAAATTCTGGAAGGTGAAATCGCATTGCCTGATGTGCCGCACGAAGTGCTGGCGAAATACCCTGGCATTCTGGCCGGGATTCAGGGGTTGGAAGAGCAGGGCTTTCCGGTGCTGGTAAAGGACGCGTCGCTGGGTGGGACCTATCCGGTGATGTGCGTCACCTTGATGAACCCGCGGACAGGCGGTGTCTTTGCCTCGTTCGGCGCGCATCCAAGCTTCGAGGTAGCGTTGGAACGGAGTCTGACGGAATTGCTGCAGGGGCGCAGTTTTGAAGGCCTGAACGATTTGCCTCAGCCCACCTTTGTCAGTAACGCCGTGACTGAATCAAATAACTTTGTTGAGCACTTCATTGATTCCAGCGGTGTGGTGTCGTGGCGCTTTTTCAGCGCCAAGGCGAATTTCGAGTTTGTTGAGTGGGATTTTTCTGGCCAGGGTGAAAACTCCAATGCCGAGGAAGCCGCAACGTTGTTCGGCATTCTCGAAGACATGGGCAAAGAGGTATACATGGCGGTGTATGACCAGCTGGGCGCCGTAGCCTGCCGGATCTTAGTGCCCGGTTATTCGGAAGTTTACCCGGTAGAGGATTTGATCTGGGATAACACAAACAAGGCGCTGTTGTTCCGCGCCGATATCTTGAACTTGCATCGCCTGGACGATGCCGGCCTGGCAGCTCTGCTTGAGCGGTTGGATAACAGTGAGCTGGATGAGTACTCCGATATTGCCACTTTGATCGGCATCGAATTTGACGAGAATACGGACTGGGGGAAGCTAACAGTTCTTGAGTTGAGGCTGCTGATTCATCTCGCCTTGCAGCAATTTGAGGCGGCGCAAGAGCTGGTGGGAGCCTTCCTGCAGTACAACGACAACACGGTCGAGCGCGGATTGTTCTACCAGGCCTTGAATGTGGTGCTGGAGGTGCTGCTCGATGACGACCTGGAACTAGACGACTACGCGGTCAACTTCCGTCGGATGTTTGGCAACGCTCGGATGGACGCGGTAATGGGGTCAGTGGACGGCAGCGTGCGCTTCTTCGGGTTGACGCCAACGAGTACGAAACTGGAGGGTTTCGATAGGCACCACCGCCTGATCGACAGTTACAAAAAACTGCATAAGGCGCGGGCCAATGTGGCGGCTGCAGCCAGTTAGGGTTATGAGTCATGGCTGGATGCGATGATGCCGTTCATCCCCCAGCACAAACGCATGTTCGATACCCGAGCGACCATCTGCGCCGGCGTGCATCATGACGCGGCAATCCATCGGCTACATCAGCATCTTCGTGTGCGGCTATGATGTGGTCGCCTCGCCCAGATGACCCGTCACTTCGGTTCCGGCGCCGTAGGCAGTCACGAATGGCTCAATCCGGCCTTCCAGTACGGCCGGCGCTTCCTCGAGGCCTTGGCGGTGTATCTGCCCGAGGCGATGAGGACCGGACTGGAGCGCGTGCTTGCCGACGCCTTGCCGGAACCCGATGATGAGGAGGCGAAGATGAGCAACGACGAGACCGCGCAGGCAGCGCTGGCTTTGCTGCCGGAGGTGGAAGGCGATGCGTTAGCGGTGGCGGCGCGGTGGGAGTGCGGGAAGCGGTGAGGGGTCGCCCTGCAGGCATTTGCAGTGTTTCTGCCGGTCAAGTCGGTTGGCGTGATGGGCGACGGACGCACCTATGACTACGTGGTGGCGCTGCGCGCAGCGCAGACTACGGGCTTCATGACGGCGCACTGGGCGCATCTGCCGTATGCGCTGCTGGGGCGCAGCTCGAACCGGATCATTAATGAGGTTCGGGGGTTGAACCGCGTGGTGTATGACGTGTCGGGGAAACCGCCGGCTACGATCGAGTGGGAGTGAATTATCATTAGTTCAGGTCGCTTCGAGTCGTCCCGTTTTTTGATATTTTCCCTTTAGCATCAGTAGTTTAGTGTCGCATGTCGTCCCGTGGCGACTCAGCAGTGCTCGACAAATTTGTCGGTATTGCTGACGGTACGGAGAGCCGACTTCCGAACGACCTCATTTGATACCGTCAACGGCGTTGACGGTATCGCTTGACGGTATCAGTTCGGAGGTAAGGATGCTCAACGATATGAAGCTGCGGGCGCTGAAGCCCACAGGAAAAATCTACAAAGTTGCGGACCAGCAAGGTTTGTACGTGGCCGTTACGCGGACTGGAGTGATCAGCTTTCGGTTCGACTACCGCTTGAACGGCCGACGTGAAACGCTGACGATTGGCCAGTACGATCCGAGTCTTGGAGCTAGGAAGCCGCGCGATTTGGACGAGCTGAACTACGACATGTCCATCTCGTTGGCGGAGGCGCGCTTGCTCCTGGCCCGTGCCAGAAGATCCGTCGAGCAAGGGGAGAGTCCTTCACGGACGAAGGTTGAGAAGCGCATTGAAGCCACTGAGGCATTGACTTTCGGTAAGTGGGCCGAAAAGTACTTTGCGGAGGTGGATTTGGCCGAGTCCACAAGAGCCATGCGCAAGTCGGTCTATGACCGCAACCTCGCGGACGAATTTGGGCGGCTCAAGCTGGAGGAGATTACGCCGGTTCGACTGATGGCCCGGTGTGAAAAAATCAAGGAACGAGGGGCGGCCGCTCCTGCGGTCCATGCACGAGAGATTGTGCTGCAGGTCTTCCGGTTCATCCAGGCGCGAGGCTTGAAGATCGACAATCCTGCTGAGTCGATCCGTCCCAGTGCAATTGCTACGTTCAAGGCGCGCGACAGAGCGCTCTCTCCCGCCGAAATCCACGTATTCTTCCAGGCGCTGGAACAGACCGCCACTGCGGCTACGTTGCGTTTGGCGGTCAAGTTCATGCTGCTTACGCTGGTGCGCAAGTCGGAGTTCATTCACGCGACCTGGGACGAAGTGAATTTCGAGACGGCGATATGGACAATCCCAAAGGAGCGTATGAAGGCCGGACGGCCTCACAACGTCTACCTTAGCCAACAAGCACTGGATATCCTCGTGGCGTTCAAAACCTGCTTTAGCGCAAGTTCGTATCTGCATCCTGGACGGTATGAGACGGACTTGCCGATCAGTGCGGCGACCTTAAACCGCGTGATCGATGCCACGGTACAGCTGATCCATGAGCGCGGCGAAGACTTCGAGCCCTTCACGGTACACGACCTTCGCCGAACGGCAAGCACATTGCTCCATGAGGCTGGTTTTAACAGTGATTGGATTGAAAAGTGTCTTGCTCACGAGCAACGAGGCGTGCGCGCGGTCTACAACAAGGCAGAATATGCCGAACAGCGAAGAACGATGCTCCAGACGTGGGGAGATATGTTGGATGGTTGGATAAAGAGTGGCGCGAATGTGGTTCCCTTCCGGCAAGGGATTGCCATCGCGTGACCCTGCTGGTTCATCGGCGAAATCTGGTGCGCAAGGAGGTCGTAAGGTTGGCGCGCGTCAACGACACCATACGGCAGGCGGCCGAGCGGCTGAACAAGCGAGGATTCCAGACGCACCTGTCAGTGGCCGATGCGGGGGAGACCAAGCTGCTGCTGCGGCGCCACCGCATCGAAGTCAGGATCGAGGTCAACTTTGTTATGTGTGGCACGGTACAGCGCGATGCGCTGAGCCTCGCTCACGCCCACCGCTCGGTGACGTGCTGGCTGGCCGACTTGGAGATTCCCGTGGCCGGCGTCCTGTTGCGCAAACAGGGCTTGGCGCGGCGAACGGAGATGCCGACTCCGGAACTCCATAGTAAATCGGCTGGGCTGTGGCAGGCATCGGAACGCCCTTGGGAGTGGCCGTCCTGTTGCGCAAACTGACGCGCCATTGACCACTGCTAGCGACTCCCGACGAGCTTGTACTGCTTGGATAACAGAAGTTCGCACGATAACTTTGTTTGTGTTATCGTGCAATTTGTTGTTATCTGAGCGAGTCATCTGTGCAGCCTCTTTCTGCCGCTGTCCGTCAGTATCTCCACGAGATCCTCGGCGTACCCAAGCCAGAACTGGCGTCGTGGGCGCGCGCAAACGAATTGCCGTACTTCTTGCGGGACGCCTTCGAGTTCAGCGAGTTTGAGCTGCTGGGGCAGCACATCGTGCTGGCGACGGCGCGTTCCGAACAACGGCCGTCTCTCAGCGACGTTCGCACATGGATTGACAAGGTGAGGGCGATAGCAGAGCAGCCAGTTATCTATGTCACAGAGGCTCTGGCCTCCTACGAACGCCGGCGCCTGATCGAGCACAAGGTGCCGTTCATCGTACCGGGAAACCAACTCTACCTGCCCGATCTGGGCCTCGATCTGCGCGAATACTTCCGTCAACGTGCACCGGCGGCCGAGGCGGCATTGAGCCCCTCCGCGCAGGCCATGTTGATTGCCGCTTTGCTGCGTCAACCTTGGGAGGTCGAATGGCTGCCCTCGACAGCCGGCAGCGCGTTGGGTTACACGCCAATGACCCTGTCTCGTGCGGTCAAGGAACTCACGGCCGCTGGGCTCGCGACAGTGCATGCCGTCGGTCGCACACGCTGGCTGCGGATGGACCCTTCGCCGCAGCAGATCTGGGAGCGGGCGAAGCCGGTGCTGCGAACACCGGTCAAGCGGACCGTTTGCGTGCTCGCGGAAGGCTACTTGGACGCTCCACCAAGTCGGCTGGCCGGCCTCAGTGCGCTGGCTCGGTATTCGATGTTGGCCGAACCCAAGTGGCCGGTGTATGCAGTAAGTGGCGCTGAATGGAAAGCCGCGATGGACGCCGGCGTTCGAGAGCTGCCGGAACCCATCGCCGGAGCCCAGGAATGGCAGCTGTGGAGCTATAGCCCGGCTCTTGCGCCCGACGCCGTCACGGTCGACCCGCTGTCGCTGCTGCTCAGCCTGCAGGATAGCGGCGACGACCGTGTCCAGATCGCGCTGGATGAACTGAAGGAGCGGTTTCCATGGTGAGAGGATTGGATGTCTTTCAAAGTTGGTTCTCGGCCTACGCCGACCAGTACGTCCTGATTGGCGGTACGGCCGCCAGCTTGACCATGGAAGAGGCCGGACTGGCGTTCCGCGCCACCAAGGACCTCGATATCGTCTTGCACGTCGAGGCGTTGACGCCGGCATTCGGCGAAGCCTTCTGGCAGTTCGTCGAAGCCGGCGGGTACGAGATCCGGCAGGCCAGCGACACAGGCAAACCGATCTTCTATCGATTCCAGAAACCTGCCGACGACCGCTACCCCGTCATGATCGAGTTGTTCGCTCGAGCGCCCGACGGATTGCAGCCAGCTGAAGATAGCCAACTCACGCCGATACCCCTGGACGAAGCTGTCTCAAGCCTATCGGCCATCTTGCTGGACGAGGCCTACTACGCATTCATCATGTCCGGCCGCCGTGAAGTCGCCGGTCTGCCATGGGTCGGAGAGGATCGGTTGATCCCACTGAAAGCGATCGCGTGGCTGGAACTGAGCGAACGGAAAGAGCAGGGCGGCAAGGTGGATGCGAAAGATGTGCGCAAGCATCTCAACGATGTGCTGCGCCTGTCTCAACTCTTGGCACCGGCTACTCGCATCTCGCTTAAAGAGAAGATTGCCACCGACATGACACGCTTTCTCGCCGCCGTGGCCTCAGACACTTCGATCGATCCCAAAACACTGCAACTGGGGAATGTCGCCGTGGCTGACCTAGTCGCGCGTATCGCTCAAGCGTATGAACTGGATATGCCGAGTAACTGACGTGCAGAGAATGAGGAATGCAAGTTTCCCGATAAATGCAGGACGAGCACCCAAGACGATAGCGGATCGAGGGTGCTCGTGGCGGACGCCGGATCGACGGTGATCTCGGGGTGATCACGTAGATTCCAGGATAGGTGACGTCTCAACCCCAATGGGAGGAATAGAACGACATGCTGCTCAACCATCTACCGATCACCTTTTCGGCATCGAGTTTCGCGGGCTTTCGTCTTCCCTACCAGGGCAGCGACCAGATCAAAGGGCTGCGCAAGCGGCTCGCCATGACGCACTTCGTGCTCCGCGTGGGCGACGACATCGTGCTTTTTCCGTATACGTCCGGCGCCAACACCGAGGGCGAGGCGATCACGTTCGACACGAAGGAAGATCATTCCGTCGCCAATGCCTTGGCGCGCCAGGCGTTGTTGCGTTCCTTCTTCAATCACAACCGCCGCATCTCCGGCGTGAAACCCGTCAAGATCGTTAGAGACGCGGAGAACCTGTTAGCGGGCAAGGGCGCGGACACGTTTGCGATTTTTCCTGAATACTCATTTGACGTACGTCCGCTCGCGCCGCAGGAGGGTGGGTTCGTCAACGGCGTGCTCGTCAATTTTGGCGCGCGGTTGCTGATCAAACCAACACTCGCTGAACTGATCGCGCGCGGCTTCAATCCGGTGGGTCTGTATGTGGTTGGCGAAAACGACGTGGATGACCCGTACATCCTGCCAATGTTCAATCGCCGGCTTGCGGGCCGCATCGAGAGCATCGAAGGAAATGAAGCCCTGCTGGCGGACGCGCGACAGGAACGCCTGGCCCTTGATCGGGCGCACGTCGAGCCAAGCCGGGCCAACTTCGACCGTGTTGGTCGCGCCATTCTCGGAACGGCGTACGACGCTTTTCAGCGCCAGATGATGCCCCGACTGCATGACGTGTCGGCGGCCGAAAGGCAGCTGGAGCGGCTCAATCAGATGGTTGGCACTTTCAAGGATCTTCAGGGCGAGTTGCCGTGCTGCGCGGGCCTTTCGATATCGTTGGACGGACATCTGACCGAGGTCGGGCAAGGCATCGGCGTGGGCCAATCCCGCAAGCTCGGTACCCCGCAATGCAGCCTTAGGCCCGGGGGCTCGATTACCGTTCCCTGGCCTGTCGATCCAAAGATCGACGCGAATGGGCCCTTCGACGCCGACGGCTTCGAGCGCAAACAGTCTCGCATCGCCGTGATCTTCCCGGCCGAACAGAAGGGGCACGTCGAGCGGTTCGCTGCGCAGTTGCGTGACGGGGTGCCGTCCAATGGCGGCAACACGCCGATGCAGCAAGGCATGGTCCGCAAGTACCGACTGCAGAGTATGGACTTCGAGTTTATTGCCGTCGACACGCGTGGCGGTAAGGCGGCGGCCTATCGGCAGGCTGCGCTCGCGGCTGCGCAGCGAACGGTTGATGCGGCACTGGTCGTGATTACCGACGAGGACCGCCTTCTTCTCGGTGTGCAGAGCCCTTACTACACAGCCAAGGCCGTCCTCATGTCGCAAGGGGTGCCCGTGCAGGCGGTCCGCCTGGCCACGATCCTTCAAAATAACGTTGCCTACAGCCTGAACAACCTCGCATTGGCACTGTATGCGAAGTTGGGCGGCATTCCGTGGACTTTGTCGGTACAACAGCGCCTCGTTCACGAGATTGTCGTGGGCATTGGCAGCGCGCGAATCGGCTTCGATCGCTTGTCCGACCGCGAGCGTCTGGTGGGCATCACGACCGTCTTCAGCGGCGATGGCAACTACCTCCTCGGCAACGCGACCACCGAGGCGTCGTCCGACGACTATCAAACGTCGCTCCTCAACTCTCTGCGCGCGACATTGGACGAACTGAAGCGCCGCTTCGGATGGCGTCATGGTGACAAGCTGCGCATCATCTTCCACCAGTCTTTCAAGCGCTACAAGGAGACCGAGGCGCAGGCGGTCGCAAGCCTGGTCGCTGAACTGACCGATTTCGACGTCGAATACGCCTTTGTGCAGGTCAGTGGCGACCACGACTGGAAGCTGTTCGACCAATCCGCGCCAGGTGTGACCTATCGGCAGTCGCGCAAGGGCATCGCCGTGCCCGAGCGTGGCCAGATCGTGCCGCTGGGACCGCGCGCAGCGCTCGTCACGCTGACCGGTCCGCAGCAACTCAAGACCGATCTGCAGGGGTGTCCCAGCCCCATGCTGGTCAGCGTCCATCCGAACTCGACATTCAACAGCCTCGACTACATCGCCAAGCAGGTCTTCGACTTGACCTTCATGTCGTGGAAGACTTTCATGCCGACCACCCAACCTGTTTCCATCGCCTACCCGAACATGGTGGTAGATCTGCTGGGCAACCTGCGACAGATCCCCAACTTCAATCCGGACATCCTGATCACGAAGTTGAAAGAAAGCCGGTGGTTCCTATGAAGGATCACTTGATCGCCAACGTACTCGAGCGCTTGCGCTCGGACATCGCCGCAGTCAACATCGGGGGCAACGTTGAGGGGCTGCTCGCGCGGCATGTCGTCGGCAGCGATCAGCGAGTTCAAATCCGCTGGGGCGTGGATTGCGACGACGTATGGCTTCAGCGGAGCTACGATCCGTCGAGCCTGCCGAGTGTCGCTGCGCTTGGCTATACGCTTGCATTTAGTCCGCAGCCTCGGTATGCCGCCTCTTTGGAAGAGGGGATTCAACGTGCCACGGCGCGTGACCCCAGCATGGCTGGCCACGGTGCAGCGTTGCATGACCCGGCGGTCCTGATCGGCCTGGTTTTGGCGGCACGCGAATTGCGCTCCACCAAGCCGCAGTACCTTGCCTGGTGCGGTCAAGTGGTGAGGGGTCTCGCTCAAGGCGCGTCAACACGCCTTGATCCCTTGCTCGCCTATGCGGCGTCGCTGTGTGAGATTGATGTGGGCCGTCCACAATTTGACCCGCTCGCGCCGCTGAACTACTGCGCGGCACTGGACTGGTGGTGGGATCAAGGTGCGGGGCGCGAGACCAGCGGGCCGGAACAGCGGCAGGCACTGCGGGCAACCGTGTTGGAACGCGCGCTCGCCGAGGTGACGGGAAGTCGTTCGGCGCACCAGGCGGCGTTGCTTTGGCGCACCTTGCGGGTGGCCATTAGCGAGGAAGCGGGAACGCTGCTTCAATCCTCGTCGACGGCGGCCCGCCTGCTCGATCAATTCGAGAGCTGTCTGCGCCGCTGGCGCTGGGACGCCGCCGATCTGAGGGTGCCTGTTCGCTGGCTGATTCGCAGCGAGCGCGAGGTGCAGGACATCCTATGGGTCATTCTTCGTAGCACCTTCCCTGATCTGGAGGATGAGGACACGCTGCCCAAATTCGGCCACTCCACCTACCGGGCCGATCTTGGCATCCCCAGCCTTGGCCTGTTGATTGAAGTCAAGTTTGCCCGCGCGGCGGCTGATTTCAAGACGATCGAAAAGGAAGTGCTCGAAGACATCGTTCCCTATCTGCGATCGCCCGAACGGTACAACGAGGTCCTGGTATTCATCTACGACGACTCGTGCAGCGTACAAGAGCACGAAACCACCCGACAGGCGCTTCGCTCGGTCAAGGGTATCGTCGATGTTATTGTCGTTAGCCGCCCTTCGCACTTGCCTTCGTCCGGCGATCGCCAGAGTTGGGAGCAGGCGATGTCCGCGACAAAGAGATAGCGGTTTTCGGGGGCGACACTACCCGCCAATCGAAATGAGGAGGAGTCATGGTCGATTTCGCGCAACTGAGAACGCAGAAGAAGAAGGCGACACCCACACAGCCCCTTGAGATTTTCCGGCGGCTGCCCAAGCCTCCGGGTATCAACGACCTGTACACGAGCCAGGCCGACTATAAGTACGCAATATCGATAGAGAATCAGGGGATCGAAAGCCCCACACGAAAGCGCCCCCAAGCCCTTGCATTAGAGCGTGTTCGTACTACTCTGATGGGGATGGGGGGTTGTCATGCGCAAACTGGTCTTCCTTGTCTTCGTCATCGTCGGTGCGGGAGCGGGGTTGTTGTTCTCGATCAAGGAGGACTGGGGCGTTCGCGCGGTCTTCATGTTCTTCGGCGTTATCGCGGGTGCGGCGGTGGGTGGCCCAGTCTTAGGCTTGGGGCAGCGGCGGCGTTCGAGCAGCCCGCGAGCCGACACCTTGCGCGGACTGGGAATGACGGATGAAGACCTCATGGACAACTACTGGCGCGACGAGGGGCATCCTCAGTTCATGAAGCCTCCGTCCCCCGACAGCAAGGAGTTCGGCGGAACCGGCGGGATGGTCGACTGATTACCGATCTTTGCGGAGGAGGTCCCTGACTGCTTCCTTCGTAGCGTCGACCGTTGTGCCAGCGTCTTGTCGCACTTGCTTGCCGGCTTTCATCAGCAACGATTGCTTGGTCGCCAAGGTTCCATCCTCCGTCTTGATAACCTCCGCCTTGGCGTCGAAGCGGGCATTCGCCACCTCGGTCTGCTGCTGGATGCCTGAGCCTCTTTCCCGCACCTCTTCGCGGATTGGCGATGGAGCGGCAGTGTTGCGTTGAGATGTGGCTTGCCGATGGGCTTGAGCCGCCTTCGCGCGGTTCGATCTGTCGGTGGCAGCCAGATCCGGCGACAGGGCGGGATCTTCGGATTGGCGCCGGTGCAGATCGCGAACCTCCTCGAACGAATCCGGCATCGCCGTTCCATCGGAGAACACGCGATTGGGCTTGGGCCCTTGTCGCGCGAGTTCGGCGTCCAGCATCGATAGGGCCGCCGCGCTGTCGCCTCCGTACTGTTCGGCGTAGCGCAGGAACATGGCCAGGTTGTGGGGGTCCTGCGCGATGTCGATGGAGATCGATTCTCCCTTGTCTTTGGCCGAAGACAGGCGTTCAGCAAAAGCCGTTCGTTGCGCAAAGCTCGCATCGGCCCGTTCGGATCGTGAAGCCGCGCTGGACAGGCGAGCGGACATCTCCTGGGCATCGCGCGCGTCGCTGGCGATGCTGGAGATCACGCTGGCGTCGCGCGACACGCGATCGCCGAACTGCTTGAACTCGGCGATTTGCTCCTGGCTCAGCCTGCCCAGTACCTTTTGCTCAGCCGCCGAGAGTCCCGCGGTGTAGTTCTTGCCCGCCCGCGCCTGAAGCTCTCCGCCCGCAAACCTGGCATTGATGCCAAGGTGGCCGGCAGCGCCGAAAGCGATCTGTGCAACCTGGTTCTGCGACAACCCGGTGCTGTCGGCCACGTTCTTGGAGATCTGGTCGAGCCGGTTCAGCGTCTCGCCCATCTGCTCGAAACTGCTTGACGTCGTGCCGCGGCTGCTCCGGGCTGACCGCAGTTTCGCCATGCCGCGTCCAAAGGTGTCGGCAAGCGCTGCCGAGCGCTCGGTGTTGGCGGCGATGGCCTCACCCCGGGCCGCGTCTGCTTGCCGGCTGGCCTGAGTAACGTCCTGCTCGGAGACGCGCATGGAGACCACGCGCGACGCGAAGCCCTGGTTGCGCAGCAGGGAAACTGCGGTCGTGCCTGTCAGCGCATTGGACGAAAAGGTGTTGCCCGTGAGGTCGTTCTGCCAACTGCCCATGAAGGCCGAGGTGCGGTTCGGCGCCAACTGCAGCTGGTCCATTCCGACGTTGCCCATGGAGACGTTGCCGACCGTCGAGGCAGACGTCCCGCCCGAGATCATCGCTTGTAGGCCGGAAAGCCCCCCCACCAGGGCGGTGCCGAAGTTCTCCATGCGCTTCAATGTGGCCCAGGCGATGAAGGGGATGCTGATCGCCAGGTAGCCCACCACGGCTTCACCCGAGACGGCGCGCGAGTAGATGGTCGAGGAGGTCTGCAGCGCCAGCGCCTTGGCGCCCGTGCCCAGGTCGGCTGCGGCCGAGAGGTCGTAGGCCGCGTAGATCGAGGCCATGTAGTTGAGGATGGCATAGAGCGGTGGCCACAGCTGGATCCAGATCAGGATGGCCGCGTAGCCCTTGAAGGTCATCATCGTCTCGCGGCCACTGGTGAGCAGAAGCAGCAGGACCATGAGCGGGAACATCGCGTAGGTCACCGCCTCGACCACGTTGCGCAGCACGGGCAGCGCCTGCTCGGCCACCTTGCCGGCATTGATCCACGCCGCGTTCTGTTGGGCGACGGCCTGGGCGCGGCCCACGGCCAGCACCATGGACGCGGGGTCGTTGACCTTCTGGCCGACGATCTTGCCGGTGTCCTCGAGCGCATTGAGCATAGCGTTCTGCCGGATGATGTCGGCGGCCGTCGACGCGGCATCGGCAATGCTGTTCTTGAGATAGGCCTGCTGAATCTGTCCGGCGATGGCGGCTGCGGCCGCGGCGCCGGGCAGGGTGGGGTTGAGCTGGAAGGCCAGCCGTCCCTGGATGCGCGTGATCTGGGCCGGCAGGCGCAGGTTCAGGTTCTGGTACACGTTGGGGCAGGTGTCCACGCTCACCGAGCCGCCCGCACCCGAAACCGTGCTGAACCGTGCCGGGTTGGGCGTGCCCATCAGCGGCCACACGTCGGCCGAGGCAGCAAAGGAGGCCGGGTCGAGGGTGCCGTCCACCAGATCGTAGGTCGTGCAGTTGTGGATGAAGTTCACCAGGTCCGTGCGGAAGGCGGGATCCTGGAAGGTCACGTTGCCTGCCTCGCGGATCAGGCGATTTCCGAACATCAGGCCGTTGTGCTCATAGGCCAGTTCGCTGGGCATGGCCCCTGGCCCTGGGATCACCTGGAAGGCGGTCTCGAACAATCCCGTGAGGGTGTGGCCAATGGTGCTGGTGAGGCTGCCCAGCACCGCGACGCCGAACGGCACGTTGTCCACGATTTTGACCGCGGAGCCACCTGTCTTGTCGACGATGCCCACGGTCACCTTGGGCACGATCAGGACGGAGAACACCAGGACGACCGAGCCCAGCCACTTCCAGCCCTGCAGCTTCTCCGGGGCGAAGGCGTAGGCGATCAGCGCCGCAACAAAGCCGCAGAAGGCGACCGCGGCGATCGCCGACAGGTAGTCGTTCGACGCGTGGATCGCCGCGGCCGCGTTGAAAACGCCGAACAGGCTGTCGGCGTTCTGGTAGGCGTAGATTTCCCACATGGCCGGCTTCCCGAGGACACGTCAGCGTGACAAATAGGCGGCCTGCTGGCCGAGCATGTCCATCACGTGCTGGGGCATGCTGGAGCGCAATTGGCGTTCCAGCTGCTCCAGGTGGCTGGCCACTGCGCGGAAGGAGCCGACCTTCTGGTACAGCACGACCTTCTCCTGGGCTAGCAGGCTCAACATGTCCCGCGCGCGTTGCTGGATCTGCCTGGCCTGCTCGCGCTGGGACTGCTGCAGCGTGTAGTTCTTGTCGAGGGCGGCGAGCCCCAGGCGCAGGTTGCGCTCCAGGAATACATAGGCGTAGTCTGCTGCGATCACGTCGCGGTACTGGCCGATCAAGGTGTCGGAGAGGCCCGAGCCGGGGATCGTCGTGCCGATCGAGAGCATCTTGTAGACCGGCTCCGTGGTCTGGTTGACGAAGCCCACCTCGGCGGAGTTGTTGGGGATGGGGGTGCGCGTGGCGATCTTCTCGGCGATCGAGCGCATCAGGGTTTCGACCTTCGCCGTGAAGGGCGTGTGCGTGTAGCCGGTGTTCAGCGTCACGGCATCGCAATTCGTGTAGTCGTTGCACTTCAGCAGGTGCTGCACGACATTCGTGCCGCTGGCCGCGCCCTGGCCATAGAGCAACTGGCTGATCGAGGTGATGGTGGGGGCCACCGGTTCCGGGTCGCGGTTGGACTCTTCGGGATAGAAGATCACCGTGCCGACGATGCTCATGATCAGCTCGCGTTCGGCGTCGTCGAGATAGGCGCCCGTGTACTGCAGCGCCTTCCAGGTCAGGTTGCCGACGAAGGGCGCCTTGTTGCGGACGTTGGCGTCACCCGACGAGCGTGCCGAAGCGAGGATGCCTGGCCGGTCCGTGGCGCAGCGGCGGCGCGCGGCATCGCGGTCGCTTTCCAGGCCGGTGGTGATCGCGAGATCCGCGCACGCTTCCTGGGAGCTGTATCCCGCCGATTCGGCGGCGGTACTGACGATCGCCTTGGCGGTTTCGCAGGAGTTGATGCGCGCGTTGTTGATCCACGTCTCCAGGCCTTTGGCCCACTTGGTGAGGCCTCCCAATAGCGGCGAGACGGCCTCGAGCGCCAGCTGGAAGGCGATGCCGGGCAGTGCCGCGGTAATGTTCTTGAGCATGTTCTTGAACTCGGTGGCTGAGATATGGCTGAAACTGCCCCCGAAGACGTCAATGCCGCCACAGCCGGCCTTGGCACTCGGGAACTGGACCGCGGCGAGCTGGTAGACCTTGTTGGGCGAGCGCATCATCAAGCTGCCCCCGCTGTAGGTATTGAAGGCCTGCCCGCGGAATGCGCCCGGCGCAGTGTAGTTGCCGATCGCCCCCAGGTTGTTGAACATGTTGTTGACCTCGGTGTTCAGGTCTCCTGCATGCGAAGGCCAGGAAGACAGCGCGAGCGCTGAAGCTGTCATGGCGGCAACGGCTTTGCGGGCGAGAGGACGGAATGGATGGTGCGATGCAAGCTGGGCCATGTTCTTTCCCCTACCGGAGGTCGAGTTGCTTGGTGGCGCTCGGTACCATCGCGCTGGATTCGGGGCTCGCCACGAGGGTGATCCGTTCCAGGAGTTGAGACTCGGAGAGCACGCCGAAACCGATGGGGGTGATTTTTCCGGTGAAGGGCTGGGCCAGGAAGACGGCTGGCACCTGGCTCACCTGCAGCGTGTTGGCGATGCCGTTGTCGCGCCGTGCGTTGGGGAAGCCGGGCATCGGACCGCCGTCGATGCTCACGGCCACCACCTGAATGCCGTGGCGCGCCTGGAAAGCCTCCAGGGTCGGCGCGAAGGCATGGCAGTACGGGCAGTCCGAGCGATAGAAGAAGAACAGCACGTGGTCGCGACCCAGTTGCGCCATCGAGCGGGAGCGGTCTGCCAGTTGCGCCTGCTCGAAGACTTCCAGGGCCTTGGCGTTGACCGGCCGGCCTTGCAGCGTCGGATCGAGCTCGGGGGTGGCCCAGGCCACCCTCTGGGCCACGTCGGCGAAGCGGGACGCCCGCGCCACCACCTGCGACTCCAACTCCATGTAGCGGCGCACGTTGGCTTCGCTCGGGCGCATGATGGCGATGTTCCGGACTTCCTCCAGGGTCTTCTGCAGGCGCTCGAATTCGACGAGTTCGGGCGCCCGCGGCGCGGCGGATGAGGGGGGCGGCGTCGCTGGCCTGGCAGGCACCGCCGCAGGCGCCACCTCGCGGGGCGGCTCCTCGTAGAAATGCCAGCCGCGCCAGGCGTCGCGCCAATAGGCGGTCTCACCGTCCTGTGCTCGCACGAGCCCGGCCGCGCAGAGCAGGCCAGTCACCAAAGTGCCGAGAAGGCCGATGCGGGATGGAAGTCGTCGCATGGTGTGCCTCTCACTCCAGGGACCGGGGAGGTAGGCCGTCGCGGCAGTAGTTGATGCCGAACTCGATGGTATGCTTGCGCGGTGCCGCAGCCCCAGGCAACTGCACGCCGTCCTGCCAGAACAGCACCTTCAAGCGCCTGCAGCCGGCTTGCCGATAACGGCGCTCGGTCGAGACGTCGATGTAGATGGGTGAGGTGGCGGCAAAGCGCTTCGTGATCGCGTCGGCCAGCTCGCCGGTGAGCACGCCGTGCGACTGTCCATCGCTCGCGTCGATGGCCGCCAGCATCAGGGGCCGCGGGTCCGGCACCGGGGTCCGGGATGAATCGGCGATGGCCGGGGTGGCGGTCTCGGCGATCACCAGGAGGACGCCGAGGATCGATGGCGATGTCATTGGCACTTCCCCTGTCCGTAATAGCAGTGGGTCAGCCGGTTCGCGTTGTTGCCCTGGATGGCGCCGACGTTGGGCAGGGTCGGCACGATCGAGGCGTAGAACTCGGAGAGGTCCATGGCTGCGAAATCCAGGCTCTGCAGCTGGGCCACGGTGAAACCGGAGCAGTCCGGGTTCTGGCCCGATCCCCAGCCTTTGCCGACCTGCAGCCGCCCCTGTTCATTGACGATGCGGGCCAGCTTGCTGTTGAAGCAGCATTTGCCGGTGGTGTGTTCGATGCAGGAGACGCACTTGCCGAGGATGCGGATGCACGAGGAGCACCAGGTGCCGACGCTGTGGCACAGGCCCGCGCCTTCCTTCATCGCGAGCTTTCCCTCTTCCTCGTTGCACGACATCATCGACATGACGATGTAGATCACCACGGCGATGGCGAGCGACCAGGGATCGAAGGCGATCACCATGCTGTCGCCGGCATAGAGCACGGCGGAGCCGGCGGGCAGGGCGGCCCCGTTGACCGCGACCGTCACGCCGTAGGTGGTGAAGGTGCCGCTGAAGCCGCCGCTCATGAGCAGGGCCTGCATGCCCTGGTACAGGAACTGGCGGTTCTCCGAGTTCATGAGCACGTCGTAGACCAGCCGCGAGCCCACGCCGAACAGGCTCTGGTTGGTCATGCCCGCGCCGGCCGAGTCCGTATAGCAGCAGTTCTTGAGCAGGCGATCCCGGCAGCGGTTGCCTTCGCCCTTGAACACCTGCATGGTGTTCGGGTCGAGATAGACGCCGGCTTCGCGCGCCGCTTCCATGTAAGTCATCGAGCGGGCGAAGTCGGTGTCGTTCGTGTAGCTGGTGTTGAAGCAGCTCGATCCGAGGCAGAAGACGTTGGCCGGGCAGTTCGCGACCGAGGTGGTGGTCTGCGCCGGGGCCGGGCAGCGGTAGGTGTCCTGGTAGACCTCGCACAGACCCGTGGCGGGATCGGTCTGCTTGCACGCGCTATTGAGCGCCGTGCAGCCGCTGGCGGCCAGGGGCGCGCATTCGTCGACCGGCGCGCCCGCGGTGCAGTTCAGGGTGCTCTCGTAGGACCAGCAGGCGCGCGCGATGGCCCGGCCGTCGATGAGCTGGGTCGACGGCCCGTCGACGCAGCGCTCGGCGCTGGCGAGGGTGCAGCGTCCGCCGGCAGGCGGCGTCGCGCTGCGATCGACCCATACATCGGTTTCCTTCTGCAGCATCGTCGGCTGCGTGAAGGACAAGGGGACTGTCCAACCCGCCGCGCCGGTCAGCGTGCCGGGCCCCGCGGGCACGGCGCAACGCATGCCGCTGTCATCCAACACGATGGTCGAGCCGTTGGGGCACCCGAGGTCGTTGACCGGCGCTTCCAGCGTGAAGCACTGATCGGCAGGGCCGGGCGTGATGTAGTCGCCACCGCCCCAGTAGCTGTTGATGGTGTCGCCGCGCGCGGTCCCTGCCGGACAGGTGTAGATGGGCGTGCCGAACTGGAAGCTGTAGTTGCAGTTGCCCGCCGTGCAGCCGGAGCCCGGCATCATGACCACCTTGAAGGGACTCCAGCAGTAGCCGGACCAGTGAGGCGACAGGTCGGTCACGAAGGTCGCCGCAGTGGACGGAGCGATCGGCAGGTCGAGCGTCTGCCAGCCGATGCAGGCGCCGCGTCCCCCCGCAGCGTAGAAGCGCAAGCGCTGGAGGCCGTCGGCACGGATGCGGCACTGCGCTTCGGTGACCATGTAGTCGGAGCCGTTCCGATTGGCCTGGCCGTGGGCAAACCATTCGCCGGCCGTGCAACTCGGGACCAGCTCGACCTGGACCGTCAGGTCGCGCCCGGTGGTGTAGCGACCCATGCCGCTGTAGCGCTTGCATAGCTTGTCGGCCGCGCCTGCGGGCGTCATCACATCGGTCGTGGTGCAGCCGCTGTAGTAGGCGGCGAGCCCGCCGAGCGTGTTGGCCGGGTTGCGCGCGATGTCGCGGGCGGCGACAACCGCGGGG
>NZ_JARJLM010000158.1 GCF_029335485.1 Cupriavidus basilensis
CCACCTCGGGATCGACCGCGGCCGCGTCGTCGGCATCGGGCGGACGCTGTCCTGCCGCCGTCATGCCGGGACGCCGAACAGCGCGGCGTAGCAGGCCACCAGCGCGCTGGCGATGTATTTCTCCACCGACGACACCGATACGCCGAGTTGCTCCGCAATCTCGCGATAGCTCAGGCCCTCGAGCTTGCACAGCAGCAGCGCGCGGCGCGCCTTGGGCGCGAGGCGGTCGAGGATGGTATCGATCTCGATCAGGGCTTCCAGCAGCAGAGCCCGGGTTTCCGGCGACGGCGACAGGGTTTCGGGCAGGCCGGCGATGGTGGCCAGGTAGGCAGCCTCGATATGGCGCCGCCGGTAGAGGTCGATCACCAGGCCGTTGGCGATCTGCGTCAGATAGCGTCGCGACTGCTCGGGCCGCGGCGCGGCGCCGGCGGCCAGCACGCGCAGGTAGGTATCGTGCGCCAGGTCGGCGGCATCCATGGCGTTGCCCAGCTTCTTGCGCAGCCAGCCGCGCAGCCAGCCATGGTGATCGCTGTAAAGATGGTGGACTTCCTGGGTAAGGCTGGGATCGGCTGCGGACATGGTGGTTTGACGTCCGCGCGGACAGCGCCGGCTGGCGCCTTGCCTTGATAAATGCGGATGAGAATCATTCGTATTGGATTTTAAGCGATTGAAGCGGCACCTGGCAAGGGAATGCCGGATTGCGTGCCGCCCTGCCGTTGGCAACCCGGCGCCAGTCCGGGGCATAATCGTGAAACTGGTTTCACCGCAACCGACCCACTATGTCCCGTCCCGCGCCGCTGTCCCCGCCCACCCCGAAGCCTGCAGACAAGCTCACCATCCAGGATGTCGCCACCTATGCGGGCGTATCCAAGGCGACGGTGTCGCGCTACCTGAACCGGGGCGGCGAGCAGCTGTCCGCCGACGTGGAGGCGCGCGTCGCCAAGGCGGTCCGCGAACTGGGCTACAGCCCGAGCCCCATGGCGCAGGCGCTCAAGCGCGGCAAATCGCGCCTGATCGGGCTGGTGGTGGCGGATGTTTCCAACTCGTTCTCGGTAGCCGTGCTGCGCGGCGTGGAGAAGGCCTGCCGCGACGCGGGCTATATGGTGATGCTGTTCAACCTCGCCAATGACGAGCAACTGGAGCGCGAAGCCATTCGCGCCTTGTCGGCCTACCGGGTCGAAGGGTTCATCCTGCACACGCTGGGCCACGACGCCGGCGCCCTTGCCGACGCAGCGCAACTGGGCAAGCCCGTGGTGCTGGTAGACCGCAAGGTGGGCGACGCCGAGGTCGACCTGATCGCGCTCGACAACCGCTCCGCGGTGCAGTCCGCGGCCGGCCACCTGAGCGAAGCCGGGTACCGGCACCTGCTATTCATCTCCGAACCGCTGAAGGCGATCAGTTCCCGCAACGAACGGGCCAGCGCCTTCCAGGGTTTTATCGCCGAACATGCGGACTCGCTCAGCGGTGCTGTTTTCGAAGCCCGGGCCGGCGACGACGCCGCGCTGGACGAAGCCCTGCGCGCACTGCGCCGGCGCGCCGGCGATGCGCCGGCCGCGGTGCTGGCGGCCAATGCCGTGATCTCGCTGCGAATCGCCGCAGCCACGGCCAGGCTGGGGTGGCAGCTCGGCACCGACCTTGGCCTGATCGGTTTCGACGATCCGGAATGGGCCGCCCTGGTCGGCCCCGGCATCACCGCCATTTCCCAGCCGACCGACGATATCGGCCGGGTCGCCACCCATTGCCTGATCGAGCGCCTGCAAGGCGCGCAACTGCCGCCGCGCCAGGTCCTGCTGCCCGGCACCCTGGTCAGGCGCGGGTCCACCCGCCGCGCCTGAGCCATTCCCCACGTTTCACGCAAGCCTTGCCGCTGGCGCAGCGGCAAGGTACTGACACGCGTATTCGAGCCGCGTCCCGGCGCCCCGCAAACCGATTTCCTGCTGCCTAGGGTTTCCACTGGTGGAGTTCTGAAACCGGTTTCCTATAATCCTGAAACCGGTTTCAGAACCGCATTCGCCAGCCACCGTGCCGCCGGCGACACATCAATAACCCGTGCAGGAGACAAAGATGGATATCCAACGCTTATTGCGCCAGTTGGCCAAGCCCTTGCTCGCGCTGCTGGTCGTGGCCAGCGCCGCCAGCGCCCAGGCGCAGACCGTCGCCGAGATCGTCAAGAAGGGAAAAGTCACCATCGGCGTGGTGACCGGCGCGCCGCCCTTCGGCACCACCGACGCCAGCGGCAAGCCCGCCGGCTACGACGTGGATGTGGCCAACCTGCTGGGCAAGTACCTCGGCGTGCCGGTCGATATCGTGCCGCTCACCTCGCCCAGCCGCATTCCGGCGCTGGAAGCCGGCAAGGTCGACTTCCTGGTGGCGACCCTGGCGCCGACACCCGAGCGGGCCCGGGCCATCATGTTCAGCTCGCCCTACAGCGCCTTCGAGCTGACCATCTTCGCGCCGGCCGCGGCCAAGTACGCCAGGCTGGCTGATCTCGGCAAGAAGAAGGTCGGCGTGACGCGCGGCACCACGCAGGATTCCGCGCTGACCCGGCTGGCGGTGCCCGGCATGAATATCGTCCGCTTCGAAGACGACGCCACTTGCGCCCAGGCGCTGATCAGCAACCAGGTCGATGCCATCGCCCTGCCCAACACCACCGGCAACGAGATCATGAAAGCACGCGGCGCCGGCAAGTTCGACGCCAAGTTCGCCTTCTCGGTACAGCCCAATTCGATGGCCGTGCGCAAGGACGCTTTCGAACTGCGCCAGTGGCTGAACACCACCATCTCGTACGCCAGGCTCAATGGCGAGCTCGATGCCATCGCGCAGAAGTGGACCGGCAAGACGCTGCCCGCGCTGCCGGTGTTCTGAACCCCGCGCGCCAGCACCATCCGGCGCGCCAGGAGACACGCATGCACTACCAATTCGAATGGGCCCCGGTGTTGTCGCAGCTCGACCGCTTCGCCGAGGGTGCCGGGATGACGCTCGCGCTCAGCTTCGGCTCGATCCTGCTCGGGACGCTGGCCGGCACCGTCGGCGCCATCGCCGCCACCTATGGCGGTCCGTGGACCCGCCGCGCCGCCACGCTCTACGTCGAGGCGATCCGCAACACGCCGTTCCTGATCCAGCTCTTCATCATCTTCTTCGGCTTGCCGACCGTCGGCCTGCAGATCGATGCGCTCACCGCTGCGCTGATCGCCATGACCGTCAACCTGGGCGCCTACTCGACGGAGATCATCCGGGCCGGCCTGCAGGCAATCCACCGCTCGCAGCTGGAGGCTGCCGCCGCGCTGGGCATGACCCGCTGGCAGATGATCCGCCACGTGGCGCTGGTGCCCGCCTTCGAGAAGGTCTATCCGGCGCTGACCAGCCAGTTCACCCTGATGATGCTCACCTCGAGCGTGGTCTCGGCGATTTCGGTGGAAGAACTGACCGCAGTGGCGAACCAGGTGGATTCGCAGACCTTCCGCACCTTTGAAAGCTACATCCTGGTGATGTTCATCTACATCGGGCTGGCGTTGCTGCTGCGGGCCATGTTCGCCCTGCTCGGCAATGTCGTTTTCAGGCGCCGCCGCGCGGTGGCACGGGCAAGGAAGGCCGCACGCACGGCCAGCGTTGGGCCCCTGGCACGCACGCCGCTGGCACCGGTCACCGCAGGGAGCGCCCGATGATCACCGAGTTCTCCTGGAACCATCTCGGGATTCTCCTGCTGGCGGCCCGCTGGACCTTGTGGGTGACCTTGCTGGCCTTCGCCGGCGGCACGCTGGCTGGCTTCCTGGTGGCACTCGCGCGTACCTCGCGCAGCCCCCTGCTGCGCCTGGCCAGCACGGCCTATATCCAGGTCGTGCAGGGCACGCCGGTGCTGATCGTGCTGTTCCTCAGCTACTACGGCCTCTCCGTGCTCGGGCTCAAGCTGTCGCCGATGGTCGCCGCCATGCTGGCGATGTCGGTCTACGCCAGCGCCTACCTCGGTGAAATCTGGCGCGGCTGCATCGAGGCCGTACCGCAAGGCCAGTGGGAGGCCAGCGAGGCGCTCGCCATGACCCGCTGGCAGCAACTGCGCTTCGTGGTGCTGCCCCAGGCCGTGCGGCTGGCCCTGCCGCCGACGGTCGGCTTCTCGGTCCAGCTGGTCAAGAACACTTCGATCACCTCGATCATCGGCGTCATCGAACTGACCCGCGCCGGACAGTTGATCAACAACGCGACCTTCCAGCCCTTCGCGGTCTTCGTCGTCGTCGCGCTTATCTACTTCGCGCTCTGCTTCCCGCTCTCGTCGGCAGCCAGGCGCATGGAAAGGAGACTCCATGTCAACCGTTGAAGCCATTGTCGAAGCACGCGACGTGCATAAGTCGTATGGGCCCAACGCCGTGCTCAAGGGCGTGTCGTTCGCGATCGAACCGGGCCAGGTGGTCGCCATCATCGGCCGCAGCGGTTCGGGCAAAAGCACCATGTTGCGCTGCCTGAACGGCCTGGAGACCATCAATGCCGGCGACATCACCGTGGCCGGGCACAAGCTCGATCACAACAGGAAGCAATTGCTCGACCTGCGCCGCGACGTGGGCATGGTGTTCCAGAGCTACAACCTCTTTCCGCACCTGACCGTGGGCGAGAACATTGCACTGGCTCCGGCCATCGTGAGGAAGCTGCCCGCCGGCCAGATCCCGGGCATCGTCGACCGGGTGCTGGCCCAGGTCGGCCTGCTGGAGAAGAAGGACTGCTATCCGGAGCAGCTCTCCGGCGGCCAGCAGCAGCGGGTGGCGATCGCCCGCTCGCTGGCGATGGAACCCAAGGTCATGCTGTTCGACGAAGTGACCTCCGCGCTCGATCCGGAACTGACCGCCGAAGTGCTGCGCGTGATGGAGAACCTGGCGGCATCGGGCATGACCATGGTACTGGTCACGCACGAGATGGAGTTCGCGCGCCGCATGGCGCATACCACCATCTTCATGCACCAGGGCAAGGTGCACGAGGCGGGCCCGTCGAAGGCGCTGTTTGCGCAACCCCGCACACCCGAGCTGCGGCAATTCCTCAACGCGGGAGCACTGAAATGAGCCAGGGACAATCCCTCCCCATGTCCCGGCCGGCGGTGCTGGTCTCGCTCGCCGCCTATGGCGCCGAACTGGCGCAGCGCGAAGGACAGGCCGCGCTGGCACGGATCGCGGCGGCGGCCGGTGCCGACGGCGTGGAGTACCGCGGCGAGCTGCAGCGCGGCCACCAGGACGAACTGGCCGAGCAGTGCGCCGTGGCCGCGCAACACGGGCTGGCGGTGGTGTGGTCGAGCCCGGAGGGGCTATGGAACGATGCCGGCAGCCTCGACGCCGGCGCGCTCGACCGCGCTTTCAGTGTCGCGCAGGCGCTCGGCGCCATGCGCGTCAAGATGTCGCTCGGCCGCTACCAGGCCGGCGCGGCGCTGGAACCGCTGCTGCCATGGCTGCGCCACGCCGGGATCGAACTGGTGGTGGAGAACGACCAGACCGGGTCGGCCGGCACCCTGCCACCGCTGCGCGATTTCTTTGCGCGTGCCGCCGCACTGGGGCACGCGATACCCATGACCTTCGACATGGGCAACTGGCACTGGAACGGCGAAGACCCGCTCGACGCCGCCCGGGTCCTGGCCGGCCAGGTCGGCTACGTGCACTGCAAAGGAGTACAGCGCACCTCGGCCAAGTGGATAGCCGTGCCGCTGGAAGCGTCGTCCGCCCCTTGGCGCAGCGTGCTGCGCAACCTGCCGGCCGGCGCTCCGCGCGCAATCGAGTTCCCGCTGCAGGGTGACGACCTGGTGCAGGTCACGCGGGGCCATCTCGACCTGCTGCGTTCGGTGGAGTTGCCCGCATGAGCACCGATCTCGACGTAGTGACGCTGGGCGAGGCCATGCTGATGCTGGTGGCGGGCGAAACCGGTCCGCTCGAGGACGTGCAGACCTTCCACAAGCGCACCGCCGGCGCCGAGACCAATGTCGCCATCGGCCTCGCGCGACTGGGCCTGAAGGTAGGCTGGGCTAGCCGCCTGGGCAGCGATTCGATGGCGCGCTACCTGCTTGGCGAGATGCAGCGCGAGGGCGTGGATTGCAGCCAGGTGGTATGCGAGCCCGGCCAGCGCACCGGCTTCCAGTTCAAGGGCCGCGTCGACGATGGCAGCGACCCGCCGGTCGAGTACCACCGCCGCGGCTCGGCGGCGAGCCGCATGGGCGCCGCGCACCTGGACGATGCGTGGTTGCGCCGCGCGCGGCACCTCCATGTCACCGGCGTGTTCCCGGCGCTGGCCGAAGGCACGCAGGCGGCCACGCGCAAGGCCATCGCCGCCATGCGTGGCGCCGGCCGCACGGTTTCCTTCGATCCCAACCTGAGGCCCACGCTGTGGGCCTCGCCCGAACTGATGCGCGCCACGCTGAACGACCTGGCGCGGCAATGCGACTGGATCCTGCCCGGCATCGAGGAAGGCCGGTTTCTCACCGGCCATGCCGAGCCGGAACGCATCGCCGCCTTCTATCGCGCGCGCGGCGCCCGCCTGGTGGTGGTCAAGCTCGGCGCCGACGGCGCCTATTTCGATGGCGAGGCGGGTTCCGGCCATATCCCGGCTTGCCGGGTCGAGCGCGTGGTCGACACCGTGGGCGCCGGCGACGGCTTTGCCGTGGGGGTGATCAGCGCGCTGCTGGAAGGGCGGCCGGTGGCGGATGCGGTTCGGCGCGGCGCCTGGATCGGCGCCCGCGCGGTGCAGGTGCGGGGCGATACCGAGGGCCTGCCGACGCGCGGGCAACTGGAAACCGCCGGCATTGAATCGCCGGCAAGAGGATGATCATGCGCAAGAATGTATTGGTGTTCCGCCCAATTCCGCAGGACCTGCTGGCCAGCATCGAAGCACAGCACGAGGCGATCGTCGCCGACCCGCGCCAGCCCGGGCAGTTGCCGGCCTTCCGCGCGGCGCTGGCGGACGCGCACGGCCTGATCGGTTCCAGCTACAGGCTCGGCGCGGCCGAACTGGCCGGGGCCCGCCACCTGGAGGTGATCTCGAGCATCTCGGTCGGGATCGACAACTATGACCTTGCGTGGCTGCGCGAGCATGGCATTGTGCTCTGCCATACGCCCGGCGTGCTCACCGAGACCACCGCCGACACGGTATTCGCGCTCATCATGGCGGCCAGCCGCCGCCTGGCCGAACTGGCCGCCCATGTGCGGGAGGGCCGCTGGACCCGCAACATCGGCGAAAGCCTGTTCGGCTGGGACGTGCACGGCAAGACCCTGGCCATCCTCGGTTTCGGCCGCATCGGCCAGGCGGTCGCGCGCCGCGCGGCGCTGGGCTTCGGCATGCGGGTGCTGTACGTCAATGAAACCACGGTGGAGGTGCCCGAGCTTGCTGGCCGCGCTGCCCGGACTACGCTCGATGACGCATTGCAGCAAGCCGATATCGTCGCCGTTACCCTGCCGCTCACCGAGGGCACGCGCGGCCTGATGGGCCCGCGGGAGTTCGCGCTGATGAGGCCGGGCGCCATCTTCGTCAACGGCGCGCGCGGCCAGATCGTGCAGGAAGCCGCCCTGCTCGCGGCGCTCGACAGCGGACACTTGCGCGCGGCCGGACTCGATGTGTTCGCCACCGAGCCGCTGCCGCAGGATTCCCCCTTGCGCCGCCACCCGCTGGTGACGGCGCTGCCGCATATCGGATCGGCCACGCATGAGACCCGGCGCGCCATGGCCGAGCTGGCCACCCGCAACCTGCTGGACGCACTGGCCGGACGGCGTCCCGCCGCGCGCTTCGACCTTGCTGCTGCAGCGGCCTGAGCCGCCACACAATTTCCCTTTAAGGACGAATCCGCAATGCCCCGCTCCATTCCCACCCTGTGCGGCTCGATCATGGGCGAGCCTTTCACCTTCAATGTCCGCATCCACAACGCGGCTTATCGCGCGCTCGAGCTCGACTACACCTTCGTTTGCTTCGGCGTGCAGGACGTGCCGGGCGCCGTGCAGGCGATCCGCTCGCTGGGCGTGCGCGGCATGAACGTATCGATGCCGCACAAGGAGGCCGTGATCGCGCATCTGGACCGGCTCGACAACAGCGCGCGCGCCATCGGCGCGGTCAATACCATCAACAATGTCGACGGGGTGCTCACCGGCTACAACACCGACTGCACCGGCGCCGTGCGCGCGTTCGAGGAGGCGACCGCGCTTGGCGGCAAGCGTGTCGCGCTGCTCGGCGCGGGCGGCGCCGCGCGGGCCATGGCCTACGGCCTGCGCGAGGCCGGCGCGGAAGTGACGCTGTTCAACCGCACCGCGGCACGCGGACAGGCCCTGGCGGATTCACTGGGTCTGCGCTTTGGCGGCGCCCTTCCCGACTTCCGTGCGTCCGGCTTCGATATCCTTGCCAACGCCACGGCCGCCGGCTTCCGCGCGCCCGACATCAATCCGGTGGCGGGACAACTGGCATCGCATCTGCTTGTCATGGATGCGGCCTTCATCCCGGTCAGGAGCAAACTGATCCGCGACGCTGCCGCACTGGGTTGCGGCACCATCGACGGCACCCGCATGATGCTGCACCAGGCGTGCGCGCAGGTCGAGTTCTACACCGGTTGCGCACGGGCGCCGATCGAAGCAATGGAAGCCGCGCTGCTCGAGGAGATCGCACGCCAGTCATAGCCATGCTCCACTCCGGCGAACCTTTGCGCCCGGCGCCCGGGGCTTGATATCGGACGGTGATCGGCCGTCCATCCTTTCCCGCGCCGGCAGACGGGCGGCCCGGACAAGGCGGCGCCAGGCCTTCGTCAGCCGTGCGCCCGTCCTTCGAGAACGCGTTGCACCAGAGACTGCAGCCCGGCCTGGTATGCCTCCGGATCCATCTCCGGGCTCTGCCTGGCAATCAGGTATCCCACGCCGATCCGCTTCTGGACGCGCGTCGATATCTGGTAGAACTCCCCGTTCTCGCGCAATTGCGCAATCTGGCCCCAGGCGAGCGAAATGGCCTTGCGCCCGGGTGGCTCCAGGGTCAATCCCGCCGGTGCGATATGGATCCTGTGACACCCTTGCAGCGCAGCCAGGCGACGCCGGTTCGAGCGATCCAGGGAGTGCTCCAGTTTGCTCGCGAGACGGTGAAACAGCATCGTGCGCCGCTTGAGCGGGCGCCCAAGCAGGGCATCGACCATGCGCCGGGCGTAACGCCGCCAAAGCAAGAAGTAGACGACGGAGACGATGGCCAGGGCAATGCCCGCTTCAATGCTGAACCGCCGCGCGGGAAGATAGAGAACCAGGCCGCTACCGAGCAATGGCAATACGAGCAACAGCAACGGCAGCCAGCGCCGCTGGCATCGCTCGATCCATGCTTCCGCCCGCTCCCGCCTTCGGTCAAAACGGGCCTGGCGGGCCTGGCGGCTCGCTTTGGCCCGTTCGGCAAAATCGTCCAACTGGCTTGCCGTGATCGTAAATCGAAGTTCCATGCCTATGCGCCGCCATGGCGGCCCTGTATCTCACACCGCCGGCTTGCCCACGGAAATCGAGCGGATGCTGCGCTCGATGCGGATCAGCACGATCAACAGCACCAGCAGGATGAACGCGGAGAACAGCGCACCGATCAGGTAGATCGACTGCGCGGCCTCGACCTGCTTGCTGCTGGCTTCGCCCTCGGCCACCGCCTTTTCGCCCGAGATCCGCTCCTTCTCCGCAAGATAGGCTTTGCGGTAGTCCCCGAAGGCCTTGTTCAGCGTCTCATAGAACGTTTCGCTGTTCTTGACATGCTTTACCACATCGGCTCGCGCGAAAACCTGGTCGATGTATGCGGTCTGGGTTGCCACGAATTTATCGCCCAGGTCTTCCTCGCCCAACGCCGCCTCGACGAAATTGTGCACTTCGGTCTTGTCAACCTCGAAGGTCGGGCCGGCCAGCGCCTTGCCATGCTTCTTGATCACGGCAAGCAGGCTGTCTGCCAGCTTCGCGTGCTCGGCCGCGTGGACGTCATTCTTGCCATCGCCCTCGGCTTCCTTTTCCTCCGGCTCGCTGCCGAGGTGGAAGGAGGCCGCGCTGATGGCGATGTCTTCCGAAACCGCCTTGGGCTTGGCGTTGTAGTTCATCAGGGCTCGCGCGCCGAAAATAGCGGCGCAGACAAGCACGAGCGTGGCCATCGCCAGCACCAGGACCCGCAACAACTGCAGATAACCGCCTTCAACCTTATTGAGAACGCTCATTACCTAATTCCTTTCTTTATTTTCTTTATTGCTTGGTGTTGCTTGCCTATTGCCAAGCGTTAAGTGCCGATTAGCCGACCGGAAGCACTCGGGCGCACATGATACATGTGGCGCGCCATCAAATGTCAAATTTGAATCAATGCGTTCCTTGATATCGTTTTTGCCATTTAATTGATTTTCACCTGGAATCCGGGCCGTTGATAGAGGGGCCACTCCGGACTAGACTCCCGGGACGCCCTCGTCGCGCCCTGCCAGGACCATCATCGGTACGGGAGGAGATCGGCTGGCGAAGGCTTGGACGGCCAGCCGCCCAAGACCATAAATCCGCTCGCGCTGACGGCTCAGGCCCCGTCCAGCGCGACGCCAAATGGAGACAGGAATTCCTCATGCATATCAACGACATCCTGGCGCAACCCGTCGGCAACCTCGCTGACTGTGTCCGTGCCCATGCCGCCGAGCGGCCGCACCACCTTGCCGTGGTCGACGACCAGCGCTCGGTCGGCTATGCCGAATTCGACCAACTGGCCGACCGCGTGGCGGCCTCCCTGCAGCGCGACGGCCTGCGGCCCGGCGACGCGCTGGCCGTCTGCGCCGCCGCCTCCATCGAGTATGCCGCGGTCTTTATCGGCGGCCTGCGGGCCGGCGTCGCCATCGTCCCGCTCGCCCCGTCATCCACCCCGGCAAGCCTGGCCGGCATGGTGGATGATGCGGAGGCCAGGCTGCTTTTCATTGGCCCGGACGTCTTGGCTGAGATTGCGGCGCTCAGGGACGGCATCGGAGCCCGCTTGGTCGGCCTGGCCGATGCGCCCACCGGCCTGTCGTTCGAAGCATGGCTGGCGCCCGCGGGAAGCCGGCCGGAGGTGCGCCCAGTGGACGCGGAACAGGTGTTCAACATCATCTACTCGTCCGGCACCACGGGGACGCCCAAGGGCATCGTGCACGGCCACGCCCTGCGCTGGAACCAGATCCGGCGGGTCCACGAAATGGGCGGCTACGGGCCCGAGGCCGTCACGCTGATTTCCACGCCGCTCTATTCGAACACCACGCTGGTCAGCTTCATTCCCACGCTGGCGCTGGGCGGCACCGCGGTGCTGATGCCGAAGTTCGATGCGCAACGCTATCTGGAACTGGCGGAACGTTACCGCGTCAACCACAGCATGCTGGTGCCGGTGCAATACCAGCGCCTGATGGCACGCGCCGATTTTGGCAACTACGACCTGTCGGCGTTCAGGATGAAGTTCTCCACCAGCGCGCCCATGAGCGCGGCACTGAAGGCCGACGTGCTCAAGCGCTGGCCAGGCGGCCTGGTGGAGTACTACGGCATGACCGAGGGCGGCGGCAGTTGCGCTCTCGCCGCCCACGAGTTTCCGGCCAAGCTCCATACCGTCGGCCGGCCAATGGAGGGGCACGATATCCGCCTGATCGACGACCACGGCCACGAGGTGCCCATCGGCGAGATTGGCGAGGTGGTCGGGCATTCCGGCGCCATCATGGCCGGCTATCACAAGCAACCGGAAAAGACCGCCGCCGCGGAATGGCGCGACGCCAGCGGAAAGCGCTTCATCCGGACCGGCGATGTCGGCCGTTTCGACGAGGATGGATTCCTGACGCTGCTGGACCGCAAGAAGGACATGATCATCAGCGGCGGCTTCAACATCTATCCGAGCGATCTGGAGAGCATCCTCCGGCAGCATCCCGATGTGGCCGACTGCGCGGTGGTGGGCGTGCCGTCGCAGCGCTGGGGCGAAACGCCGGTGGCCTTCGTGGTTCGCCGCGAAGGGGCGCCTGCATCCGCCGGGGCTTTGATGGACTGGACCAATGAGCGGGTCGGCAAGACGCAGCGGCTCGCCGCCGTGGAACTGGCCGAGGAACTGCCCCGCAGCGCGATCGGCAAGGTGCTGAAGCGGGAACTGCGGGATGGTTTCCGGCCGGGCAGGCCGCTGGACTGACACGCCCGGCACCGCCGCACCGCCCGCCGGCCATGCCGCGATGCCGGCGGGCTGGCTCGCTAGCCCGCCGGCCTTGGCCTGTTCAGGGCGCCACCGGGCTGTACTCGATGCGCACGCGCGTCAGCGGATCATTGCGCTGCGGCGACACCTCGACGATGCCCTCGCCCTTGCCGCGCTTGAACCACAATACGCCACCGGCTTCGCCGCCATCGTTCCAGCGCACCTGCCGATCGCTTTGCGCCAGCTTGCGATAGTACGCCGCCACCTGGGCAACGGAATGGGGGGTCAGGAATACCGCCTGACCGCGTTGATTGTTGTCATCGCGAGCGCGTCGCGAGTAAGGGTACAAGGGCACCTTCCCTGGCATTCCGGCCGGCACCGCGGGCGGCGCGGCGCGCTCGGCGCTGCCGGGATCGACCGTGCGGAACTCGACCTGCACGGGCCGCGGCGCGCCAGCGTCTGCCTCCGGGTCCGGGTCGCGCCGGCCCCAGGCAACCAGCGGCTCGGCCGATGCCTGCCCGACACCTGCACGCAGGAACACGGTCAGCCTGCGCTGTTCGTGAGGCAGGCACTTCTTGCCGCACTGCAGATGGGCCAGGGCCACTGCCTGCAGATTGCCCTGCGCATCGGCCAGCAGCGCGGTCCGCTCCTCGCCGGTGGACAGCGTGCGCATCGAGGCCAGCAGAACCCTGCCATCGGGCAATTGCACCACCTGGTTGCTCCTGCGCTGGCCGAGCCCGTCCCAGGCCTGGCTTGCGACCAGGTCGTCTTCCCAGAAATAGGTGCCGGTCTCCAGGCCGAAGAAGGCCAGCACTGCCTCGGTGAGCGCAGGATCGCGGTTCAGCAATTCATCGCGGTAATCGAGCGTTTCAAAGGCAATATGCGGCGCGGGCTGGCCAATCTCCCCGACGCCGGCGGCACCCGCCGTCAATGCCAGGCACAGGCTTGCGCCCAGCGCCAGCTTCAGCAGCGGGCGACGCGATTTTAATGACATGTTTTCCCCAGGTGGCGGCAACGGCGATGCCAACATGGCACAGCCCATTGCGCAATCGACATTGGCCAGTGATAAACCTGGCCAAAAGTGCGGCATAATACACCACCCCGATATCCATGCAAACGCTGCCACGCTGGCGGCAGCTGTCGGCAGCTGTCGGCACCCACCCGTTCAATTGGCGGCAAGTACCGACACATTGGCGCTGGTGATGCGCAATGGATCGAGCCCCGCTGCGCTGGCCCTGTCCGGCGTACCAGTCAGGCCTTGAAGCGTTTCCGCCAGCGACTGCAGCAGCGAGCTTCCCGCGGAAGACGGCTCGTCCAGCCCCAGCAGCACTTCGAACGACGCGCCGGCCTGGCCCGCCGCATGCAGCCGGACATCGAGTTCAGCCAGCACGGCATACACGGCATCGGCCATCTGCAGCACGAATCCCCGTTCCAGCCCGAGCTGCCGGTATGGCGCCCGGATCCACGACTCCACCAGGGTGACGAAAACCACGCCGGTCTCGTCCGCATTGATCTCGAATGCGCAATACCCGACCGGATCCAGTTCCCGCGCCAGAATCAAGCGGTAGAAAAGGACCTGGCCGCAGACGTCGTCGCTGTCCATGTCCATCTCGAATGCCTGGCCGGGTTCCCAGTCGTCGCTGTCGAGGACTTCGCCGCGTACCGCTTCGTCGCCGCCAGGCTGTGCCTCGAGTTGAACGCGCAGCGCCGCCAGCACCTCGTCGCGCCCGGGCGCTTCCGGCGGCTCGGTGTAGATGGCAAATCGCCCGGCCTCGCCCGCCTGCGCAAAGGCAGGGCCCATCAAGGGCCCCGGTTGCAGGGGCAGCGGTGCCTGCAGGGCATGGCGGAGGGTATCGGTATTGGTCGGCGCGGTCATGGGCTTGATGGTGAGTGAACGATTGCCGGCGAGCGAGCCGGCCGAAAAAGGTAGCGCGAGTTTGCCATAGGCCCGGCAGCGTATCCACGATTATCCGGCGTTGTCCATTTTGCGACGAATCTTGTAGTTTCCAAGCGAGATGCATTCAGCGCCGTTGTCTACGATCCTCTTTCCGACAAGAAGGAGGATCCTGACATGTTGTTATACGCCCCCAACCCGCGCGCCCGTCGACCGGGAGGTGCCGCATGAACAAGAAACGACTCGGCCTGCTGACGGGCACGCATGCGGTCAATGACCTTTACCAGGGACTGGTACCTGCCCTGTTGCCGTTCATGGTGCTGGAGCGCGGCTATAGCTACGCCGCCGTCAGCGGCCTGATGCTGGCCGCCACGGGCCTGTCCAGCGTGGTCCAGCCGCTGTTCGGCGCCTATGCCGACCGCGCGCATCGTGGCTGGCTGGTGCCGACGGGCTTCCTGGTCGCCGCGTTCGGGGTGGTGCTGGCCGGCATGGCCGCCACCTACCAGGCGACGTGGCTGGCCATTGCGCTCAGCGGGCTGGGCATCGCCGCCTACCATCCGCCAGCCACCGTAGCGGCACGCGCCGCCGGCGGCGCCTCGCAAAAGGCGATGAGCGTGTTCTCGGTGGGCGGCACCATCGGCGCCTCGTTCGCCCCCCTGCTGGCGGCGCTCGCCGTGGGCGGCGGTGCACTGTCGCGCAGTTACCTGCTGGGCATCCCCGCCCTGCTGATGGCCTTGCTGTGGCTGGTGGCTGCGGCGCGGCCCGCGGGCGCGCCGGGCGCCGCTGCGGCCAGGCGGGCGCGCCCGGCGCTGGCAAACAACAACTGGCGTGCTTTCAGCCTGCTGGTGGCCGTCATCGTTGGCTGGTCCATCCCCTATGTCACGGTGCTGTCGATGCTGTCGCTGCATGTGACGCGCGATCTTGGCGGCAGCGCCTTCCTGGGCGGCGCGGTACTGACCGCCTTCACCGCGGCAGGCGCCGCGGGCACCCTGCTGGGCGGCTGGCTCGGCGACCGGCTGGGCCGCATGACCGCGATCCGGACCGGCTATGTGCTGATGCTGCCCATGCTCGGCGGGCTGGTGCTGGCGCCGACCGCACCGCTGGCGCTGGTATTCACCGTGTTGCTCGGCATGGCGATGTTCCTGCCGTTCTCGGCACAGGTCACGCTGTCGCAAGACTACCTGCCGCGCAATCCGGCCATGGCCAGTGGCATTACCTTGGGCCTGGCCCTGTCCGTGGGTGGCCTGGCGTCACCGCTGTTCGGCATGCTGTCCGATGCGCGCGGGCTCGGCTTCACGCTGGCGACAGTGCTGGGGGTGCTGTGCGTGGCAGCCTTGCTGGCCCTGCGCCTGCGTGACCGGCCCGCGCAGATCGATGAGCAGGCGCTGGCCGCCGCCTAGCCATCCTGCTTGCCCGCCGCATCCGCCATCGGCAAGCGGGATAAACTTCCCCGCTCGATAGAAAGACCGCATTGCCGGGAATGCCAGCGCCATGAAGACCCTGTCCGATTCCGCCCTCCAGCAATCGCTGGCAACGCCCAGACCGATCGTCGTCGTGGCCACCGACCAGCCGGATGGCTCGGATCTGGCCGAGCACTGGCACCGGCATGGGCAATTGATCCACGCCATTTCCGGCGTCATGATCGTGCGCACCGCGCGCGGCGACTGGGTGGTGCCGATCGGCCGCGCGGTCTGGGTGCCCCCGCTGATGAAGCACAGCATCGGCACGGTTGGCGACGTGCGGATGCGCACGGTCTTCGTGGCCGAGGACGCCCGCCCGGGCCTGCCGCCGGATTGCCGCGCCATCGAGGTCAGCCTGCTGCTGCGCGAACTGATCCTGCACGCGGTGCGCATACCTCCCGCCTACGCGCTGGAGGGACGCGACCAGCGCGTCATGGAACTGATCCTCGACGAGATCCAGTCGGCGCCCGTGCTCTCGCTGCATCTGCCGATGCCGCAGCACGCGCGTACCGCCAGGCTTTGCACCCGGCTGATCCAGAATCCGGCGGCCCCGGCAACCCTGGAAGGCTGGGCCGGCGAACTGCACATGAACAGCCGCACCTTCGCCCGCCTGTTCAAGCGCGAAACCGGCATGACCTTCGGCGCCTGGTGCCGCCACACGCGGCTGCTGCTCAGCCTGCCGAGACTGGCGCAGGGCGACCCCATCCTGGAGGTAGCGCTGGACCACGGCTATGACAGCCCCAGCGCCTTCGCGGCCGTGTTCCGCAAGACCTTCGGCGTCAGCCCGAGCGCCTACTTCCGGCAGACCTGAAGCCGCAAGGCAATGCACGGCTGCGGCGCAACAGCTTGCTGTGCCACAATCCAGCCAGCAAAGGCCGAGCCCCTCGATTCATCGGCCAAACCCACTCCTGTCCCCCAATCCTGTCCCCCCAAAAAGAGGAAAGCAGCATGCCGACCCGCCGTCATTTCCTGAAGACCATGCCGGTGGCCATGGCCGCAAGCCTTGCGGCCATGGCGACGCCAGCCGGCGCCGCCGAGCTCGACGAGAAGGACCCGCAGGCCGTCAAGCTGGGCTACAAGGCGGATACGCGCAAGGTGGACCAGGCCAGGTATCCCGGGCATGCCCCCAGCCAGACCTGCGCCAACTGCCAGCTATTCCAGGAAGGCAGCAGCCCTGCCACGGGCGGCTGCGTGCTATTTGGCGACAAGCAGGTGGCGGCCGCGGGGTGGTGCAGCGCGTGGGAGCAGGGTTGAACACGGCGCACCGCCGCACACCGCCGACTGGCTGCCGGCACCGGCCGGGTGTCTGGCCCATGGCGGTAACCAGCAGCCCGGCGTTGCAGCGATGAATTGCAGCATTGGCCTGTGCAGGTGGCTGCCAATAGCCGCCAGCATGCAAAAAAAACCGGACACATGACGTGTCCGGTAACCCATTTGCTGACTCAGGCCGTGTCACAAACCCGAGTTATGAATGATAAGCATTATCATTTGATGGGTCAAGGACGAATCCCCTGCCCTTGTGCTCAGGCCACGGCCACGCGCCGCGCCAGCCCAGCGCGATGCCACCCGAGCTTGAGCATGGTCGCGCCCGCGATCAGTGCCGGAATACCGACGAGCAGGAACAGCGCCGGCATGGTCAGGCCCATCGACAGCATGGTGCCGCCGCCGACCGATCCCACCACCGAGCCCATGCGGCCCACGCCATTGGCCCAGCTCACGCCGGTGGCGCGGCAGTCGGTGGGATAGTAGGCCGCGGACAGCGCATTGGCGCCGACCTGCGAGCCTGAGATGCAGAAGCCCGCGGCAAATACCGCCACCCCCGCCAGCCACGGCGCCGCGGTCAGGCTGCCGATCGCGGCGATGAAAACGCCCGCCAGCGCGTAGGTCGCCGCCAGGACATAGTGCGGATTCGCGCGGTCCATCAGCCAGCCCAGCACAATGGCGCCGACGGTGCCGCCCACCTGGAACATCATGGTGACCAGCGCGGCGGTCTTCAGCGACACGCCGGTGGCGCGCAGCAGCGTGGGCAGCCAGCTCGACAGCAGGTAGATCACCAGCAGGCTCATGAAGAAGGTGAGCCAGAGCAGCAAGGTGCCCCGCACCAACTCGGGCCGGAACAGGTGGGCCACAGGCGAACCGGGCATGCGCTTGTCCGTGACCACGATGCTGCCGGGCGCGATGGACTCTCCCGGCGCAATCCGTTGCAGCGTGGCCGCCACCCGCTCCGGCTGCTTGCCGCTCATCACCAGGTAGCGGACCGATTCAGGCAGCCGCCACAACATGAATGGCAGCAGCAACAGCGGCAGCACCCCGCCCATCAGCAGCACCGAGCGCCAGCCATACTCCTCGATCAGGCTTGCCGAGGCCAGGCCGCCCAGCGCCGAGCCGATGGTGAATCCGCAGAACATGGTGGTCACCAGAAAGGAGCGGCGCTTGGCCGGGCAATACTCGGAGGTCAGCGTGATCGCGTTGGGCATGGCGCCGCCAAGCCCGAGGCCGGTCAGGAAGCGCAGCGCCACCAGTCCCCAGAGCGAGCCGGCGAACGCGGAGGCCAGGCTGGCGATGCCGAAAAAGAGCACGCAGAAGATCAGCACGCTCTTGCGGCCAAACCTGTCGGCCAGGGGGCCGAACAGGAACGCCCCCGCCATCAGGCCGGTCAGCCCGGCACCGAACAGCGGCGCCAGGTGTGCCGGCGTGAGCTGCCATTCGGCCCGGATCGCCGGCGCGATAAAGCCGATGGCGGCGGTATCGAAGCCGTCGATGGCGACGATCAGGAAACACAGCGCGACGATCAGTACCTGGAACCCCGACAAGGGATGGCGATCGATGAACTCGGTGATACCGATGGATGGTTGGGTGGGCACAGCTGTCTCCTTCATTGTCTTTCGAGGCGGCCGATCCGGGATCGGGCCGCTTTGATGGGCTTTGTCGCCGGGGCGCTGCCTGCCCCTATCGCGCGCCTCCCAGGCAATCCTCGGCACGCCAGCCGTGCAGCCACTGCAGCGCGTCGTAGAACTGCTCCTGCGTGCGGCCAACCCACAGCGAATTGCGCACCAGCCGCTCCACGCCCCTGGCGTGGTAGAGGCGCCCCATTTCGCGCGCGGAGTACAGCACGCGCGCGGTGCGCGGGATGCGGACCTTTTCATAGAGCGCGAAGGCGGCAGTGAAATCGCCATCCGTCGCCTGCACCGCGGCGCCCAGCGTCACGGCGTCTTCCAGCGCCTGGCAGGCGCCCTGGGCAAGATACTGCGTCATGGGATGCGCCGCGTCGCCCAGGATGGTGGCGCGTCCGAAGCTCCAACGCTCGACCGGATCGCGGTCCGCGGTGGCCCAGCGGCGCCAGGAACTCGGGCGGTCCAGCATCTGGTGGGGACGGGGATGGATGCCCTGGAAGTACGAGAGCACTTCCTCCTTGCTGCCGTCGCGCACGCCCCAGACTTCCTGCTCGCGGCTGTGGAAGGTCACCACCAGGTTGTACTGCTCGCCGCCGCGCAGCGGGTAATGCACCAGATGGCAGTTCGGGCCGGCCCACACCACCGGCGCGTTGATCTGCAGGTCGGCTGGCATATCCGCCACATCGACCACCGCGCGGTACACCACGTGGCCGGTCACGCGCGGCTCGTCGCCAAGCAAGGCCTGCCGGATTGCCGACTTCACCCCGTCGCAGCCAACCACGGCATCGGCCCGGTGGCGCTCGCCGTGCTGGTCGATCACGACGACCCCGGATTCATCCTGCTCCAGCGCGCGCACCTGGGTCGCGGTGCGGAACTGGATCAACGGATGCACCTGCACGGCTTCCAGGATGGACAGATGGATATCGACCCGATGGATCACCGCGTAAGGATTGCCGAAGCGCTTGCGGTAGGGCTCGCCGACGTCCACCTTGGCCACCTCGGTGGCGTCGATGGCGTCCATCATCATCAGGTAGTCGGTAAAGACCGAACGCTTGCGCGCGGCTTCGCCCACGCCCAGCGCGTCCAGCGCGGCAAAGGCGTTGGCGCCGAGCTGGATGCCCGCGCCGATCTCGCCGATCTTCTCGGCCTGTTCGAGCAATTCGACGCGGATGCCCTGGCGGGCCAGCGCCAGCGCGGCGGCCAGTCCGCCGATACCGCCGCCGACGACGATGACCTTGCGGTCCGTGCTGCGGATGTCATTCATGATGGTCTCCTTGGGTGCGCGCCCGGCACGCAACGCCCGGGCACACCCCGGTTAGCGCGCCGTGTAGTCCGGCTGCCGCTGAGGTTCTGCCTGCTGGAAGGCGGGGTGCCCGCTGGCATGGCGGTAAACCGCCATGGCCCGCACGAAGCGCGAGGTGTCGCAGCCCATGCGCTGCGCATTGGCAATCTGCGGCACCAGGCAACAGTCCGCCAGCGAGGGCTGCTCGCCGAAGCACCACGGTCCGCGCCCGTGCTGCGCCAGCAGGCGTTCCACCGCATCCAGCCCTTCCTCGACCCAGTGCCGGTACCAGGCGTCCTTTTGCTCCGGCGAAACGCCCAGCGTGTCCTGCAGGTAGCGCAGGATGCGCAGGTTGTTGACCGGGTGGATGTCGCAGGCAATGACATAGGCCAGCTCCAGCACCCTGGCGCGCAATTCCGCTTCTTGCGGGATCAGGCGCGGCTCGGGGTGATGCGCATCCAGGTAATCGATGATCGCCAGCGACTGGCCCAGGTGGAAGTCGCCGTCCACCAGCGCCGGTACCACGGCCGACGGGTTGATGGCGGCCACATAGTCCGAGGCGCGATGCTCGCCGGTGCGGATATTGACCGGGCGGTAGTCGTACGGCAGGCCCTTGAGGGCCAGCGCGATGCGCACGCGGTATGACGTCGAGCTATTGAAAAAACTATAGATCTGCACGGTGCAGCCCTCGCAAGAATGATCAGGCCACGCGCACCGACAATTCGCCCAGCCGCTCCACGCCCACGGCCATCAGGTCGCCGGGCTTGACGGCACCAACGCCTTCGGGCGTGCCGGTGTAGATCAGGTCGCCCGGCTCCAGGCGGAAGAACTTCGACAGGTCGGCCACGGTCTCGGCCACCGACCAGATCAGGTGGGTCACATCGCTGCGCTGCCTGTCGCTGCCATTGACGGTCAGCCAGATCGCACCCTGGTCGAAATGCCCCACGTCGCTGGCGGGATGGATCGGGCCAATGGGCGCCGAGGCGTCGAAGGCCTTGCCGATTTCCCAGGGGCGGCCCATCTCGCGCATCTTCATCTGCAGGTCGCGGCGGGTCATGTCCAGGCCCACGGCATAGCCCCACACGTGGTCCAGCGCCTGTTCCAGCGGGATGTCCGAACCGCCCTTGCCGATGGCGACCACCAGTTCGGCTTCGTAGTGGTAGTTGGCGGTCTGCGCCGGGTATTGCAGCGTCAGGGTCTCGCCATAGGCCACCGGGATCACGGCGTCCGCCGGCTTGCAGAAGAAGAACGGCGGCTCGCGGTCCGGATCGAAACCCATTTCGCGGGCATGCGCGGCATAGTTGCGGCCCACGCAATAGACGCGACGGACAGGGAATAGCTCATTGCTGCCAACGACCGGAATGGCCACGGTGGCGGGAGGCGTGACGACGAAAGACATGGAAGACCTCGGTATGGGAATCAGGAAAACAGGGAAGATGGATGGGGCCGGGGAAGGCGGTCACCGGCATGCCGCCGTGCCCTCCCCCGCGGGAAACAGAATCAGGTGCGCTCTTCGCGCAGCAGGTTGAGCGCCGACAGCACAGGACGATCGGAATAGCTGAACAGTACGGTGTCTTCGACCGAGGCCAGCTGCACCGGCTGCCATGACGGCACCACGAAGGTGTCGCGCGGCTCGAACTGGAACTGCGCCTCGCCGATCCGTACCGTGCCGCGCCCTTCCACCACGGAATAGACGGTGGCATCGGTGCTGCGATAGGTCTTGCCCTGGAAACCGGCAGGCAGGTACTGCATGAAGGTAGCCATGGTCGGCATCGGCCAGCCGCCGGTGGCCGGATTCACATAGCGCAGCTTCACGCCATCCCAGGCGTCCAGTTCGCCGTTGCGGTAAAGCTGGTCGAGTGCTTCCCGGCTACGTTCATAGGGATAGCTGAAGATCGGCGAAGTGGGATCGGTGACGCGGTGGCGCACCGGCATCATGTTGTGGCCGAAGCGGGCGAAGCTGTCGCCTTCGGGACGCAGCACCGGCTGCGAGGCTTCCGGGTAATTCTCGGCAAACCCTGCGTCCAGGTGCACCAGCAGCGGGATGTCCAGGCCATCGAGCCAGACCACCGGCTCGCCGCCATCGGCCAGCGACGGGTTGCCGTGGTCATGCCAGGTCCACGACGGCGTGATGATGAAATCGCCCGGATGCATGGTGGTGCGCTCGCCGTTGACGGCAGTCCAGGCGCCACGGCCTTCCACGATGAAGCGCAGCGCGGATTGCGTATGGCGGTGGCTGGGTGCGATCTCGCCAGGCAGGATCAGCTGCAGGCCGGCATACAGGGTGGAGGTGATGCTCGACTTGCCAGGCAGGCCGGGATTCTCCAGCACCAGCACGCGGCGCACCGCTTCCGCCGCGCTGATGACCTCGCCAGCCTGCATCACCAGCGGGCGTACCTCGGCGTACTTCCAGATCGCCGGCTGCGCCTGGGGCCGTGGCTGGGGCGGCACCAGCGCGTGCAGCGATTCCCATAGCGGGGCCATGTGATTGCGGCCGATGCGGTTGTAATAGGCTGAACGGTCCGCGCGCTTTGCTGCGTCTGACATGCTGGTCTCCGGTCTTTGGTCTGGTCTGGCCGGGGCAGCGAGCTGGCTGTCCCGCGTCGATGAAAGAGTTATACGCCCGGAGATATACCTTGTAAAATAATCAATTCCTCTTATCCATATAGATATGGATATAGCTCAAAGGGATTACCCTGATGGATTGGACCCAGCGCCTCCGGCTGCGCAACCTGCAGATGCTGCTTAGCCTCGCGCAGACCGGAAACATGAGCCAGACGGCAGCGGCACTCAGCACCACCCAGCCCGCGCTCTCGAAGTGGCTGAAGGAGCTCGAAGACGACGTCGGCCTGCCGCTGTTCGAGCGGCACGCCCGCGGCCTGCGGCCAACGCCTTACGGCGAGTCGATGATCGCGCATGCCAGGCGCATTGAAGCGCACCTGGATACCGCCCGCGACGATATGCAGGCCATGCGCGAAGGCGGCAGCGGCCTGGTGGTGATCGGCACCTCGGGGGCTTCCGCGGCCGACACCGTCCCGCTGGCAGTCACCTCGCTGCTGCAGCGGCTGCCCAAAGCCCAGGTCAGGCTGGTGGAGAGCACGATGAACCTGCTGATGGCGCAACTGGCCCGGGGCGAGGTCGATATCGTGGTGGGACGCTCGGCGCCGGAACTGCAGGACGGGCAGATGCGCGCGGAGGCACTCTATATGGAGCCGATCCACTTCGTGACGCGCCCGCGCCATCCGCTGTTCGAGCTGGCGGAGCCTGGCTGGAACGACCTGCAAGCCTACCGGTGGATCGTCTGGCCGCGCGGCACGCCGATCCGCAATACGCTGGAGTCGGCGCTGAACGCCGCCGGCAGGAGCATGCCGGGCGATTGCGTGGAGTCGAACTCGGTCATCCTCAACCTGACCCTGCTCAACCACAGCAACATGATCGGCGTGGCCTCGCACCGGACCGCGCGCCGCCTGGAGCAGCTCGGGGCGCTGCGCATCCTGCCGCTGCGCCTGGCGGGTTTCGGCTCGGTCTCCATGTACTGGCGCGACGATGGTTTCGGCCGCACCGCCGTCAGCGCCGCGCTCGACGCCTTGCGGCGCGCGGGCACCCGGTCGGTCGAGGAAGGCGCCGGCGGCGCGGGGGAACAGGAGTGAACGGGGGCGGCCCCGCTACGCGCAAGCCGTCAATTGCCATTCTCCCGCGCTCCACTCCAGCCTGTGGCTCACGCGCAGCGCATCGAGAAAACGCTGGTCGTGCGAAGCGACCAGGATTGCCCCCGGATAGGTATCCAGGGCCTGCTCGAGCGCGCTTGCCGAGTCGATATCGAGGTGGTTGGTCGGCTCGTCCAGCAATAGCAGCTGGGCAGGCGTTCCGCCCCACAACGCGCACGCAAGGGCGGCTTTCAGGCGCTCTCCGCCGCTCAACGCCGCCGAGGGTTGCCGCACCAGCCCGGCGCCCAGGCCGAGCAAGGCCAGATGGCTGCGCAGCACGCCCTCAGGCAAGGGGCTCTCCAGCTCACGCAAGCGCTCCAGCACGGACTGGCCAGGCCGCAGCATCGATGCCGCGTGCTGGTCCAGCCGCGCGCAGGGAACACATGCCGCGCCGGTACCGGAAACGGGCTCGCCGATACCGGCCAGCATATTCAGCAGCGTGGTTTTCCCGCTGCCGTTGGGACCGGTCACGGCAACCCGCACGGGCCCCGACAAGGTCAGGCTGAGCGGCCTGGCCCCCACCGGGAATGGCGCTACCGCGTCTTCCAGATGCACCACGCGCTTGCCCGCGGCGACCACCGCGCCCGGCAGCATCAGGGCCACAGGCGTGCCTGACCCGGCACGCTCTGCCGCCTGCTTCACCGCGTCGTCCAGCGCAGCGCGGGTTTCCTGCTGGCGCCGCTGTTCCCGGCCGGAATAGGCTTGCGCGCCGTCCTTCAGCCGGCCCAGGTAGATGGCGGGCAGGTTGGCCGTCGTCCCCGCCCGGTCGTTATGCGCGCTGCGGCGCTGATGCGCATCGTGCTGGCGCCGCAAATCCCGCAGGGCCGCGCTTCTGCTAGCCCTGGCATGGTCGAGCGCGGCTTGCGCGGCGGCGGCCTCGGCCTCGCGTTGCGCCTGGTACAGCGAGTAGTTGCCGCCATAGTGCCGCAAGCCGTCCGGCGTCAGCTCCACGATGTGCGCCATGTCGTCCAGCAGTTCCCTGTCGTGGCTCACCAGCACCAGCCCGCCGCGCCATTGCCGCAGCCGCTCGCGCAGCCATTGCCTTGCGTCACGGTCGAGGTGATTGCTGGGCTCGTCCAGCACCAGCCCGTCCGCGCCCGAAAGGAAGGCGCCGATCAGCGCCACGCGTGTGAGCTCGCCGCCGCTGAGACTGGCGGCGGGCCGCTGCGGCTCCAGGTGCCCGAGGCCGGCCGCCGCCAGCGCCATATGCAGCGTCTCGCCAAGATCCCATCTCCCTTCCAGCAGGTCGAAGTCCGATGGCAGCGCCTCGCCGCGTTCGAGCCGCGCGAGTGCATCGAAGGCGGGGGCCAGGCCGGCCACTTCCGCCAGCGTGGCGTGTTCCGCCGGCGCTGCATCCTGGGGAACATAAGCGACAGTGCCGCTCCTGACCACCCGCCCGGCGTCCGGCGTGAGCAGCCCCACCAGCAGCTTTGCCAGCAGGCTCTTGCCGGCACCATTGCGGCCGACCAGGCCAATGCGTTGCGCGTGGAAGGTGCCGCTCAGGTCGTCCAGTACCACGCGCCCGTCAGGCAACGCCACGGTGACATGACGCAGCGACAGCGAGAACGCCGCAGGCGGATGGAGACGCGAAGCCGAAGCCGAGGGCAATGACAATGGCGCCACGTCCGAGGCTGCGCCGGCATCGCTGGAAGAAACAGAAGAAGGGGACGCGGAGAATACCGCGAACGGAATCGATTCGAAGTCAGCCATGCAAGCTCCCGACAAGACAGATTGCGCGCCCGGAACCCGGAGGGCTCGACCAGCGCGAACAGTGTTGAAGCGGGCTTACAGGATCATTTTGCGTTGACTCCGGTGGATATGGATGGTGTGACTGATCTGCCTCTCGAGAGTTCCGCGGGGAGTTCTGGCTTTGGCCTGGCCAGGCGATGCGGCGGCACGGGGAATGAGCACTATACACCACTAAATTTCCGTTTAAAGAAACCATGGTGTATATACGCGCAGTGATAGTCGTAGTTTCCGTAATCGGAAATAACGTTGACCGTCTATGCTTGCCGGACTATAGTTTCTTTATCAAAAAACAATGCTCAACCACTGCCTGGCACGGCAATTGTTTTCGTAGAAGGAAACAATAACGTACAGAATCTGGGTATCCGGGAATTCACATCACATGGCTCGTCAGCTTCCCCCCTCGATACCGTCAGTGCAGCCGCGCATCTCCACCCTTGCCGAACTGGGGGCGCTCGTTCGCAACCGCCGCCTTGAGCAAGCGCTTCGCATTGACGACGCGGCGAGCTTTTGCGGCGTGTCGGCGAGTCTTCTATCGAGACTGGAGAATGGCCGCCCCGTGCAGACCGACAAGCTCTTGCTCGTCCTCGCGGGATTGGGCCTGGGCATGGTCCTTGGGCCCAAAGCCGCCCTGATGGATATCGACCTGCCGTTTTTTCCCCTTGAGCGTGCCTGATGGCCACGCATCCCCTCTCCGTGTACGACGGGCCGGATCTGGTGGGGACGGTCCACTACGATGCGCTGGAGGACAGCTTCTCGTTTGCCTATGACGAGGCCTGGCGTACTGCCGCCCGGGGCTACCCGCTGTCGCCTGCGATCCCGTTCGACCAGCCGGCGGGTTCGGCAAGCATCAGGCGCTTCATCGAAAACCTGCTTCCCGAGGGCCGGGCACTGGACATCGCCTCGGTCTATGGTCAAGTCTCGAAGAACAACGTCTACGGCCTGATCCGCCAGCTCGGCGGCGAGACCGCGGGCGCGCTGAGCTTTCATGCCGATGCACCGCCGCAGCCCGTGGCGCCACGGCTGCGCGAGATCTCCGCCGACGAGCTGAACCAGCGCATACGCGAACGGGAACAGGTTCCCTTCTCCGTCTGGGACGGCCGGGTGCGCTTGTCCATCGCCGGCCACCAGGACAAGCTGGCCGTGTTCATGGATGGGGATCGCATGTACCTGGCCGACGGGGCAGCCGTGGCATCGACCCACATCGTCAAACCCGAATCCGCCCACGATTCGGCCTCCTGCATGGTAGCCAACGAGCATTTCTGCATGACGCTGGCAGGCCGCCTTGGCTTGCCGGTTGCGCCGGTGTCGATTCGCCGCATTCCCAGCCCGATCCTGCTGGTCACGCGGTTCGACCGCATGAAGGAAAACGGCGGAGTCAGGCGCTTGCATATCGTCGACGCCTGCCAGGCGCTGGATCTTCCGGTGAGCTACAAGTACGAGCGGAATTTCGGCGCCACCAAGGACGTTGCGGCCATCCGCGACGGCATCAGCTTCGAACGCCTTTTTTCACTGCGGGACAAGACGGTCGACCGGGCCATTGCCCAGCGCATCATACTGCAATGGGCCACCTTCCAGTTCCTGATCGGCAACAGTGACGCGCACGGCAAGAACTTCTCGTTCTTCTGCACGCGGGCGGGCCTGACGCCCGCCCCTTTCTACGATCTGGTCTCGGTAGTCCAGTACGACCGGTTCATGCATGAGCTTGCGATGGCGATTGGCGATGAATTCGACATGGCCCGGGTCACGCCTTTTGCCTTCGCGGACTTCATGTCGCGCATCGGCATCCGCCGGCCGACGGCCATCCGGATCATGACAAGCCTGGCGCGTGCAGCGGCCATGCACGCCGCAAGACAGGCAGCAGATCCCTTGTACATCGAGGACGAACGCGATATGGCGCATGCGATCGCCGCGTTGGTCCAGCGCCAGGCCGCCATCCTCGTGGACATGGCGCCGGATATCCTGGCGGTGGACGGATCGCTGCTGTAAGAGAGTGCGGCCCGGATGGCGGCCGGCAGGGCCCGCGGCGATGGCGGGCCGGCATTAACGCGCTCGCTGCGCGCCCTGCCCGCTCGCCAGATGCCGTCCCGCATCGGGCGCAAGCCGCACATAGCCGATCAGCGACACCAGCGTCACCGCGCCCGCGAACAGGAAGGCCCAGCGAAAATCGCCGAGCGTGAAATGCAGCGTTTCGCTTGCCTCGCCGCGTATCGACGCCGCCATCCGCAGCGACAGCGAGCCGAATGCGATGCCGAGGCCGATCGTCATCTGCTGGGCGGCGTTCCACAATGTGTTGGCGCTGCTCATCTGCGCTTGCGGGATATCGGCGTAAGCCAGCGTTGCCAGGGTCGAGAACTGCATCGAGCGCGTCACGCCGTAGACGAACACCACGAACAGCACGACGGCGAGCGGCGTCTGCGGCGTAAGGAGTCCGCACGCCGCAATGAACACGCTGGCAAAGACGACATCGACGATCGCGGTGGCACGAAAGCCGTAATGCTGCAACACACGGGTCGTGAGCGCCTTCATGCCGAGATTGCCCAGCGCGCTGGCCAGCAGCAACAGTCCCGAGCGGAACGCGGAGAGCCCGAAGCCGACCTGGAACAGCAGCGGCATCAGGTACGGCACCGCGCCAATGCCGATGCGGGTGACCGATCCGGTGATCACCGTGACAGAAAACGTCGGCACGCGCAGCGTCGTGAAATCCAGCAGCGGATGCGCCCGCCCCGCCGCGTGCCGCACGGCGATCACGCCCAGCACGATGCCCGCGGCCACGAAGCCTGCGGCCGTGGCGAGGCTGGAGCCTTGCTGGCTTGCCAGTTCCGTACCGTACAGCACGAAGGTGAGCGTCGCCCCGCTCAGCAGGAAGCCGACGATATCGAGCGGCCGGCGCTCGCTCGCGCGCTCGTTGCGGATCATCGTCATGGTGGCGATCAGCGCCGCGATGCCAAACGGTACGTTCAGCAGGAAGATCCAGCGCCACGAGGCATAGGTGGTAATGAAGCCGCCAATCGGCGGCCCGACCACGGGCGCGACGATGGCAGGCCAGGTGATGGTGGAAATGGCCTTGATCAGCTGGCGCTTGTCCGTATTGCGCACCACGATCAGCCGCCCGACCGGCACCATCATCGCGCCGCCGATCCCTTGCAATACCCGCGCCGCGGTGAACTCGACGAGGCCGTTCGACGCGCCGCACAGTACCGAGGCCACCGTGAATACGACGATCGCGCCGCCGAACACCGTCCTCGACCCGAAGCGATCGGCAATCCAGCCGCTGATCGGGATGAACACGGCGAGCGCCAGCATGTAGGCCGTCATGCCCAGGCTCAGGTCATTCGGCCCGACCCCGAACGAATGCGCCATCTGCGGCAAGGCAGTGGCGAGCACGGTGGTGTCCAGGTACTCCATGAAGAAGGTGGCGGCGACGAGATAAGGCAGGAATCTCATCGAAGAAGAGGGATTTTGCGATGGGTCCATGGGGCGGATTGTGTGGCGCTGCCGCAATGCGGAAATACGGGGCAACGCCTATGCCGCCCGCGCGCGAGCCGGGTCCACGGCTGGCGGCCGCGGCAAGCGCACCGGGTCGACATGGGTCATCACGTTCAGCACGTCCTGCACCTCCAGTGCGCGCAGGCGGGCTTCCACCGCGATACGGTGCCCCTCTTCCACCGTGATCGCGCCGTCGATCTCCAGGTGCACGTCCGCCAGGATGGCATCGCCCATCTTGCGCGTCTTCAGGTCATGCAGTCCCGCCACGCCCGGCGTCGCAAGGATGGCCAGCCGGATCGCCTCGACGCTCCGCTCGTCCACTGCGCGATCCATCAGGTCATGCAAGGCGTCCCAGGAAAATCTCCAGCCCATCTTGGTCACCATCAGGCCGACCACAAGCGCCGCTACCGGATCGAGCATGTGATAGCCAAGCAGATTTCCGCCAATCCCCACCGCAACCACTAGCGAGGAGGCCGCATCGGACCTGGCATGCCATGCATTGGCGACCAGCATGCTGGAGCGCACGCGCTCGGCTACGGCAAGCATGTAGCGGAACAGCAGTTCCTTGGCCACCAGCGCGCCCAATGCCACCCAAAGCGCCACGGACTTGACCGGCTGGATCAGCTCCGGATGCTCCAGCTTTTGCACGGCCGACCACAGCATGCCGGCCCCGACCGCCAGCAGCAGCACGCCGATCGCAAGCGCGGCGGCGGTCTCGAAACGCTGGTGACCATAGTGGTGATCGGCATCCGCGCCCTTGCGGCTATGGTGGCTGGCGAACAGCACCACGAAATCCGAGACCAGATCGGAAAGCGAATGAATCGCATCCGCGATCAAGGCCTGGGAGCCGGCCACCACGCCGGCCAGCAACTGCATGCAGGTCAGCAGGATGTTCACCGCCACGCTCACCCAGGTGCTGCGACTCGCGGCCTGGGCCCGTGCCTGCGGATCCACCCCGGCCTCGTCGCTCACAACATCGACTTGCATCGACCTCTCTCCATCATTTCGTTCATTCGTTGTCTGGTCGCGGTGCGCTGGCTCGCCGATCCGCTGGTTCGAAAATCGGTTACCGCGCGGCGCGAACAAGCGCGTCCGCGCCGCAGGCGTGATTGTGCGCGGTAAACCTTCGGCGCGCACGCGTCCTTGCGCACCGGTTCCGGAAATGCCGGGACGAAAACCGGTTGACGGGTCTTGAATGGCAAGGCCGGAGCGACGATGCCGGCGCTTGCGGCCCGCATCGCTTCGCTGTTCAGGATGGAAGCCCCTGCCCGATCCATGGATGGGAAGCCGGGGCAAGGCGGTCGGTTGCGCTACGCGAATCTAACTGACATGCATTTGCATATCGAATCCGCGCACGGGCCCTGCCAGGTAGCAGGGACCGCCGGCCGCCTAGTGCGACATCAGCACCGGCATGTCGGCATGTCGCATCAGGGTACGCGTGGTTCCCCCGGTCACCAGCTCGCGCAGGCGCGCGTGGCCGTAGCCGCCGGCCACCAGCAGGTCGACCTGCAAATGCCGCGCCGCCTCCAGCAGGAGCTGGCCCACCCGGTGGCTTCCCTGCACGGCATGCATCGCGACCGCGACGCCTTGCCGCTCCAGCTGGTCGCGCAAACCGGCGTGGGCACCGTGCACGTCGGGCGCGCTGTGCGTGACCGTGCGGTCATGCGTACTGGACGCGGCCACCACGGTGACACGGCTGGCCTGCCGCAGCAGAGGCATGGCATCGGCCACGGCCCGGGCGGCTTCCCGCCCGCCGTCCCATGCGATGGCCACATGCTGGCAAACCAGGCGGCGCACACCTTGCGGCACCAGCAGCACCGGTCGGCCGGCATTGAGCAGGACGTACTCGGCGGTTTGCGCCACCAGCACCGGCATGCCATCGGTGCCGGCTGGCCTGGCCAACACGACGAGATCGGCCATGCGCCCCTGCTGCGCCAGCGCCCACCCTGCGTCGTCCTCGATGATCCGGTGCGTAAAGCCCACGCCGGGTGCCGCCTCGTGCATGGCGCGCTGGAAGGCGGCGGCGGCCTCGGCGCCCTGCGCCAGCAGCTGGCGCCTTGCCAGCTCGGCGTAGCGCCCGGCCTCGTCGCCCGCGCCCCGGAATGGCTCCAGGCGCATGCCGGTGGCCGTCAGGCCAATCACATGTCCCGCGGCGCGCTGCGCCAGGTCCGCCGCAAAGGCCACGCGATCCGCGCAGCCAGGGTCGGATCCGAGTTCGACAAGCAGGGTCTTGAAATCCATGATGTTTGTTCCTCCGTGCCGGTAATGTTAGCTGGAGCCGTTGCCATGGCAGTGCCGGTGCCGGTGCTGATGCTATTCAACCATTCCGGATGGACTCTACTCCCTGGCCAGGGCAGTGCAAGCGGGCAATGCGCAGCCGTTGCGGCAGATCAAGCCTCCCCGGCCCGGCACCGCCGGCACGTGGCTCAGGGGTGCGGCGGGGGTTCGATCTGGCTGGGCATTGGCGCCAGGGCGCGGATCAGCATGATGCTCATGTCGCTGAACGCCTGCGTGCAACTGCCCAACGTGCCACGCCACGCGGCGTCGGCCAGCGTAAGGTTCTCCCAGACTTCGACCGGATGCCCGGGGGACACGCCCTGGGCAAGCAGCCAGGCGGCGATGTCCTTGGGCATGAAATCCCAGGGCCGAGGAATCGCAATGGCGTTGCGCTGGTCCGCCAATACGTGCACGAGATGACGCTTGAACGGTTCGAGGTCGCCGCGGCGGTGAAACGTCAGGAATGTGGTTTCGTCGAAACAGACCTTGCCCCGCGCGGCCAGCACCTGGGCGGAAGAAATGCCGGGCACCGTATCCACCGGATGGCCGCATGCCCGCTCGACCCGCTCCAGGTATTGAAAGCCGCTGAAATGCATGTCGCCCATGAACAGCACGACGCAGCGCCGGCCGGCATGATGCTCGGCGGCGACCCGGTCGAGCCGGGCCACCTGGTCCTGATAGCCCATGGTCACGACCCGCGCGCCCTGCGGCAGCAGCGGCCGCACTACCTCGATCACCGCATCGAAGCCGGCCACGATATCGGCGCCGCGGATCAGTTCCGCTACGCCATGCGTCAGGAAGTCCAGGTGCCCGGGGCCTACGCCGGCGCAGATGATCATGAAATCTCCCGTATCGACAAGAACGGGCGCGCATCGCGCCCCGTCCGGACAGGGCGCAATTATGCCAAGCCGCGCGCGGATTTGCGCGCGCTCACGCTCCGTCATGGCGATCCGGGGGTATCGGCGGGCGGGCCGCGCCCCGGAGCGATTCCAAAAAAACTTCAGGATATGGCTACGAATGCCGATAGCTGCATCAGAGCCGAGTCAATGTCTCGCGAGCCCAGACGGGCCAGGCGGGCATCGCGGCCTTTAGCGACGTTTACCTCACTCATGCCAGACAGAGACAAAGCGCTCAGCATAGCCGACCCCCATCAGCTGTTCCGCAATTCGCTCGAGCAGGCAACCGACGCCGTCTTCGTCCTGAACGCGGACAACCGCGTCATCTTCCTGAACGCCGCGGCGGAGGCACTTTACGGCGCATGCCGGACGCAAGTCGTCGGCATGCATATCGATACGCTCGTGCAACGGCTGCCAGGCATCGGCAACGCCGCCCACGCCGCCGGACCCGGGCCGGATAGCGAAGGCCTCAGTCCTTTACCCGCCGTGCAGATTCAGCGCCGCGACGGCACGCTGCGCTTTGGCTACGTCGCCGAATCCCGTACCCGCCTGGGAGACGCCACGCTGCACACCCTGCTGGTGAAGGAGTCTGCCGGAGCCAGCCGCGAAGGCCATCCGCTGCTATCGGTGATCGCCGACGAAATAGACAGCGCCGTCCTCGTGGTCGATGCCGACTGGCGCATTGTCTACGCGAACGCCGGCCTGACGCGCATGCTGGGCTTTACGCCCGGCGAGATGGCCGGCAAGACGCCTGCCGAACTGCTGGCCGGCGAATTCACCGATCCGGCCGTGATGCACCGCCTGCAGACGCCGCGCCCGACTGCCGCCACCGAGCGCCACGAAGCGCTGGTCTATGCGCGCTGCGGCAGCCCGCTATGGGTCTCGGCCACGGTCAGGCACCTGGGCCGGGCCGACGGCGCGCAGCATCATGGCATCGTCATCCTCTCCGATATCACGCAGAAGAAAACCTACGAACTGCTGCAGCGCAAAGTGCTGCATGCCATGGTGATGGAGCAGCCGCTGCCGGCGGTGATGGAACTGATCTGCCAGGAGGTGCAACGCGTGGCGCCCGCCGTGATCGCGTCCGTGCTGAGGGTGGACGCCGACCGGCGCCTGCATACGCTGGCCGCGCCCGGCCTGCCGCCGCACTACTGTGCGGCGCTGGAGGGCCTGAACGCGGGCCCCATGACCGGCTCCTGCGGCACGGCTGCCTGGTTCGGCGAACCGGTCGTGGTGAGCGACATCGCCACCGACCCGCTGTGGGATGGCTATCGCGACCTGGCGCTGCCGCTCGGCCTGGCGGCCTGCTGGTCCTATCCGATCAAGGCGGGCGACGGGCGTGTGCTGGCCACGCTGGCGTTCTACTACCGGACGGTCCGCCGGCCGGATGCCTTTCACCTGCAGCTGGTCGAGGTTTGCGTGGCGCTGTGCAAGCTCGCGTTCGAACGCGAGGAGGCGGCGGAACGCATCCTGCAACTGGACCGTTACGACTCGCTGACCGGCCTGCCCAACCGCAGCCTGCTGCAAAGGCAGGCTGCCACCTTGCTGCTTGCCACGCAGCAGGCCGGCGCCACGCTCAGCGTGCTGTTCGTCGACCTGGACCGATTCAAGCATATCAACGATTCGCTGGGCCACGCCGGCGGCGACAAGCTGCTGCGCGAAGTCGCCGTGCGCCTCGCCGCGCAGGCCGGCGACGGCGCGCTGGTGGCCCGGCTCTCGGGCGACGAATTCGCGCTGGTCCTGCCCAATAGCGACCGCACGCAGACCATCGCCGCGGGCGAACGCCTCCTGGCCGCGCTACGCCAGCCGCTGCGCATCGATCACGTCAGCATCGCGCCGTCCGCCAGCATCGGCATCAGCATGTTTCCGGTCGACGGCGACGCGCTGGACTACCTGCTCCATTGCGCCGAGATGGCCATGTACGATGCCAAGGCCGCTGGACGCAACCTGTTCCGCTTCTTCAGCATCGAGATGAACTGGGCCGCCCAGGAACGCCTGGCGCTGGAGTCTGCGCTGCGCGAGGCCTTGATCGGCGAAGAGCTGCACCTCAATTTCCAGCCCCAGGTGTTCCTGCGGGATGGACGGCTCTACGGCCTCGAAGTCCTGGTCCGGTGGCAGCACCCGCATTTCGGCACGGTCTCGCCCGCCCGTTTCGTGCCGCTGGCCGAAGACAGCGGCCTGATTGGCACACTCGACCGCTGGGTGCTGGAACAATCGTGCGCGCAACTCGCCGCCTGGCGCCGCGAAGGGCTCTCGGTGCCGACCATATCGGTCAATATCTCGCCCGCCAGCTTCCGCGACCCGACGCTGCCGGCGCAGGTCGCGCAGACCTTGTCCCGCCATGGCCTGCCCGCCGAGGCGCTGATGCTCGAGATGACGGAGGGCCTGCTGATGGAGGACGACGCCAGCCTTGCCGCCACTGTCGCGGCCATCCACGCGCAGGGCGTACGCCTGTCCATGGACGATTTCGGCACGGGCTACTCCAGCCTTGGCTATCTCCGGCAGCTGCCCGTGCACCAGCTCAAGCTCGACAAGAGCTTCGTGATCGACCTGGAGAGCGATGCCGCCGCCCGCGAACTGGCCAGCGCCGTCATCCGCATCGGCGACAGCCTGAAACTCGCGGTGGTCGCCGAGGGCGTCGAAAACGAAGCGCAGCGGTGCTTCCTGCTATCGCAGGGCTGCCGCATGGGACAAGGCTATCTGTTTTCCCGCCCGCTGGATGCCGCCGCCGTGGCCCAGTGGATCGCCACGCCACGGCCACCGGCCGAGCCCGGCGACCGGCACTCGCAGCGCTGATCGCGTAGCCAAAGACGCCGCGCCGCCATGGCGCGGCGTGTCATGGCTTGCGTCTCGGTGCGGCTCCGGCCGGTTTTGCCACCGCGGCGCTCAACCGGCCAGCCTGCAAGCCCGCCATGAAAATATCGGCGGCCCGCCTGACCAGCGCAAGATGCTCCATGGGCTCGTCCACGCCCGGCTCGAACTCCAGGCGCTGGTCGAGGATCAGCAGCGCGAGCCCGTGCGCCAGGCTCCAGGCCGCCATTGCCTCCGCGGTGGCCGGCGGCGGGATATCCAGCGCCTCTATGGCCCGGCGCACCACGTCGAGCGCCCGGTAGCCTGCCTGCGCCAGTTGCGGATGATCGGCCTTGCGCAGGTCCGGCCCGAACATCAGCCGGTAGATGGCAGGCTCGCTTGCCGCAAACTCCAGGTAAGCCTGCAGCAAGGCCGCAAAGCGGCGCGCTGCCTTGACGCGTCGCGGCAACGCCTCGAAACGCGCATGCAGGCGCTCGAAGCCGCGCGCCGCCAGATCGGCCAGCAGGGCCTCGCGGTTGGCGTAGTGACGGTATGGCGCGGCGTGGGATACCCCCACCCCGCGCGCCACTTCCCGCAGGCTCACCTCCGTCGCGCCGCGCGTCTTGAGGATGCGCTCGGCCTCGGTTCTCAAGGCCGCGTGCAGGTCGCCATGGTGGTACCGTGCCGCGCCCGCGCGCTTTGCGGCGCCTTTCGCCGCGCCTCGCTGGCCGGCAGTGGAAGGCGGGTTGAACTCATCGTCGAGCCTCGATGTTGACATGGGTTACATCCGTTGCTATGGTATGTTGCCACTGACAACATAAAACATAAGATACGCAGGCCATGGACTGCAACCTGCCAAGGAGGGGCGAGCGATTTTACAACGCGCGATCTTTGGCCAGGACCAAGCCCGGTATCTTATGCGGCACCCGGAGACCTCCCATGTTGAACCGAAGAACCTTTCTGCTCCGCAGCGCCGGCATCGCGGGGGCCATGGGCGCGCTGGTGGTCGGCTGGTCGGTGATGCCGCCGCGCCAGCGCCTGGTCACGGCCGATCCGCTGCCGCTGGATGATTCGCAGGCGGGACTCAACGGCTGGGTCAAAGTGGCTTCCGACAACACCGTCACGGTGATGATGAGCAAGTCAGAGATGGGCCAGGGCGTGCACACCGGCCTGGCCATGCTGCTGGCCGAGGAACTCGACGCCGACTGGGCCCAGGTAAGGGTGGAGCACTCGCCGATCGACAAGATCTACAACAACCAGGCGGCCACCGTCGATGGACTGCCTTTTCATCCAGACGACGATGGCGCCGTCAAGACGGCGGCGGGATGGATGACCCGCAAGCTCATGCGCGAGATCGGCACGATGATGACGGGCGGGTCGTCAAGCATCAAGGACCTGTGGCTGCCCATGCGCGAAGCCGGCGCCTCGGCGCGCGCGATGCTGATCAGCGCTGCCGCCGAACAGTGGAAGGTGCCGGCGGGCGAATGCCGTGCCGAGGCCGGCAAGGTGCTGCATGCCTCGGGCCGCACGGCCAGCTTCGGCGAACTGGCGGCGCTGGCCGCGCGGCAGCCACGGCCCGACACGGTGGCCCTCAAGGATCCGGCACGCTTCAAGCTTGTCGGCCAGCCGGTACGCCGCATTGAAGCGGCATCGAAGCTCGACGGCTCGGCGCGCTTCGGCATCGACGTCCTGCCGGACGGCCTGCTCTATGCCAGTGTCGCAATGTGCCCGACCCTGGGCGGCACGGTGGCCGGTTTCGACGGGACGGCGGCGGCAAGGCTGCCCGGCGTGGTCAAAGTGATCCAGGTCGGTGCGCACAACGGCGGCAGCGGCGGCGTGGCCGTCATTGCCGATACGCCCTACCGCGCCATGCGTGCGCTCAAGCAGGTCACCGTGCAGTGGGACCACGGCGCCGCCGCGCAGGCATCGAGCGCGGCCATCCAGCGGCAACTGGCCCAGACGCTGGATGAAGCCCAGGGGCACGCCTACTACAGCCACGGCGACGTCGATGCCGCCCTGTCCACGGCGGCCAGGACGGTCGTTGCGGAATATCACGCGCCCTACCTGGCGCACGCAGCGCTTGAGCCGGCCAACTGCACGGTGCGGCTCAAGGACGGGGCGGCCACCGTCTGGGCGTCAACGCAGGTGCCCCGTATCGCACGCGACCAGGCCGCCAGGGCGCTGGGCATTCCGGCCGACAAGGTGGACTTGAAGGTGCAGTTGCTCGGCGGTGGCTTTGGCCGGCGCCTGGAGGCCGACTTCATTTCGCAGGCCGCGGCCATCGCGCGCGAAGTGGAAGGCCGGCCGGTGCAGACCATCTGGTCGCGGGAGCAGGACATCCGGCATGATTTTTACCGGCCGGCTTGTGTCTCTCGCTTCAAGGCGGGCCTCGACAAGGCTGGCAAGCTGGTCGCCTGGCACAACACCTCGGCCGGCCAGGCCATCATGCCGAATGTGCTGGCGCGCAGCTTTGGCCTGCCGGCTGCCGGTCCCGACAAGACCACCTCGGAAGGCGCCTTCGACCAGCCCTATGAATGGCCAAACGCGCGGATCGGGCACGAGATCGTCGAGCTGCCCGTGCCGGTGGGTTTCTGGCGCTCGGTGGGGCATTCGCACCAGGCTTTCTTCAAGGAGAGTTTCGTCGATGAGGTGGCCGTTGCCGCGGGCCAGGATCCGGTGGCCTTCCGGTCTGGCTTGCTGGCGCATCACCCCCGGCACCTGGCCGTGCTGCAGCGCGCCGCGGCGCTATCGGACTGGGGCAAGCCGCTTGCGCCCGCCGCCGACGGCGCCCCGCGGGCGCGCGGCGTGGCGTTGCACCAGTCGTTCGGCTCGATTGTCGCGCAGGTGGCCGAGGTCTCGCTCGGCCCGGACAAGCGCATCCGTGTGCACCGGGTGGTCTGCGTGATCGATTGCGGCACCCCGGTGAACCCGAACCTGATCCGCCAGCAGATGGAAAGCGCGGTCGTCTTCGGCCTTTCGGCGGCGCTGTATGGCGAGATCACGATTGCCGAAGGCCAGGTGCAGCAGAGCAATTTCCATGACTACCCGGTGCTGCGCATCGATGCCTGCCCGGCGATCGAAACCGAAATCATGCCGAGCCAGGCCCCTCCGGAAGGCGTTGGCGAACCGGGCACCCCGCCGATCGCCCCGGCCATTGCGAACGCGCTGTTCGCCCTCACTGGCCAGCGCCTGCGCGCCCTTCCCCTGCAACTGGCCTGACCCGGCCCCTGGAGACTGACATGCTCTCACTGAAGATCAACGGCAAGGTGGTCAATGTGCAGACCGAGGCCGACACCCCGCTGCTCTGGGTGCTGCGCGGCGAACTCAAGATGACCGGGACCAAGTTCGGCTGCGGCATGGCCCTGTGCGGCGCCTGCACGGTGCATCTCGATGGCGCGCCGGTCCGCTCCTGCGTGACGCCGGTCTCCGCCGTGGGCGAGCGGGAGGTCACGACCATCGAGGGGCTGCAAGGCGCGCAGGCGCAGGCCCTGAAGGCAGCGTGGACGGAACTGGATGTCGTGCAATGCGGCTACTGCCAGAGCGGACAGCTGATGTCCGCCTGCGCCCTGCTCAGGCAGACACCCCAGCCGACCGACGCGGACATCGACGCCGCCATGGCCGGCAATATCTGCCGCTGCGGCACGTATCCGCGCATACGGGCGGCGATCCACAAAGCGGCGCTAGGACAAAAAACCTAGGTTGCGCGCGCTGCGGCCGCGGCAGTCTGCTGGAACCCGCCCTTGGCCGAACTCGAACGCCGGACTGGCAGCCTGGGGCCGCCGCGCTACTTCGCCGCCGCGCGCTTTTCCAGCAGCGGCTGGCTCACGCCCTGCACACCCACCAGCCCGAGTACCGTGGTCAGCCCGACCTGCGCGCCTTCCCAGGCGTTGGCCGGGTCGTACCACTCGTCGCGCGCATGGAAGCCGCCGGTCTTGCCGCCGCTGCCGATGATGATGGCGGGGATGCCTAGCGACATCGGCACATTGGCGTCGGTGCTGGCGCCGCGCAGGCTCGGCGTGCCCTTGCCATAGCCCTTGATGGCGCGCACCGCCGCCTGCACGATGGTGGCATCGGCCGGGGTGTGCCCGGCGGGACGATCGCCGATCAGCCGTACCTGGTAGGTGATCTGGCTGGCGGCCTGGCTGGCATGCCAGCGCCGGTTTTCCTCGGCGACGCCGGCGTCGATGGCCGCCATGATCTGCTTTTCCGTCTCCAGCAGGGCAGGCGTGGCATTCGAGCGGATATCCACGCTCATGCGCGCATCGCCTGCGATCGCGTTGACCGAGGTGCCGCCGCTCACGGTGCCGACAGTGAAGGTCGTCCGGGGATCCTCGGGCGGCCGCACGTCGCCGACTTTGGCGATGGCGCGTCCCATGGCGTGGATGGCGCTGGGCAGGCCGAAAGCGCCGAAGCTGTGGCCACCCGGGCCGCGGAAAGTGACTTCGTAGCGATGGCTGCCGGTGCCGAGGGTCAGCACCCGGTCGCCCACCCCGGGCTCCAGCCCGACCATGCCGTCGATGTCCGGATGCTCGCGGAACACGGCCTTCATGCCCCGCAGGTTACCCAGCTCTTCCTCGCCGACATTGCCCACGAACACCAGGTCGCCGACGGTGCGGACCTGGTTGTCGTTCAGCACCTTCAGCCACGACAGCAGGACGGTCAGGCCGCGCGTGTCGTCCGAGATGCCCGGCGCATACAGCCTGCCGTCGCGCGGCTTCACCGTGACATCGGTGCCTTCCGGAAACACCGTGTCGAGATGGGCCGAGACCAGCAGCCGGGGGCCGCTCCCGGCGCCCTTGCGAATGCCGATGACATTGCCCTCGGCATCGATATGCGCGTCGGCCAGGCCGAGCGCCTTGAGCCTGCCCAGGAAATATTCGGCCCGCGCCTTTTCCTTGAACGGCGGCGCCGGGATCTCGGTCATTGCCTTGAGGTCTCCCAGCGAGCGCGCGTCGTCCGCCTTCACGTCGGCCAGTACCTTCTTGACCAGCGGGGCGGCCTCCAGGCTGGCATAGGTCCGCTCCACCGCCGGCGACACCGCGGGCACCGGGATGGATTGCGCAAAGGCGTGACCGCCGGCCAGAACCAGCGCCGGCAACACCAGCCGGAGCGGAGGAACAAGGGCGACAGCGGATGGCAGGCGTGCTTGCATGATTTGGCGAAGGCTCCGGGAAGTTGGCTGACAGATGGGCTGGCACGCAGGTGAGACTGCGGGCAGCCGGCGCCCCCCTATTCTGCCAGCAGCGGACCCGCCGCGTGCGTCATGCTGCATGCTTGGCCAATGGCTGCAAAACAGCCGGCCAGCCAGTTGACCGCCCGGTATCGCACACAGGCTTGCGAACGCTTTCCCGTTCACCGGGTCGATCAGTAGGATGCGGCGGGTTATCATCGCATGCTGGCTGACAGGCAACCCTGTGGGGCGAGGCCATTCCCGGCCTCTGCGCCACCCGTGCCCGCAGTCTCCGATATCCACGCTTTATCGAGGTTCGACCGAGGGTGCCGTGGTAGAAGCAACGATTGAAATGTCCAGTCCCCACGGCTTGCAGGGCCGCAGGGCCGACCGGCTGACCAAGACGGCCAGCCAGTTCGAGTGCAATATCCTGTTGAGCAGCAACGACTACACGGCCAACGCCAAGAACGTCAAGGAGGTCATGCATCTGTCGTCGCGCGCAGGGCTCCGCCTGCGCATCCAGGCCAGCGGCGTGGACGAATCGGTAGCGCTGCGCGTCATCTGCGCACTGCTGACCGACTGAGCGGCCACCCCACGGATACCGCCCCCATGCCGATCGCCTACCTGCGCAGCCTGACCGGCCAGCGCCGCAGCCAGCTGGCCAACCGCCGGCTCGCCGGCTATCTGAGCTTCGTGGCCGGGGCCACCAATGCCGGCGGCTTCCTCGCGGTGCAGCAGTACACCTCGCATATGACCGGCATCGTCTCGGCCATGGCCGACCGCCTGGCGCTCGGCCAGGCCGGGCTGATCCTGGAGGGGCTCGGGGCCCTGCTGTCGTTCCTGGCTGGCGCCGCCACCTCGGCAGTCCTGATCAACTGGGCGCGGCGCGAACGGCTGCATAGCGAATACGCCCTGCCGCTGATGCTGGAAGCCCTGCTGCTCCTTTGCTTCGGCCTGCTGGGCGGCAACCTGGGTACCCGCCAATGGCTGTTCGTGCCGGCCACGGTGATGGTGCTGTGCTTCATCATGGGCCTGCAGAACGCCCTGATCACCAAGATCTCCAACGCCGAGATCCGCACCACCCACATCACCGGCATGATTACCGATATCGGCATCGAAATCGGCAAGCTGTTCTACTGGAACATAGCCAGGGCCGACCCGGCCACGCCGGTGGTGCTGGCCAACCGCCCCAAGCTGCGCGTGCTGGCCACGCTGGTGGCGCTGTTCTTCGGGGGTGGCGTTGCCGGTGCGCTGGGGTTCAAGCAACTGGGCTTCAGCGCCACGCTCGTCCTGGCGGCACTGCTGCTGGTGCTGGCGGTGGTGCCGGTCATGGACGACCTGCGCGCCCGCCTGCTGCGCCTGGCCGGGCAAGGACGCCAGTGGGCCCGCGAGGTGCTGCGCGATGTGCACGCCCTCTGGCTGGCCGCGCGCGACCCGCGCACGCCCTGGCATGCCAAGGCGATGGCGCTGCTGGTGGCCGGCTATGCCCTGTCGCCGATCGACCTGATTCCCGACTTTATTCCCGTGCTGGGCTATCTCGACGACGTCGTGCTGGTTCCCCTCGGCGTCATCCTGACCATCAGGATGATCCCCCCGCCACTGATGGGCGAGTTCCGCGCCGCGGCTGTGGCGGCCGCGCAACGCCCGCGCAGCCGCGTCGCCGCGGCGGTGATCGTGGTGTTGTGGATTTGCAGCACCCTGCTGGCCGCCGGGCTGCTTGCACGATACTTTTCATGGCTCTGACAGGCCTGATGCGCCGCCTCGCGCCTTGAAGGTGCGAGCCGACACATTGCTTTGCATTCGGGCAGGCGCAGGCTCCCTACAATCGAAGCATCGGGCCACGCGTCGGGCCCATCTTCGAGCCAGCAACGCATCATGCAGGAACAAGCCCCGACCCGCACCGCCATTTGCCTGCAAGGCCTGCGCGAGCTTGCCGCCACGCTGACCGCGGGCTCCCTGCTCCAGTCGGCCACGCTGCAGGTGATCGCCGAATACGAACGGGACGCGCAGGCGTCCGAAGACGAGTACTGCGCCCGTCGCCACGGCTGGGATTAGCGCCGTCCTTGTCCGGCCGCCCTGCCGGCGGCCAGGCGGATTCAATGCCGGCATGCCAGCGCGGGACGCGTGCCGCCATCCCGCGCCAGCGGCAGGATGGTCGGCGCGAGCGATTTCAGCAATTGCACCGACAAGGCGCTGGTGAAGGCATAGCGCGCGGCATAGGGCTCGTGCGCATAGGCCGTGACATTGCCGAAATAACGATCGCCCAGGAAGAAGACGAAGGTGGCGGACCGGCTGACCACGCGCGATGAAATAAGACGGCCGCCCGGCCCGTAGACCTCAAAGCGGTGATCGCCCGTGCCGGTCTTGCCGCCGGCCACCACGCCGCTGCCGCTCATCGCCGCCTTGAGCGAACCCGCCGTGCCGCTGTCCACCACGCCGATCATCGCCGCGCGCACCACGTCGGCAATATCCTCGCTCAGCAACCGGGTACCCTGCGTGCCCAGCCCGAATCCGGTTTCATAGGGCGTGCCCGCGGCGAAATCCAGGCTCCGCAAGGCACTGGCCGGCTGGCGCACGCCATTGGCCAGGATGATGCCCACCAGTTCGGCCAGCGCGGCGGGCCGGTCGCCCGCCGCACCGATCGCCGAGGCGTAGGACGCCGTGATGGCGCTGAACGGGTAGCCCAGCCGTTGCCAGCGGCGCGCGATTTCGCCGAATGCCTGGCGCTCGAGCTGGCTGCGGATGCGGCGCGTCTGGCCGCCGGGATGCCGGGTCTTGAACAGCCACGCGTACACCTCCTGACGCTGCGCGGTGCTGTCGCGCAATACTTCGTCGAGACTGGCGTCGGGCCGCTGGCGCAGATAGTCCAGCAGCCAGAGCTCGAGCGGATGCACGTGCGCCAGATAGCCGCGATCGTTGAGGTTGAACTTGTCCTGTCCGTACTTGCGGTACATCTTGGCCAGCATGTCGTCGGTCAGTGGCGCGTGCGGCAGGCCTGCGCGCATCGCCTTGCTGAACTGGGCCAGGTCTGCGTCGGGATCGATGCTGCGCAGCGTGACCGCCAGCCGCAAAGGGGTAAGGGTCCGGCCTTCCTGCACGCGCCTGGCCGCCTCCGCCTGCGTCTTGCCCTGATACTTCAGGTAGAAGGCGCGCAGGTAATCGCTGCCCTCCTTGTCGGCGAAGCGCACCAGGTAGGCATGCCGTTGCGGCGCATCCGGGTTGTTCAGCCACTCGTCGGCGTCGGGATGCAGCCGGTAGGTTTCGTAGCGCACGATATCGCGCATCAGGCGGATGAACACCAGGTTCACCGAGTGCTTGAAGCCTTCCTCGACCGGCATGATCTTCAGGCTTTCCCAGCGCTCGAAATTGGTAAACGTCTGCAGGCCGCCGCCGGTAAAGAACGCCTCGCCCGCGCCGCCGGAGTAGCGGCGCTGCATGGCGGCTTCCAGGATGGCGCGCCGGCTCTTGTCGGAGGCGGTGAGCAGGTAGTTCACCACCCACAGGCGCAGCGCATCGAGCGGGGCCGGCCTGACTTCGCGCAACTGGGCGGCAGACATGCCGGCATACTGCTCATGCAGCTCCGAGATGATCTCCAGGTAAGTCACCAGCGTGCGCAGCTTCGCAGTCGAGCCCAGGTTCAGCCGGGCGCCGCGGTTCAGGTCGAAAGGCAGATCGAGGTTGTCGGCCTGCACGCGCAGCAGGTTCGCGCCGGCGACCCGTTCATAGAGCGTGAAGCTCATGGCCAGCTTGCCGGGATCGTCGCCCTCCCGCAGCAGGTTGTGGCCATACAGCCCGGCGGCGTGGGCGCCGTCGCGCGTGCCCGCCGCCAGCAGTGCGTCGGTGACGACACGCTGCAGCGCCGTGTTGATCGTGCTGTGCGCCGTCAGGTCGAGGCGGTCGAGTTCATAGCTGCTGCCCAGCCCGAGATAGCGCAACAGGTCGGAACGGACACCGCTGATGGCCTTGCGCGCCACGAACGAGATTTCCGGGCGGTCCAGCGCGGCGGGCGACAGCTTCAAGGGCTGGGCCAGCGCGGCGTCGCGCAGCCATGGCGGGATGGCGCCGGCGGCGGCGAGCAGGCGCAGGTGGCTATCCGTCAGCGCTGCCAGCGCCTCGGTATTGCGCCGCAGGAAGTGCGATGGCCCGCGTTGCGCGATGATCAGCGAGAGGGCCTCCTTGAACACCCGTGCCTGCAGCTGGCCCTGCTCGCCCTCGGCCTGGCCCGCGCCGGGCCCCGGCCCCACGGCACTCGCCAGCAGCCGGTTGGCCTCGTCGAAATCCCGCCCGTACCAGGCCCACATCCCGTTGCCCAGCCCGTTGATCTCGCCGATGCCGGCCCGGGCAGACAGCGGTACCGTGTTCAGGTAATCGACCAGGATGCGTTGGCGGGCCGCGACCGTATCCGGCCCGTCCAGGTACGCCCGTATCGACGCACTGGCCATCTGCCTGATCTTTTCCCTGGGCGAACCGGTGCGGCCCGCGCGCGAATGGCGGTATTTCTCGATCTGGGTAGCCAGCGTGCTGCCGCCGGCCGCATCGTGCTTCTCATTGAAGAAGTGCATGCCCTGGTCCATGGCGGCGCGCGCAAAACGGCGCACATCCAGCGCCGGATTGCGCATGGGAAACTCGGGGTCGAGCAGGTCGCGGTTCTCGACGAAGAGCAAGGCGCTCACCAGCAACGGCGGAACCGCGCCGAAGCTGGCATAGTCCCGCCGCGGCAGCCGGGGGGGGCCGAACGGCTCGTCATTGCAGTCGAGCAGGTCCAGGCCGGCATGGGTTTTTTCGCGGTATGGCGCGAACAGGCCGGAATCGGTCAGCTCGAGCATCCTGTCCGACCAGCGCGCCTGGTGTTCGCGCCGAAATCCGCGCGCCTCCAGCAACTCGGTGAACTGCGGCAGCCGGCTATAGCCGAAGCGCACGTCATAGGGACCGTCTTCCGGAAAGCGGATGCGATCGCTCGGGCCGGGCTGTACCGCAAAGGCGACCCCTTTCGCCCGCGCCGCAAAGTAGCGCGCCTGCAGCCGCGAGGTGGCAAGTTCCTCGGCGACCACGGCGCCAAGCACGTACGCGCCCCCCGCAAGCAGGGCCAGTATCAGGAGCCTGGGCCAGAGACGACGTCGCACGATTCAGGTCCGTTTGCGAGGAAACCGGGGGCAGCCCGGCGCTTCGGCCTGTGCCGGCCGCCTGCTGGCAACGATGGCACTGTTACGCTGCGTTCGTCACCGCGTATACCCTAGCTCAATGGGGCCTAACGTACAAAGTGCGCGTGCGGCGTCATGGCGCGCCGCCCCGCCCGCCCCGTCAGCCTATATGCGGAACGCGGCAATGGCCTGGTCGAGCTGGCGCGCCTGGTCCTGCAGCGACGCCGCAGCGGCAGTGGCCTGCTCCACCAGCGCGGCATTCTGCTGGGTGGCTTCGTCCATCGAGGTCACCGCCCGGTTGACCTGCTCGATGCCGCTGCTCTGCTCCAGCGACGCGGCTGCGATCTCGCCCATGATGTCGGTCACGCGGCGAATCGCCGCCACCACGTCCTCCATGGTACTTGCGGCCCGCCCGGCCAGGCCGCTGCCGGTCGCTACATGCGCCAGCGAGGTCTCGATCATGGACTTGATCTCGCGGGCAGCCCCCGCGCTGCGCTGCGCCAGACTGCGCACCTCGCCGGCGACCACGGCGAAGCCGCGCCCTTGTTCGCCGGCCCGCGCGGCCTCCACGGCGGCATTGAGCGCAAGGATATTGGTCTGGAAGGCAATGCCGTCGACCACGCCGATGATCTCCGCCACGGTCTTGGCCGCCGCGCTGATATCGCCCATCGTGGCCATGACTTCGCCCACCACCGCACCGCCCTGGTGCGCCACCTCGACCGCGCTGACTGCGAGCTGGCTGGCCTGGCGCGCGTTGTCGGCGTTCTGGCGGACGGTGGAGGTCATCTGCTCCATGCTGGACGCCGTTTCCTGCAAGGATGCCGCCTGCGCCTCGGTACGGCCGGAGAGGTCGGCATTGCCGGCGGCGATCTGCCGCGTGGCCGCGGTGATGGCCTCCGAGCCGTCGCGCACGCGGCCCACGGTAGTGGCCAGGCTGCCCTGCATGCGGCCCAGCCCTTCCAGCAGGCGGCCCATCTCGTCGCGGCGCGTCACCCGCACCGGGTGGCTGAGATCGCCCTGCGCGATGCGGTCGAACTGCCGCAGCGCCAGTTCCAGCGGGCCAACGATGGCACGCAGCAGAAACACCGCGCAGGCGGCCGCCACCAGCAGCGACAGCACGATGGCGGCAATCACGCCGTTGCGGAATTGACGGTACGCCACCTGCGATGCATCGAAATTGCCCGCCGCCATCCTGAGCTGCAACTGGCTCAGCCTGAGGCTGCTGTCATTGGCATCGCGGAACAGCCTGGAAAGCCTGCCATCCATGATCTGGTCGGCCAGGGCACGGTCACGGGCACGCAGCGCTGCGATGATGGCCGCAATGCCATCGCGGTTGGCGGCCTCCCGCTTGCCGGCGACCTCGCTGGCCAGGCGGTCCTCCTCGCTGTCGCGGGGCAAGGCCATGAACCGCTTCCACGCGGTATCCGAGCGCGCCACCAGCTCTTCGGTGCGCTCCAGCAGACCGGATGCCTCGGGACTGTCGGGATAAAGCATGGCGCGATCCAGCGCGGTGCGGGCCCGGGTCAGGCTCAGATCCGCCTCGCCCAGCGCCAGGGCCGAGGCGAGCTGGTTCGAATAGGTGGCCTCATGTGCCTGGTTGGCGGCGCGCAAGCCCAGCAAGGCGGCCGCGCCTATGCCGAGCGCAAGCAGGAACAACAGGGAAACCGTGGCAATGAGACGGGCGCGGATGGTGAGGCTTGCGATCATGATGCGAAGGGGGCGGTTCGCTGGAGGGGGACGCCCTCTCTATCGGTGCAACGCAACAAAACTTGAACTGGCGCCGCGCTGTGTGCCGGAACAGGCGCCCTGCATCCCGCGGACGGCCTGTCGCACTTGATCTAGCTCAAACAATACGCCATCGCCCGGTCAAGTCTGGACGCCGCCGGCCGTTAGCGGACTGACCTCAAACCCTCGTTTCGATCCCGACGATGAAAAACCTTAGCGTGCGCACTGGGCTGCTGGCGATCCTGGTGACCTTTGCATTGATGATCGTGTTTGGCGCCGGCGTCGGCGTGCTCGCGCTGCGCGCCGCCAACCAGACCACCGAGCGCGTCCAGCAGATCGCCGCCCGCACCCTGCTGCTGGACGATGCCTACAAGGACATGACCCGCGCCCGCTCGGCGCTGGCGCGCGCCTATTCCTCGGCACGCGAAGGCAGCGCCGGGGTCGATGCCAACGCACTCGACGCGGCGCAGGCATCGCTCAAGCGCTCGGGCGAGCAACTGCAGCGTTTTGGCGCCGCCGCCGCGCTGGAAGGGCAAGACGAGGCCCTGCGCCGCCAGGTCGTTGGGGCCGCGCGGGCGCACGCCGCCACGGTCGAGCGCGCCATGGCAGCGCTGCGCGCCGGGGACCCCGCCGGCTATGCAGCCGTCAACGACAAGGAGGTGACACCCTCCGGCGCCGCCTATTCGAAAGGTGCCGCAGCCTTCCAGCAGCAGGCAAGCCAGCTCGCGCAGCAGGAGGCCGAGGCCAGCGGCGCACGCTACGGCCTGGTGGTCAAGCTGGTGGTCGTGGGCATCACGGCCGCGCTTGGGCTGATCGTCGCGGTACACCTTGGGCTGCGCGCATTCATCGTCAGGCCCCTGGCCGCCGCCGCCGAGCACCTTGGCCGCGTGGCCGAGGGCGACCTGAGCCAGCGCGCGGCAGCCGCGGGCGGCAACGAGGTGGGACGCGTGCTCACCGCGGTGGCACGCATGCAGGAGGCGCTGATCCGCACCGTCACGCAAGTGCGGGCCAGTTCGGATTCGGTCAATATCGGCGCGCGCGAGATTGCCGCCGGCAATACGGATCTCTCCTCCCGCACGGAACAGCAGTCCGCCTCGCTCGAACAGACCGCCGCCAGCATGGAGCAGCTGACCTCCACCGTGAGCAACAACACGGAGAGCGCGCGCCAGGCCAGCACACTGGCCGCCGAGGCCGCCCGCCTGGCCATGCGCGGTGGCGACGACGTGCGCGGGGTGGTGCAGACCATGGGCGACATCAACGGCAGCTCGCAACGCATCGCCGACATCATCGGCGTGATCGACGGCATTGCCTTCCAGACCAATATCCTGGCCCTGAACGCGGCCGTGGAAGCGGCGCGGGCTGGCGAAGCCGGCCGCGGCTTCGCGGTGGTGGCGGGCGAGGTGCGGGCGCTGGCGCAACGCAGCGCCAACGCTGCGCGCGAGATCAAATCCCTGATCGACGACTCGGCCAGCAAGGTCAGCGCCGGCAACGCCCTGGTGGCGCAGGCCGGCCAGACCATGAGCGAGACCGTGGAGGCCGTACGCCGCGTGGCGCGGATCATGGAGGACATCTCCTCGGCATCGCTGGAGCAAAGCGCCGGCATCGTCCAGGTCAGCCAGGCGGTGACGCAGATGGAACAGGTCACCCAGCAAAACGCCGCGCTGGTGGAGCAGGCCGCCGCCGCCGCCGGCTCGCTCGAAGCGCAGGCGCACCAGCTTGCCGAAGCGGTGGGCGCCTTCCGGCTGGCCCCGGTGGCCTGAGCGGGCGCAGCGCTCGCCGCCGGGCCCGCTCACGGCGCCGACAGGCCGCGCTGCAAGGTGGTCTTGAGCATGGAGAACACCTGCCGGGCCACCGGGTTGGCGGCATTCGGACGTGCCCAGAGGTAGTACGTCACATCCGGCAGGCGCGGCAGCCCATCCTTGTCCCCCAGCACGCGCATGTCGGCCCCCAGCAGGTCGATGCTGCGCGCGGTAATCCCCAGCCCGGCGCGAATGGCCGCCTTGATGCCGATCAGGCTTGGCGCCAGGTAGGCGGCGCGCCACGGCACGCCAGCCTCCTTGAGCGCCTCCAGCGCCAGCTTGCGGAACAGGCTGGGCTCATCGGCCAGGATCAGCGGCACCGTGCTGCCGTGCTCATAGGCAAAATCCGCCGCGCAAACCCAGATGGTGGGCGAGGTGCGCAACACCAGGCCGTCCAGGCTGGTGTCTTCGCGCGTCGACACGGTCAGGTCGATCTCCCCGCGCCGCAGCGACTCCATCAGGAAGGGACTGCGCCCCACGTGGATCTCCAGCCGCAAGGCAGGCGAAGCCCGCGCGATATGGGACAGCAGCGGCGGCAGGATGGTGTCGGCCACATCGTGCGGCGCGCCGATCCGCAGCGATCCGGTCAGGTCGCCCTCGCGCAGCACGCGCAGCGCCTCGTCGTTCAGGCTCAGCAATTGCCGCGCGTACTCCACCAGCTTGTTGCCATGCCGGGTGAGCTGCTTGCCCCGCCCCTGCCGCTCGAACAGCGCCAGCGCCACCTGCTCCTCCAGCCGCTGCATCTGCTGGGTGACGGCGGATTGCGTGCGATGCAGCCGCTCGGCAGCGGCGCCGAAGGTGCCGTGATCGGCAATGGCGACCAGGGTGCGCAGCAGATCCAGATCGAGATTACGCATTCATTAGACTTGCTTAAGTGTTTTCATGGGTGATTAAGTGGTTTCGGGCGGTGGCCTTCATTACAGTGAAACCTGACGGCGCTACGCAACGCCCCGCAAGCCAATATCCCACAAGACTTACCAGAGACCCAGCAAGGATTCTAGAGACATGTCGATCGCACAACAACGCCAGGCCGCCGTCGGGGACGCCATTCGATCCATCAAGGAAATCGTTGCCAGCGCAGGCGTCACCCGTGACTCGCTGGCCGGCGTGCTGACGCAGGTGGAGCAACTCGCGGCCAGCCCGCAACTGTGGGCGGAGAGCGAATTCGCCCCGCCCGAGGAGGGCGAGCGCCAGGCCCGCTACCTGATTGCCGAAGACACCGACCAGACCTTCGCGCTATACCTGAACGTGATGCGGCCCGGCAAGCGCATCCCGCCGCACAACCACACCACGTGGGCCTGCGTGGCGGGCGTGGTCGGCACGGAATACAACGACGTCTACCTGCGCACCGACGACGGCAGCCAGCCCGGCGTGGGCACGCTCGCGCATTCGCACACCGTGGAAGTCGGCCCGGGCACGGGCATCGCGCTGCTGCCCGATGACATCCATTCGGTGGAAATCCGCGGCGAAGCCGTGATCCGTCATCTGCATATGTACGGCCGCGCGCTCGAAACCCTGACCGACCGCCTCTCCTTCGACCTCGAGACCGGCCGCAGCCAGGTCATGGGCGTGGGCGTCAAGACGCGCCGCTAGCAGACACCGGGCTGCCGCGCCGGCACGCCCGGCCCAACCCTCACCCAATGCATTACCGCTTGCCTCCCGCCCGTGCGCGGCCAGGAGGCCAGGCCCCCTTTTTGCCTGAACAAACACATGCCCGCTCTCCTCGCTGCGCCCGCTACCGCCGATACGGTCGATACCGCCGCTACGCATTACGCCCTGGTCGATCCCGTCGTCCTCAAGGGATGGCTGCACGACCAGGATGAAATCGCCCTGTTCGATATCCGCGAGCATGGCCAGTACGGCGAAGGCCACCCGTTCTACGCCGTGCCGCTGCCCTATAGCCGGCTCGAGCTCGACATCGGCCGCCTGGCGCCCAACGCCTCGGCCCGCATCGTGCTGGCCGACGATGGCGACGGCGTGGCGCCGCGCGCCGCCCACGCCCTGGCGGCACTCGGCTACACAAGGCTGTTTGTGCTCGATGGCGGCGTGCCCGGCTGGCAGGCCGCGGGCTACGTCCTGTTCGCCGGCGTCAACGTGCCCTCCAAGGCCTTTGGCGAACTGGCCGAGCATCACTACGGCACGCCGCGCGTCTCGGCCGCCGGGCTGGCCGCCATGCAGGCCAGCGGGCAGCCGCCGGTGGTGCTCGACGGCCGCCCGGCCGCCGAGTTCCGCAAGATGAATATCCCCGGCGCCATCTGCTGCCCCAACGGCGAACTGGCTTACCGCCTGCGTGACCTCGTGCCGGACGCCACCACGCCCATCGTGATCAACTGCGCCGGCCGCACCCGCAGCATCATCGGCGCCCAGACGCTGATCCATTTCGGCGTGCCCAATCCCGTGTTCGCCCTGGAGAACGGCACCCAGGGCTGGTACCTGAACGATTTCAAGCTGGAGCATGGCGGCACGCGCCGCTATCCGGACAACGACGCGCCGCGCGGTCTCGACGCCGCCCGGAATGCCGCGCAGGCCATGGCCAGCCGCTTCGCCGTGCCGTGCATCGGTGCCGCGCAAGCCCGCATGTGGCTGGACGACCGCTTGCGCACCACCTACCTGTGCGACGTTCGCACGCCGGAGGAATACGCAGCCGGTTCGGTGCCCGGGGCCCAGCACACGCCCGGCGGCCAGCTCATCCAGGCCACCGACCAGTACGTGGGCGTGCGGCGTGCCCGCCTTGTGCTGATGGACGCCGACGGCGTGCGTGCCCCCGTGGTGGCCAGCTGGCTGCGCCAGATGGGGCACGACGCGGTGGTGCTCGAAGGCGGCATTGCCGCGGCATTGGCCGGCGGCCTGGCCGCCCGGGATGGCCCCGCGGCGCCCACCACCGTGCTCCGCCGCATCGATACGCCCACGCTGGCCGCGCAACTGGCCGGGCAACGCGCACTTGCGCTCGATGTGCGCCCCAGCGCGGCGTATCGCGCGGGACACATCCAGGGCAGCCGCTGGTCGATCCGCCCCGTAGTTGCGCGCGACCTGGCGGATGTGCCGCACGACACGGCGCTGGTACTGATCGGGGACGCCGGGCAGCCTGGCGTAGCGGCGCTGGCCTTGGCGGAACTGGTGGCGCTCGGCTACCGCGACGTAAGCGTGCTCGACGGCGGCGTCGGCGCGTGGCAGGCCGCGGGCCTCGCGCTGGTCACCGGCAGCGCGGACTGCCTGCCGGATGCGCGCTGCATCGATTTCCTGTTCTTCGTGCACGACCGCCACGACGGCAACAAGGAAGCCGCGCGCCGCTACCTGGCCTGGGAAACCAACCTGATCGGCCAGCTCGACGCGCAGGAACTGGCCACCTTCCGCTTCGCCTGAGCCAGCGCCATGCGATCCGTTCCTGCCTGATCCAAGCCATTTCGCACCATGAACCGCCACCAGCGACCGAGCCCGCTCGCGCATCCACCGCCCACCCACCGGCACGGCGACGGACGCGCGCAGCCGGCAAGGCGAGTCGCAAGGCAACGATTCCCAACCGGCTCGACGGTGCAGCGCCAAGGGGACGCCCCGGCATTCCGGGAACACAGGGGCTGGAGCGGCGCGCGATGCATCGCGCGGGGCCGCAGAAGCCCGCCCAGCCTCCCTTCGCACTGACATCTCTCTACAGATACAGGGGTTCTTCATGTCACGCATCAAGCATGTCCTGGCCAGCACCTTCGCTACCGCCACCGTCGCCGCATTCGCCCTCGCCACCACCCCCGCCACGGCCCAGCCGCTGGCGCCGGTCGGCGGCTACCCGTCGCAGCCGCTGCGCTTCGTCTCGCCCTTCCCCGCCGGCGGCGGCAACGACGCCATCACCCGCATCGTCACCACCCGGCTGGGCGAGGTGCTCGGCCAGACCGCCGTCACCGACAATCGCGGCGGCGCCGGCGGCAATATCGGTACGCGCCTGGTTGCCGAGGCCAAGCCCGATGGCTACACCCTGCTCACTTCGCAGGTATCGGTGATGGCCGTCAACCCGACCCTGTACGGCGCCCCGGGCTTCGACCCGGTGAAGAACTTCACGCCGGTCACGCAGATCAACGCGGCGCCGCTGGCCATCGTGGTGGCCGCCAATGCACCATGGCAGACCTTTGCCGAACTGGCTGCGCAGGCCAAGGCCCAGCCGCAGAAGATCACCTTTGCCACGCCCGGTAATGGCACGCTGTCGCACCTGGTCGGCGTGGTGCTGGACAAGGACAGCGGCGTGACGCTGCAGCATGTGCCCTACAAGGGCGCCGGCCCCGCCATCAACGACCTGCTGGGCGGCCAGGTGAACGTGCTGATCACCTCCACCGCCTCGGTGGCCGGCTTTATCCAGGGCGGCCGGATGCGCGCGCTGGCGGTGACCAGCCCGCGCCGCCTCGGCGTGTTCGCCAAGGTGCCGACGCTGGAAGAACTGGGCTATCGCAATGCCCGCTTCGAAGACTGGTATGGCGTGTTCGCGCCGGCCGGCACCCCGCCCGAGCGCGTCGCCTACCTGAACCGCGCCATCGTGCAGGTGCTGCAGATGCCGGAAGTGGTGAAACTGATCAATGACGGCGGCAGCGATGTGGTGGCCAGCAAACCGGATGCGTTCGCCGTGCAGCTCAAGGCAGACATCGCGCGCTGGTCGCATATCGTCAAGCTGTCCGGCGCGCGCATGGACTGATGGATCGCAGTCCGGCGCGCAAACGGTATGGGCATGGGATTTGCAACCGCCTGCGCCAGCAACACGATATACGCACGCACAGCCACGCACAGCCACGCCGGCCGCGCCGGCGCGGTACGGTGCCTCACCCTGATCGGGCCAAACCATGAAACACAGCACGCTTACCCGCCTCGCGCATGCCGGCCGTACCGGCACCGTGGACGGCGGCCAGCCCGTCAACCCGCCCGTGGTACGCGCCAGCACGGTGCTCTTCGATTCCGTCGCGCAGATGCGCGAGATGCGCTCGCGGCGCGGCAACGAGCGGCTCTTCACCTATGGCGCGCGCGGCAATCCCACCGCCTTCGCGCTGGAGGACATGGTCACTGAGCTGGAGGGCGGCTACCGCACCCGCCTGTTCCCCAGCGGACTCGCCGCCGCGGCAATGACGCTGCTGGCCTGCCTGCGCCCCGGCCAGCATGTGCTGCTGCCGGATTGCGTCTATGAGCCGGTACGCAAGCTCGCCGAGGGTTTTCTGGCGCAGCACGGCATTGCCGCCAGCTTCTATGCCAGCGACGGCCACGACCTGCAAGCCAGGCTGCGGCCGGAAACCCGTCTCGTCTACGTCGAGGCGCCCGGCTCGCTGGCTTACGAGATGTGCGACCTGCCCGCCATTGCCGGCATCGCCCGTCGGCACGGCGCGCTGGTGGCGGCCGACAACACCTGGGGCTCCGGCCTGCTATACCGCCCGCTCGCGCTCGGCGCGGATATCTCGCTGATGGCTGCCACCAAATACCTGTCCGGCCATTCCGACGTGATGATGGGCACGGTCTGCACCACCGAGGCCGCCTGGCCGGCGCTTGCCGCCGCCGCCGACGCCTTCGGCATGGCCGTCAGCCCCGACGATGCCTACCTGGTACAGCGAGGCATGCGCTCGCTGGGCGCGCGCCTGGCCCAGCACGAGCGCGGCGCGCTGGCGGTAGCGCACTGGCTGCGCGCACGCCCGGAAGTGGCCGAGGTGTTCTGCCCCGCCCTGCCCGGCGACCCCGGCCATGCACTGTGGCGCCGGGATTGCCGCGGCACCAACGGGCTGCTGTCGTTCTCTCTGGGCGATGCTGCGCCGGATGCGGCCGAGCGCTTCGTCGACAGCCTTGCGCTGTTCGGCATCGGCGCCTCCTGGGGCGGCTTCGAGAGCCTTGCCGTGATCGCCGACCTGCGCGGCGCGCGCAGCGTGACCGACTGGTCAGCGCGCGGCCAGGTCATTCGCCTGCATATCGGGCTGGAGGATATCGATGACCTGCTGGCGGATCTGGCGCAGGGGTTCGAGGCGATTGGCGGGAAGATTTCCTGCCATGTGAGTGCGATGCCGCCGGATTCGGCGCGCTAGTTCCCGCTGGATCAGCCATCGCCGGCCAGCGGGCAGCCTCGCTTGGGCGCCGCCACATCCCGGGCCCGCGCGGCGGATCTGCGCATGCCGCCCGCCGCCCTCCCCACAGGCTTACAATGCCGGCTTTCGCGCCCCCGCCACGCCATGCCCGCGACCATGACCGAAACAGCCTGCACCACGTTCTCGCCAGAGGAGCGGCAGAGCTTCTACCGCCTTGTCGCGTCGCGCCGCGACATGCGGCACTTCATGGCGGGCGCCGCGGTCGACGAGGCGGTGTTGATGCGCGTCCTGCAGGCCGCGCACAGCGCCCCGTCCGTGGGCCTGATGCAGCCGTGGCGTTTCATCCGCATTGCCGACCCCGCACTGAGGCAGGACATCGCGGCCCTGGTCGAGACCGAGCGCCACCGGACAGCGGCGGCGCTGGGCGAACGCGATAGCGAATTCCTGCGCCTGAAGGTGGAAGGCGTGCGCGAGTGCGCCGAGCTGTTGGTGGTGGCGCTGGCGCCGGACGATGGCACCGTGTTCGGCCGCCGCACCATGCCGCGCGAGATGGCGCTGTGCTCGGCGGCCTGCGCCATTGAAAACCTCTGGCTGGCGGCGCGCGTGGAAAACCTGGGACTGGGCTGGGTGTCCATGTTCGAGCCCGGCGCGCTGGCAACCCTGTTGCGGCTGCCGCCGGGCGGCCTGCCGATCGCGATTCTCTGCCTGGGTCCGGTCGACGCCTTCTATCCCGCGCCCATGCTGGAACTGGAAGGCTGGCGCCAGGGACGCCCGCTGGCGGAGCTGCTGTGCACCGACCGCTGGAGCCAGCCCGCGGCCTGAACGGCAGGCGGCCTGGAGGCGCGCCACCTTGCCGGGCCTCAAGCTTCAATCCTCAATCCTCAAAACCTGAAACCTGAAGCCCCAAGGTCAAGGCTCGACCGACGGCTCCCGCTTCATGCAGCGCAGCACGAAGGTGGAATGGCTGTGCCGCAGGCCCGGCAGCTTGTAGAGCTTGTGCCGCAAGAATTCCTCGTAGCCTTCCGTGCCGGCCACCGCCACCTTGATCAGGTAGTCGTATTCGCCGGTCAGCAGGTAGGCTTCCATCACTTCCGGCAACTCCGCCAGGGCTTCGCCGAAGCGGTCCAGCATGTCGTCATCGTGCCGGTCCAGCGTCACTTCGATCAGCACCGTGTCCGGCAGGCCCAGCGCCTTCTGGTTCAGCAGCGCGGCGTAGCCCTCGATCACGCCGCTTTCCTCCAGCGCGCGCACCCGGTTCCAGCAGGGCGTGGGCGACAGCCCGACCTGCTCGGCCAGCTTGAGGTTGGAGAGCCTGCCGTCACGCCGCAGCGCGCGCAGGATGCGCCGGTCGGTTCCATCCAGCTTTGGGGAGCTTGCCATGGTTTTTACCACCCTACAGGAACAATTCACCATCAACTTTAACACCAGTAGATGATTCGTCCTCAATCAAGGCAAATCTGGAGGCAATAAAGAAGCCCATTCTGAGGCAGCGCTGGTAGATTTATCGCATGAACTCCGAGCCACATACCCCCTCCGCCTCCGACACCATGCCTACCCTGAACCTTGCACTGCGGCTTGAACGCAACGACCTCTTCGGCGCCATCGAATGGACGCTCGCCAACGCCCGCCGCACCGGGCTCACCCTGATCGATCTGTGCTTCGGGCAGGCGGCCGCGCCCCACCAGCTCACGCTGTCGGTCGGCGCCGACAATGCGGACTTGCTGCCCTTGTTTCTCCGGCGCATGGAGAACGGCGCGGATGTGCTTGAAATCTTCGAGATCGCGGCCCCCGCCGATGCGCAGGCCGTTCCCGCCGTGGCAGCCGGTCCCAGCCCCTTCGATGCACCGCGGACCGTCCCCGTCGGCCATGCCCATGCGGCCCCGGCACAAGTCCAGTAGCCACGCGGCCCGGCCCCTGCCGCCGGCGCCTCAGCGCTGCTCGAAACTGCGCGTGAAATAAACCAGCCCGGCCTGCTCGCGCAACCGGTAGAGCAAAGCCGGGCGGCGCCCGGTTTCCTTCTGCGCGCCAAGATCTTCCAGCATCCCGCCCGCCAGCATCCTGGTGCGGAACGCTTTTTTCTCCAGCGAACGGCCGAGCACGAGTTCGTACACGTGCTGCAATTCGCCAAGCGTGAAGGCGGACGGCAGCAGGTGCGCGGGCAGCGAGGTGTACTCGGTCTTGCCGCGCACGCGATGCAGCGCTGCGCCCAGCAGGACAGCGTGATCGAACGCCAGCGGCATGGCAACGCCCTCGCCCTCCACCGGCGCCCAGCGCAAGTCGGCCGCGTTGCCTCCCTTTTGCAGCGCCAGCGTCTCGTCCGGCAACAAGGCCACGTACACGTGCGTGGTGGACCAGCCGCGCGGATCGCGCGTGGCGCTGCCCCAGCTGCCCACCTGCTCCAGGTAAGGACTGTCCACCCCGGTTTTTTCCGCCAGCTTGCGCAGGGCGCAGGCCTGCAGATCCCGATCCCGCGCGACATCGACAAAGCCGCCCGGCAGCGCCCAGCGGCCCGGGAAGGGCTCGCCCGCCTGTTGCGGGCGCTGCACCAGCAGCACCTGGAGGGAACCGGCGCGGATGGTCAGGATGACCACATCCACGGTGGTCAGCGGGCGGCGGAAGACCGCGTCGCCGGCGGCTTCGACCGGATCAGGAATAGGCTCGGAAGGCTTGGTCATGTTGCGGGAGGGCTCCTTGTCGCGGCTGTTCATGGCGGATTATAGGTTGACAAGTGGCACAGTGACACTTATATTAGTGGCACTGACACACTTATTATCGCTTTTCGCTTGCCGGCGAAAGCGGGCAGACCACCAGACACCACGGGAAAGGAACCACCATGTTCGGCATCCGCTTCATCAAGGCAGACCCCACCACCTATCTGATGCAGATGAAGGGCGGCAAGATCCTGCGCGAAGGCAGCGGCCAGTCCTTCTACTATTACTCGCCCACCACGTCGCTGGTGGCCGTGCCCGTGGGCAGCCAGGTCCTGCCGTACATCTTCGAGCTGATCACGGCCGACTTCCAGTCGGTGACGGTGCAGGGCAATCTCTCCTACCGCGTCGCCGAACCGCGCAAGACGGCAGCCATGCTCAACTTCGCGCTCAAGCCGGATGGCCGCAACTACGTCTCGGAAGATCCCCAGAACCTGCGCACCCGCGTCGAAGGCGTGGTGGAAGTGCTGGTGCAGCAGGCCGTCAGCGCCGAAACCCTGCGCTCGTCCCTGCAGGCCTCGGACCGCATGGCGCGCCAGGTCGAAGGCGCGCTGAAGACCCAGCCCGACGTGCTGGCGCTCGGGCTGGAGATCCTGTCCTTCTCGATGGTGGCGGTCAAGCCCCGCGCCGAAACCGCGCGTGCGCTGGAAGCCGAAATCCGCGAGCAAATCCTGAAGGCGGCCGACGACGCCATCTACGCCCGCCGCAACGCTGCCGTCGAGAACGAACGCGCCATCAAGGAAAGCGAACTCGACACCGAGGTGGCGGTGGAACTCAAGCAGCGCACCATCCGCGAGACCCAGATGGAAGCCGAAGCCGCGGTGCAGAAGAAGCAGGCGGAACTGGAGGCCAGCGCCATGGAGGCGCAGATCGCGCTGGAGGCGCGCCGCAAGGAATTCGTCGGCCTGGAAGCGGACAACACCCGCACCACCGCCGAGGCCGAAGCCCACCGCCTGGGCGCGGTCATGCAGGCACTGCAGGGGGCCGACGCGCGCATCGTGCAGGCGCTGGCCGCATCGGGCATGGCCCCCGGCCAGCTGATCGCACAGGCCTTTGGCGGCATTGCCGACAAGGCCGAGCGCATCGGGCAGCTGAATATGTCGCCGGAGCTGCTGCAATCGCTGCTGGCCCCGCAGGGCAAGGGCCGCGGCTGATCCCCGGCACGCGAACAGGTCATCCGCATTCAGGAACAGAAACAGGAACAGGAGCAACACGCATGGGCACGGCCGCCGATCGCAAGGTAGTACTGGTGACACGCAAGACACGGCTGGAGGAACTGCTGGCGCGCTACCACTCGCTGGCGCAGGCACGCTTCTACCTGGAGCACCTCGGCGCGGACATCACCGATTACCAGCGCGAGCACGATGCCTACCTTGCCGCGCGCGAGCAGGTCAGCGCCGTGCTGTCGCGCTACCTGCGCAGGCAGGTGGTGGACCGGCAGTTCCTGCCCAACTTCCTGTTCGGGCCGGACGATATCGTGGTGGCGCTGGGCCAGGACGGCCTCGTCGCCAACACCATGAAATACCTGAACGGCCAGCCGCTGCTCGGCGTGAACCCGGATCCGGGCCGCTACGACGGCGTGCTGCTGCCGTTCCAGGCGGGCGAACTGGCGCGCGTGCTGGCCGAAGCCATGCAGGACCGGCGCCCTGCCCGTCCGGTCACCATGGCGCGCGCCGAACTGTCGGACCAGCAGGTGCTGTACGCGGTCAACGACTTCTTCATCGGGCCGCGCAGCCACACCTCGGCGCGCTACGAAATCCAGCTCGGCGCGCGCAACGAGGTGCAATCGTCGAGCGGCGTCATTGTCTCCACGGGGCTTGGCTCCACGGCCTGGCTCAAGAGCATCGTCACCGGCGCGCGCGCCATCGCGCAGGCGGGCGACGGCGCCGGTACACCCTATCAGCCCTTGCCATGGGACGCGGACCGGCTGGTGTTCGCCGTGCGCGAGCCCTTTCCCAGCCGCGCCAGCAATACCACCCTGGTGTATGGCGACATCCCGCGCGGGCAGCAGATCGTGCTGCGCTCGCTGATGCCCGAGAGCGGCGTGATCTTCAGCGATGGCATCGAAGCGGATTTCCTGCAGTTCAACGCCGGCACCGAAGCCCGCATCGGCGTGGCTGAACGCTGCGGGCAGCTGGTGCAGTAGCGCGCCGCCGCCCGCTAGGCGGCTTCGGGCAGCAGTTCGATGCCGTCCAGTTCGGCGGCGCAGGTATCGCGCACGATGGCAACGAAATCGCGCACGTATGGCCGCACCGCCAGCGCGGCCGGGGTGGTGGCGTAAAGCTCGCTCCACAGGCCCTTGGCGCCAATGCGCTTGGCCAGCACATAGTCGTGGTCGACATAGTTCTTCACGCCCCAGTTCGGCAGCGCGGCCACGCCGCGGCGGCTGGCCACCAGCTGCAGCACCGCCACGGTCAGCTCCGCCGTGCGCCGCTGCAGCTTGATGCCGGCTGGCTCCAGCACCTCGCGGATCAGGTCGATGCGCTGCTCCGGCACCGGGTAGGTGATCAGGGTTTCGCCGGCCAGGTCGGCCGCCTCGATGCGGCGCTTGTTGCGCAGGCGATGCTCGTTGGCGATCACCGCCAGGATCTCGAAACGAAACAGCGGCGCCACCGCCAGGCCGCGCCTGGCCTGCGGCAACGAGCCGATCACCATATCCGTGCGGCCTTCGGCCAGCAACGCCAGCGGATCGGCATGAAAGCCCGCGACCAGATCCACCTCCACCTCCGGCCAGCGCCGGCGGAACTCGTCCATGACCGGCATCAGCCAGTCGAAGCAGGTGTGGCACTCCAGCACGATGCGCAGCTCCCCGCGCGTATCGCCCTTGAGGCGGGTCAGGTCGCGCTCGGCGGTGCTGATCGCCGCGAGCGTCTCGCGCGCCAGCACCAGCAGGCGCTCGCCGGCAGGGGTGAAGCGCAGGCCCTGCCGGGTACGGTCGAACAGCGGCAGGCCGTAATGCGCCTCGATGCCCTTGATCTGGTGCGACAGCGCCGACTGGCTCAGATGCACGCGCTCGGCGGCCATGGCCAGCTTGCCGGACTCGGCGATCGCCACCAGCGAGCGCAGGTGCCTGACTTCGATCACAAGGGACTCCCACATTGAGGTAACTGGCCGGCCCGGCGCGCCGCGCCTCCGGACTCGCGCCGGAACGGCTTCGTATGAAAATGATTCATATAGTGTTTAAATCTTATCGCTTGATTCATTTTACGCCGGATTCCACACTGGGCGCCATCGTCACATCTCAAATTCGGAGCATTGCATGGCACGCACCCATATCGCGGGCTTCCCCCGCATCGGCGCCCGGCGCGAACTGAAGTTCGCCCAGGAAGCGTTCTGGCGCGGCGAAACGGACGAAGCCAACCTGCGCCAGGTTGCCGCCGGCCTGCGCCAGCAGCACTGGCAGTCGCAGGCGCAAGCCGGGCTGGACAGCGTGGCGGCGGGCGACTTCGCCTACTACGATCAGGTGCTGGGCCTGAGCGCGCTGCTTGGCGCCCTGCCCGCGCGCTTCGGCTTCGACCCGAAGCAACTGAGCCTGGCCCAGTACTTCGAGCTGGCGCGCGGCAACAAGGCGCAGCCGGCCATGGAAATGACCAAGTGGTTCGATACCAATTACCACTACCTGGTCCCCGAACTCGGCCCGGATACCCGCTTCGACGGCGGCGTGGACTGGTTCTTCGACGAGCTCGACGAAGCCCTGGCGCTGGGCCTGGCCGCCAAGCCCGTGCTGATCGGGCCGGTCACTTACCTGCTGTTGTCCAAGACCCATGTGGACGGCTTCGACCGCCTGAGCCTGCTGCCCGGCCTCGTGGCTGCCTACCGCCGCATCCTGGCCCGCCTGCGCGAGCGCGGCATCGAATGGGTGCAGATCGACGAGCCCGCGCTGTGCCTGGACCTGGCCCCGGCATGGCTCGACGCCTACCACAGCGCCTTTGCCGGGCTGGCCGGGTCCGGCGTGAAGCTGCTGCTCGCCACTTACTTCGACAGCGCCGCCGACCATGCCGCGCGCGCCGCCGCGCTGCCGGTGCAGGGATTCCACATCGACCTGGTGCGCGCCCCGCAACAACTCGACGCCTGGCTCGCGGTCCTGCCCGCCGGCGCCGTGCTATCCGCAGGCGTGATCGACGGGCGCAATATCTGGCGCGCCGACCTGCGGCGCGCGCTGGCGCTGCTGGCACCGCTGCATGCCCGGCTGGGCGAGCGCCTGTGGGTGGCGCCGTCGTGCTCGCTGCTGCATGTGCCGGTCTCGCTGGAAGCCGAGCACAAGCTCGATGCGGAAATCAAGACCTGGCTGGCCTTCGCCACCGAGAAGCTGGCGGAAGTCAGCGTGCTGGCCCGTGCGTTGAACGAGGGCGAAAGCGCGGTCGCCGCCGAGCTGGCCGCCGCCGATGCCGCGCTGGCTTCACGCCGCGACTCGCGCCGCGTGGTCAACCGGCAGGTGCAGGCACGCGTGGCAGCCGTCACCGCCGCGATGGCCGAGCGCCAGAGCCCCTTCCAGGCCCGCATCGAGCGCCAGCGCGCAGCGCTGCAACTGCCGCCGCTGCCAACCACCACCATCGGCTCCTTCCCGCAGACCGTGGCGATCCGCCAGACGCGCGCCGCCTACCGCCGCGGCGACATCGGCGCGCTGGACTACCTGCAACGCATCCGCGCCGAGATCGAGACTGCCGTGCGCAAGCAGGAGGCCCTCGGCCTGGACGTGCTGGTGCACGGCGAAGCCGAGCGCAACGACATGGTCGAGTACTTCGGCGAGCAACTGTGCGGCTACGCGTTCACCGACAACGGCTGGGTGCAGAGCTACGGTTCGCGCTGCGTCAAGCCGCCCGTGATCTATGGCGATGTGTACCGCCCCGAGCCCATGACCGTGGAAACCACGCGCTATGCGCAGTCGCTGACCGAGCGCCCGATGAAGGGCATGCTGACCGGGCCGGTCACCATGCTGCAATGGTCCTTCGTGCGCGACGACCAGCCGCGTGCCACCACCGCGCTGCAGCTCGCGCTGGCGATCCGCGACGAAGTCTCGGACCTGGAACAGGCCGGCATCCGCATCATCCAGATCGACGAACCCGCCTTGCGCGAAGGACTGCCGCTGCGCAAGGGCGACTGGACCGCGTACCTGGACTGGGCCGTGCATGCGTTCAAGATCTCGGCTGCCTCGGTGGCGGATGAAACGCAGATCCACACCCATATGTGCTACGCCGAGTTCAATGACATCCTGCCCGCCATTGCCGCGCTGGACGCCGACGTGATCACCATTGAAACCTCGCGCTCGGCCATGGAACTGCTCGAAGGCTTCGGTGCGTTCGACTATCCCAACGAGATCGGACCGGGCGTGTACGACATCCATTCGCCGCGCGTACCGGGCGTGGATGCCATCACGCACCTGCTCGAGCGGGCCTGCGAGGTGATTCCGCCGCAGCGGCTGTGGGTCAATCCCGATTGCGGGTTGAAGACGCGCGCCTGGCCGGAGACCGAAGCCGCGCTGGCCAATATGGTGGCCGCCGCGCGCGGCCTGCGCGAGCGCATCGGCAAGGCCGGCGCGACCCGGTGGCAGCGCGCGCCGCGCCGCGCCGGGCTGGGCGGCCACGCCGCGCCGCGGACGACGGGCCACGCGGCAGGCTGCACCGATTGCGCAAGCCAGGCGGTCGCTTGAGCCTGCTGCCGGCCGGCCGGCGCGGTTAGCGCACGAGCCGGCCGGCCATCTCTTTTTTCCCTTGGCGATGGTCTGTACCGGCGGCTCGCTCGCATGAATGCGCCCGGACGCATTTATGCGGCACTGTGTCGCATAGCGCGCGGGCGGTGCTGTTCCGTATCGTAGGCGGCTATCCAAGCACGATGAAAAGGCGCGGCCCAATGCAGGTTCGGCGCCACAAGGGAAAACATGAAACGAGCCAGACACTGGAAGCGGCGTGCCGCCGCCTTCCCCGCCGCTGCATTCACCACCGCTGCCTTCGCGCAGGCCAGCAACCTGGCCACGCCGGATGCGGCCGTCACGCTGCCCGCCACCACGGTCACGGCCAAGGCCCCAGGCTCGCTGACCGCGCCAGCTTTGCAGCAGCAAAAGCAGGCACTGGAACAAACGGCCGGCTCGGTCGGCTTTGTCGACGCGGCTTCGTACAGCGACACCTACGCCAGCAACCTGCGCGACGTACTGAAGGATGCGCCGGGCGTTTACGTGCAGGAGCGCTACGGCCAGGAACTGCGCCTTTCCATCCGCGGGTCGGGCATCGCCCGCGGCTATCACACGCGCGGACTGGAGATCCTGCAGGACGGCATCCCCACCAACTTCGCCGACGGTAGCGGCGACTTCTACCAGATCGACCCGCTGGGCCTTGGCGCAGCCGAAGTCTACAAGGGCGGCAATGGGCTGGCATACGGCGGCACCACGCTGGGCGGCGCGATCAATTTCACCACGCCCACCGCGCTCACCGCCGATGCGCCCAACCAGGTGCGCGTGGATGGCGGCAGCTTTGGCACCGCGCGCGCCAGCGGCCAGGTCTCGCGCCAGATCGGCGCCTTCGATTTCCTGGCCAACCTGAGCGTCAACCACGCGGACGGCTTCCGCGCCCACGAGCGGGGCCAGTACGAGCAGTTCAATGCCAATTTCGGCTATCGGTTCAGCCCGCGGGTGGAGACCCGCTTCTACCTCGGCGCCTATATCGTCGACCAGCAACTGCCCGGCGCGCTGTCGCTGAACGATGCGCTGAACAACCCCAGGAAAGCCTCGCCGGCGGCGCTGGCCGGCGACCAGGCGCGCAATACGCGCACCGAGCGCGTGGCCAATGTGACCAGCGTCAAGCTGGACGGCGGGCAGCTGGATTTCACCACCTGGGTCATCCACAAGAGCCTGTACCACCCGATCTTCCAGGTCATCGACCAGGACTACTGGACCTATGGCTTCGCCCCGCGCTACACCGGCACGCAGACCATCGGCGGCTTGCGCAACCAGCTCATCGCCGGTGCGCGCGTGTTCGGCGGCAACAACGACGCGCGCCAGTACCTCAACAACGCCGGCAACCGCGGCGCCCAGACCCTGAACGCAGCGCAGGACGCCTATAACTACGAGGCCTACCTGGAAAACCGCCTTTACGTAACGTCCACGGTCGCGCTGATGGCCGGCGCCAAGGCCTACCGCAACGTGCGTAGATACCAGGACTACGGCGGCCTGCCGGCCAACCCCGTGGCCAAGTCGGACAGCGTGACCTACAGCGGCATCAATCCGAAATTCGGCGTGCTGTGGGAGCCGGCGCGGGATGTGCAGGCCTTTGCCGACATCACGCGCAGCGCGGACGTGCCGGACTTCACCGACCTGAGCCAGACCTTCGCCACCACCACCCGCTTCGTGCCGCTCTCCGCGCAGCGCGGCTGGACCCTGGAACTCGGCACGCGCGGCAAGCGCGAGCGCTTCTCCTGGGACGCAACGGCATACCGCTCGCTGCTACGCGACCAGTTGCTGCAATACACCACCAACCCGAATATCCCGGCTTCGACCTTCAATGCCAACCGCACCACGCTGCAAGGCATCGAACTGGGCGTGTCGGGGGACGTGCTGCAGAACCTGTCCGGCCCGGGCGACAAGCTCACGCTGTCGGCGCTCTGGAACTACAGCGATTTCCGCTTCGACAATGATCCCCAGTATGGCAACAACCGTATCGCCGGCGTGCCGGAGCATGTGCTGCGCACCACCATCGCCTACAGCCGCGCTGCCGGCCTGCGCGTGGCGGGCACGATCGACTGGGTGCCCGGCGGCGCCTATGTCGACTATGCGAACACGCTGCGCACGCCAGGCTATGCATTGTTCGGCCTGCAGGCCAGCTACGCGTTCGAGCATGGCGTCACCCTCTTTCTCGACGCACGCAATCTTGGCAACAAACGCTATGTGACCGACTTCAGCACCGTGACGGATGCCCGCACCGCCAACACCGCGGTGTTCTACCCGGGCGCGGGGCGCTCGCTGTACGCCGGCGTCAAATACAAGTTCTGACCGGGCCGCGGCAAGCTTGCCTGCTGGCCCGGCAGCTTGAAAAAACCCGCCATGGCGGGTTTTTTCCGTTCCGGGCATGACTGCGCGCGGCGCTCAATCCAGCCGCTCCACCAAGGGCGTCATCCACGTCCCGTCCAGCATGGCTTTGCGCGGCCAGTACACGCGCAGCATCAGGTTGAAGGCATCCGGCGGCGCGGGCAGCCAGTTGGCCGCCTGCTTTGCCGGCGGCCGCGAATTCTGGATATGGATATCCAGCGAGCCGTCCCGGTTGTACTTGAGCCGGTCGCGATCGCCAATGGCGTAGCGGCCGAGCGGGTTGGCGACAAATGCCTGCTTGTCGTTATAAAGCGTCAGGGACCAGAAGGCATCGGTGGGCGGCAACTGGCCTTTGGCGAAATGGACCACGTAGCGATGCGCGCCACTCAGCGGCTGGCCCGCGGCATCGACCCGCGTGCCGGGATAGAGCGCGTCCGCCGGCAGGTTGGCGCCAAGCCCCACCCAGGCGACCACGGCACGCTTGCCATAGGCCGTGCCGTAATTGCCGAGATCGCGGTGCATCGTCCATTCGGCGCCCTGCCCGCCGTGCCGGGCCGCGGCCACGATGCCCGCCAGCGCGGCTGTTGCGCCTTCCTGCACCGCGCGCGCGGTCGATGGCTCCAGCGCCGTCACGGAAAACGGCGCGCCCGGGACGATGCCTAGCCTGCGGATCGACGCCACCATCCCGGCGTCGTCCGCCGCGGGCGGGTTCGCCGGCAGCAGTGCGGCAAACCGCGTGAAGAAGGCCTGGGCATCCATCGCCGCTACCTGCTCGACAGGCGGTGTCTCGACATCCACCACGGCCGCTGCGGGCAGGCTGGCCGGCGCTGCTGCGGCACGCGCCGCGCCATCCCGCAGCCATGCGGAAAGCGGCAACAGCCGGTATTGGTCCTGCAGGCGGCGCACCGCGGCGTAGTCCTGCTTGCCATTGGTCTGGGTGCGGCCAAGCAGCCAGACCATATCGGTGGGCGCGCGGATTTCCCTGACGCCCGGCGGCAGCGTTCCCGTCCACTTCGGACCTGTCACGGCGAACACGGCTTTTCTCGTGCCGGTCGTGCGCTTGCCCGGAGAGGCGAAGACATTGGTCCACGCGTCCATCATCGGCATCAGGTAATAGCGCCCGTGCGTGTCGGGCAGCGACAGTATCACCGGTTCGGCGGACAGATCCAGCCATGCCGTCGAGTAAAGCGTATCGGCATTCGGGCTGACCACCGCGCTGAAGCCGGCATCTGGAAAGCTGCGCTTGTGCCCAAACGTGTTGGGCGGAACGCGCGCGGTCATGACCTCGCGCGTGACATCCATCAGCACCAGTGGATAAGCGTAGGCGAACACCTGGGCCGACAAGCCCTTGATGGCCGCATCGGATGGTGCCGCGGCTGACTGCGGCGCAGCGGGTGCTTGCGGGCCCGTGGCACAGGCGGACAACAGCAAACCGAGCGCAAGCGCGCTCGCAATCTGGCGTAGCGAAATACTCATGACCCCCGTTTCCTCTCGGACTGGCGACCTTCCGCGCGTTATCGCCGGCAAACAGGCGACCCGACCGCACAGAGGCGCGTTTATTTTCCCCAGCGATGATGTTCCCGCGAACCGGGCTTGTCAATTGACGAACTGAAAACAATGCGCGCGAACGAACCAAGCCGCAGTCGTGACGGCAAGGCAGCGAACGGCTTTGATATGAGGCCCCCGGCGACAGCGGCAGCATCGGCCCTTCAGGCCAGGCGATTAACCCTGATAATGAATATCAACTCTCAAAAAACCAATAATCCATAAAAACAGGAATCGAATTATATTAATCACCGAACAAAAAACGATATAATGCCAACCAGCCAGGTTCGCCGCCCAGAATCCGAGCCGGACTTTACCCGGGCAATGCCGCGAACGACCACTTTGCCCTCATTAAGAAGGATTGAGGCAGCCTGCGCCCCAACTCCGTTTCGGCAGCACGGAGTGCATCCATGGAGGTGCCGATTACTCGCGTTTTTTTCATCGTCTTTCCATTTTGGGAGGGCTCCAGGTTTCGGCAGGCCTGGTTTTCCGGTACCGGGAAGACCGGAACCCGGCATCTAACAGGGGGCGGGCGGAGTGCGCCCCTGGCCCCGGGGTTCACGGGCCTGCCAGGCATCGCCGCCTTTGGCCTGGCCCCGCTTTCCAGCGAATTTTTACACCATTTTTACGCGGCAGCCGTCACCATCCAGTCCTTGAATGCAGCCCTTCTGCATTTCCCGCTAGATACCTCGCCACGCCGCCTCGACCATGGGGCGGCGTCTTTTTTTGGGCGGGCGGCCACGTTGAGGTACCGCCCCCGATCGTCCGCTGCCATGACGGCCTGACCATCGGCCGCAATCGCCAGCCCTTGGCGATCTCCACCGGGGCCGCGGCCCGTTTTCCCGTTTTTTGCTTGGGCACCCTTGTCGTTTATACGATACTGGGGAAGGCATCCAGGCGCCTCATCAAACCGCCATACACAACGCACCGGGACGCCGCCGAGGAAGCCGGGAAGCGCTTCGCCCGGTTGCGGGAGCGGAAGCCGGCCGGACTGCAACGCTGATATGCGACGGATGGAACCGCCATGGCAACTGGCAGCGCAATGCTGGGTAAACACCCCGACCTGTCGGCGGCGCAGGTTTATCTGTTCGCGTTCACGCTGGGCTGCACCACCGGCGTGGATTTCGTCGCCTCATCCATGATGGGCGTGGCGGGCACGCACATCCGGGGCGGCATCCACGCTTCGCCGGAGGATTTTCTCTGGAGCCTCACGTCCTATGCGGCCGCGGCCACGGTCGCCAACCTGATACTGGGGCGCCTCGCCAAGGATATCAGCTATCGCGGCTATAGCCTGCTCGGCCTGGGCATCGCCACTGTGGGGGCAACGCTGTGCGCTGTCTGCAATACCCCGCTCGAACTGAGCCTGGCGCGCGCCGTGCAGGGATTGGGCGCGGGCGGCTTGTTCACCGCGTCCCGCATCATCATCCAGCTGGCCGCCGCCCGCGAAGAGCGGCGGCCGCTCTTCATGGGCTTCAATATCGGCGGCATGGGCCTGGCGGCGCTGGCGCCGTGGATCACGGCAGTGCTGGTGGAGGATGCGAGCTGGCGCATGATCTTTGTAGTGCAGGCCATCATGTCGGCCGCGGCAATGCTGCTGGTGCTGGGCTCCTATCCGCGCCGGCTGGCGGCCTCGCTCGCACCGTGGGAGGTGGATGTCGGCGGCATGGACTGGGTAACCGTGGTCCTGCTTGGCATGGGCGCGCTGGTCCTGCTGCATGGGCTCGGCGACCTGCGCTTCTATGAACTGGCGAGTTCGCCCTCGGTGTCGGTCACACCCCTTGTCGGACTGGCGCTGCTTGCGGCCGTATTCGTGCACCAGCATCGCCACCCCGACCCCTGGCTCAATCCCCGCCTGCTGTTCGGCCGCCGCTACCTGGCCGGGCTGGGCTTCTATACGCTGTATTACTTCCTCAATGGATTGTGGGCCTATGTGGTGCCCACCATGTTGCAGTCCGGGCTCGGCTTCACCTTCCAGACCGCCGGCAAGGTGCTCACCGTCACGGGGCTGATCGGCTGTGCCGGCCTGTGCGCCTTCACCTATGCTGGGACCCGCCTGAAGGGACAGCGACGCTACATCGCCCTGGGCTACCTCATGTTTGGCGCCGCCGCCTGGCTGCTCAGCCAGCGGATGATGCCGGGCGCCTCCATCGCCGTCCTGCTGCCGGCCCTGACGCTGCAGAGCCTGACCACGCCCTTTATCCTGGCGTTGGTGGCGGGCCTGACCTATGCGGAATTCAGCGTCGAGGATTTTGCGCATGCCTACCAGTTCAAGAACATCGTGCGCCAGATTGCGACCGCTGGCGGCACCGGCGTGGCCAGCCTGTGGCTCCAGTACGGCGAGGCGCTGGCACGCACGCAACTGGTGGCCAGGATCACGCCCTTCGACCTGCCCGCCGGCTTCGATGCCGCCACGCTGGCAAGCTGGTCGATGCTGATCGACCAGCAGGCGCAGCTGATAGCGGTGAGCAATCTGTTTGCGCTGCTGGCCTTCGCCTGCGTCGCGGTGGCCCTGGTCGCCGTGGCACAGCGCGCACTGCGGTAAGCGACGCGCCGCCCCGGCGAGGCGAAATTCCCGCGCATTGCTACGCCGGTATGGCTGCAGCTCCTGCAGAAATCCCCCTATGCGGTGGGATTGTCCGTGTTTGAATGGGTTCTACAATGCCGCAAAGCAAGGCATGTGCCTAGCCGGGAAGCCGCACAGGAAGCACGATCATGACGCTCTACCTTCTGGGATTTCTAGTCTTCGAAGCCATCTGGTTCTTTCCCTTCCGGAAGGTATTCAAGTCAGCGCACTTCGAAGGCTTCTATGCCTACCTGGCATTGATCCCGCTCCTTGGTCCCCTGCTCTGCATCTGGATCCTTGCCTCGAAGCCCTGGCCACTCAAGACCAAGCTCGTGCGCACCTACTCGCAGGTGTGAGGCCTGCGTTCGCCGCCAGGCGAGCGCAGGAGGCGGCAGATGGCCATTCAGAAGTCGTTGACGCCCAGCAGCACCGGGTCGAGCGATGGATTCGCCGACCATTTCATCAAGACCGCCTCCTGGATGCGGGCGAGATTCCTCCCGAAAATATCCAGGTGACTGCCGATCTGCCCCTGGGCCAGCTCGTCGAGCGCCGAGCGAGACACGGCGCCTCTACCCTCAACGCCGTTGGCCACAATGGAAAAGCCGATTCGCTCGCCGTCTTCGGAGGGAACCGGATCAAGTATCAGGAAGGTGTTGGACATCGGTGGGCTCGATTTTGGTGCAGAGGGCGGATCCTAGCATGATCCACCGCTTCACCCCGCTCCGTCCGGCTGCGTTTGCGCCTTCCCGGTCATGCCCCTTTGTCGTGCAGATGCAAGCCACCCGTTGCTTGTTCCCGTCGGCCACGCCGCTATCGGCCGCCGCTATAGCCGCCCTGCAACCGCCGTCAGCCACGCCGCGGTACGGTCGGGAATGGTGATCGGCAGCATGTGCCCGCCGGGGACGAGTTCGAGATCCAGCGCCGGCAGCTTGTCCTTCATCGCCTTGCCCTGCGCCTGCCAGTCGAGGATGCCGTCCTCGGTGCCGAACAGGATGCTGACCGGCAGCGCCAGCGTCGCATAGCGCCGGGCCATGCCGGGCAGGTCGTCCGCGATGGAAACCATGTCGGACGATGCCGCATAGAAGCTGCCCGGCCGTAGCCCCAGCAATCCGCCGCCGGCGGTCCCGAAATCCTGGGGCGGCCGGTCGGGACTGAACACCAGTTCCATCATGGCGCGCCCGCGCAGGATCGACCTGGGTATGGCCCACGTCCACGCCACCACGCGGCGCACCGCGGCGGACGAGATCGCCAATGCGCGGAACGAGGCCGGCGTGCCCTCCACGGGATGCGTCAACGGCGCGATCAGGGCCAGCCCGCTGATCGCGTCGGCATGATCGAGCGCAACGCCAAGCGCAACGGCACCGCCAAGGGAATGCCCGACCAGCAAAGGACGTTGCAGGCCAATCGCCCGGATGAATTTGGCGACCACCGCGCTTTGCACCGGCAGGCGTGCGGACATCGCGGCCGGCCTGGTCGAATAGCCCGAGCCGGGCCTGTCGACCAGGATCACCCGGAAACGGCTGGCCAGCCGCTCAAGCAGGGCATAGGAGAAGTTGCCGCTCTGGCCGCCCAGTCCGTGGACCATCACGATGGCCGGGCCGTTGCCTTTGTCGATGTAATGGATCCGGGCCCCGTCGATCTCGATGAACTTCCCCTTCGGCGGCAGCGCCTTTTCCACCTTGCGCGCCATCAGCCAGGTAAATGCCACCAGCCCGAGCACGACGACGACGACGACGGCAACCGCAATATACGCAATCAGTAAGGTCATGTAACAGGGATCCTTTCAACCGTTCACGGAATCCGCGGTCATGGCGGAAGGCATGGTGCTCTCCGGCCGCGCCGCAGCCTGGCCGGCCCGGCCGAACGCCATCGCGCCATCTTCGATCCTGCCGAATTTCAGCGCCATCAGGTCGAACAGGTAGTTCTGATGCACCCGCCATGGCCGCTTCGAGCCCTGCTTGGGCAGGATGCCGCTGGCGCGTTGCACATAGCCTGAGCTCAGCGACAGCGACGGCTCCTGGTCCGCGGACGAATCCGCACGCCGCGGCGCGCACCAGGCATAGCCGTGCGCGTCCATGTAATTGATCAACCGGCACACATAGGTCGACGACAGTTCCGCCTTCAGGGTCCAGGAGGCATTGACATAGCCCATGGCAACCGCAAGGTTGGGCATGCCGCTATACATCATGCCTTTGTACATAAAGGCCTGCGCCGGGCTCCGTGGTACGCCATCCACCTCGATCTGCAGTCCGCCCGCTACTTTGAGCTGCAGTCCCGTGGCCGTCACGATGACGTCCGCGTCGAGTTGCGCGCCAGAGCGCAGCGCCAGCCCTGTCTCGGTGAACGACGCGATCTGGTCGGTCGCCACGGAGGCCTTGCCGGAGCGGATGGATTCGAACAGGTCGGAGTCCGGCACCAGGCAAAGCCGCTGGTCCCACGGCTTGTAGGATGGCGTGAAGTGCTTGTCAATGTCGTAGTCGGGCCCGAGCTGGGCACGCACGCCCTTGAGTATCTTCTGTTTGACCAGCTCCGGCTTCTTGCGCGACAGATTGTAGAAGTACATGCCGAGCAAGACGTTCTTCCAGCGTGTGGCCCGGTGCGCCATGCCCGCCGGCAGGCGCCGCTGCAACCATGCGGAAATGGCATCGCTGGATGGGCGGGCCACGATATAGGTCGGCGAGCGCTGCAGCATGGTCACATGGGCAGCCCGCTTGGCCATTTCAGGCAGCAGCGTGACCGCAGTCGCGCCGCTGCCGATCACGACCACGCGCTTGTCGTCATACACCAGGTCCGACGGCCAGTGCTGCGGATGCACGATGCGCCCGCCAAACCGCTCCATGCCCGGCCAGCCCGGCATATAGCCATCCGCGTAGTCATAGTAGCCGCTGCAGAGATAGAGAAAACCACAAGTGAAGCGCGCGGGCGTGCCCTGCGGGCCAACCGTCGCCTCCACCGTCCACCGGGCGGTGTCGGACGACCACGAAGCACGGGTGGCGCGGTGGCCGAAGCGGATGCGCTGCTCGATACCGAATTCCCGTGCCGTACCCCGGATGTACTGCAGGATGGCATCGCCGTCGGCGATCGACTTCTCGCTCCGCCAGGGGCGGAAACTGAAGCCCAGCGTGTACATGTCCGAGTCCGACCTCACGCCGGGATAACGGAAGAGATCCCACGTGCCGCCGATCGCATCCCGCCCTTCCAGTATCGCGAACGTCTTGCCCGGGCAGCTGGTTTGCAGGTGGTAGGCCGCGCAGATGCCGGACAGCCCGGCCCCTACGATCAGCACATCGACATGCTGTGCCTTGCCCTGTCCAGCGGCATGCGCCGTCTGCTGTCCCGCGCCCCGCGCTTCGGCCGGCGTGCCGGACTGGGCCTGGGAAGAAAGATGATCCGCGTTGCCTGATAGCATCGATTGTCTCCTGTTGGCAAAACCGGGCTGGCGCTGGCCGCGCCGAATTCTCGCGGTGCATTCGTGCTGTCTTCGGACTAGACTAGGGTGTTCACCCTAATTTATCAACCGGGATTGCCTGAAATCAGGGCTTACCCCTAAATTCCCCCATGCAAGACATGCAGATAACGCAACACCACAGGAGTCTCCGGCCATGACTGTGAAAGGCGCGCCGGTCCTGCGCCCCAAGACGCGCGAACGCATCCTGGATGCCTGCCTGAGCCTGTTCAACGAACGCGGCCCGGTCGTTGTGACGACGGCGGAGATCGCGTCGGCGGTCGGCATCCAGGAAGGCAATCTCTACTATCACTTCAACCGCAAGGAACAGATCCTGGAGGCGCTGTTCGACAAGTTCGAGCGGGCGCTGCGCGACACCTCGGTTGCCGATCTGGCGCATGGGGAAGAACCTGGCCGTTTTGCAGGCTATCTGAGCGGCTGGTTCAACCTGATGTGGGAGTGGCGCTTCTTCTATCGCGACTCGGCCGCCATTCGCAACCTTGCGCCGGCTTTGCGCTCGCGCACCGAAGCGCTGGCCAATGACGGCCAGCGAGATGTCCGGCGGGTATTCGGGGACATGGAATCCGCGGGATTGCTGCGCGCCACGCCCGCGCAACTCGATCATCTGGTCGTGAATACCTGGATCGTATCCACTTACTGGATCGACTATCTGCGCTCCCGCCATGGTATCGACGCCATCAAGCGCCAACATATCCGATGGGGCGCGTCTCAGGTGATGAGCCTTTTCTCGCCCTATCTGACCGAGACCGGCAATGACTTGCTGAACATCAAGGTAGACCAGGGCTGAGGCAAGGCAAGAAAGCAAAAAGCCCGTGCGGTGTGATCCGCACGGGCTTTTTGCCTTATATCTGGTTGCGGGGGCAGGACTTGAACCTGCGACCTTCGGGTTATGAGCCCGACGAGCTGCCAACTGCTCCACCCCGCGGGCCGAAATATACGCGGGTTGGCGGCATCTGGATACCCTTTATGGAAAAAAAGCCGGAAAGTGCCGGTATGGATCCCTTCCCCGAGGCGATGCGAACGGAAATGCACCGCCCGAGGCCCTGCGGCAATACGAACTTCCAACCTTCCGGCGCAGGCGCCGCCGGCACCGGCACCGGAACCAGGGCCTGGACTCCTGCCCCCGGTTTCAGCTATTGGCGTCTATCCACTGCCTGGCCCATTCGTAGGCAGCCGCCTTCGCATCGTCAGGCGTGGCATGGTTGCGGCCGATCGACCTGGCATCCTGCACCACGGCGCCATCCTCCCAGATCGCGCAGGATGCGATATGCAAGCCGTCCTTGATCGTCTTGCAGAAGACATGGACAACATAGCCCCTGTATTCCTTGATGCCTTCCGTGACGCCGCTTTCCATCTCCGTGTCTCTCCTTTGCACTTGCCTGGATTCGCAGGATCATTGCTGCGTTCTGTTGGAATCCTAGCATTTCCACCCGCATCCGATGCCGCTCTTGCCGTCTGGCCAGCCCGGATGCACGCGGGCTCAGGGAGTTGCCCGCGTCACCTGCCCTCCTCCGGCCTGCCGCCCTCGCCCACATAGGGAATGGCATGCTCGACGGTGTCCCAGATAAAGCGCCCGGAGGGGCTTTGCTGCTCTTCGACGATATGCGCCACCAGGCCTGCCGCACGCGAAATGACGGCAAAGCCGCGCATCACGCCCGTGGCCACGCCCAGCTCGCCCAGCAAGGCGGCGACGGCGCCCGTGGCGTTGATGGTGATGGCCCGGCCGCTCACGGCATCCACGGCCCTGGACAGGCACTCGAGTGCGCGGATCTTGTCTCCGGCCAGGTCGGGCTCGGCACGCCCCATCTCGAGCAGCTTGTAGGCGCGCGGATCCACCGGCTTGTGCAAGTGGTGGCCGAAGCCCGGGACGGGGCTCTTGACGGCTTTATAGTGGCGCGCGATCTCCATCGCCTCGGCATCGGGGTCGGCGGCCGCACCGATGCGGTCGAGCAACTGCGCGCAGTTCTCCATGGTGCCCACGAATGAACTCCCGACCGCCAGCAGGCCTGCCGACACGGCACCCTGCAGGTTCTCGGGCGCGCTCATGTAGATCAGGCGCGTGGCGATGGCGCTCGGCGTGAGGCCGTGCTCCATCAGGACGATCAGCACCACGTCGGTGATGCGCAGGTCGACCGGGCGCGGCTCGCGGCCGAGAATCTGCATCACCATCACTTCCGTAAAGGTCTTCTTGCCCATCAGGTCCTCGACCAGGTTCGCATCGCGGTAATGCAGGCTGGTGAGCGTATGGGTGCACAGGCGGGTAACGGGCTTGGCGGTTGTGGTCATGGCTTGGTCCTTGATGCTGCGCGGGCGGTGTTGTCTGCGCTAGCTGGGTTGTCGGTGCCAGGCGCCCCGGGGGCCATGGCGCGTTCCCGCACCGTGGTCTTGAGCACCTTCCCTACGGGCGAGCGCGGCAGGCTGGCATGGAAATGAATGCGCTTGGGCGTCTGCACGGGTCCGAGCCGCTCTCGCACGAAGGCGATCAATCCGGCTTCGGTAGCGTGTTGGCCGGGGCGCAACTCCACGGCGGCCTGCACCGCCTCGCCCCATTTCTCATCGGGCACGCCGAACACCGTGCATTCATGCACGGCGGGATGCTGGCCTAGCGCGTTCTCGACATCCACCGGATACACGTTGAATCCACCGGTGATGACCATGTCTTTCAGCCGGTCCTTCAGGTAGAGGTAGCCACGCTCGTCGATCATGCCGCGGTCGCCGGTATGCAGCCAGCCGTCCACCAGGGTCTCCCCGGTTTTCTCCGGCAGGCGCCAGTAGCCGGTCATGACGAGGTCACCGCGCGCCACCACCTCGCCGACCTCGCATGGGGGCAGCAAGCGGCCGTCCGGCGACATGACCGCCACGTCGCTGAACCAGCCGGCAAGGCCCACCGCAGCCCAGTTCCGTTCATCATCGAAGTCCCGGGGACGCATCACGGTAAGAATCTGCGGCGCCTCGGTCTGGCCGTAGGTGGTGCCCAGCACCGGGCCGAAGAAGTCGCGCACCTCGCGGATCTTCTCCGGCGGCATCGGGGCGCCCCCATAGATCAGCCGGCGCAGGCGCGGAAAGTCCGCGCGCGAGGCGCCCGGCAACGCCATCAGCATGTAGACCAGCGTAGGCGGCATGAAGCACGCGGTACCGCCACGTTCGCGGAACGCGGTACGCACGGCCTCGGCGCCCGCCTCGGCCAGCACCACGTGGCAACCGCCCTGTGCCAGGATGGGCAGCAGATAGGTTGAGGTGCCATGCGTGATCGGCGCCGCCACGATATAGCGCTCGTGCTCGTCGAAGCCCCACGCGTGGATCTGGTTGACGATGTTGGCCATCCAGGCGCGGTAAGGCTGCATCACGCCCTTCGGCGCACCGGTGGTGCCGCCGGTGAACTTGATCGCCTGGATGGCATCCGGCAGCAGCGTGAAGACCGGGCGCGGCGCTCCCGCATGCGCCGCCGCCAGCGCCGCGACGGTTGACTCGCCTGCCGGCGGCAAGCCGCTGTAGATGCGCACGCCGGGCGCGCCCTCCAGCAGGCCGGCACAGGCCGCATCGACCACCAGGATGGACGGCTCGGTCGCGTCGACGATGCGGCGGATCTCAGGCCGGGTGCTCTTCGGGTTGAGCGGCACCCAGACCTTGCCGCAGGCCAGCACCGCCAGCAGCGCGGCAATATGCTCGGCGCTGTTGCCCGCGCAAATGCCGACCCGGCTTTGCGGTGCGGGGTCCAGCGCGACGAGCGCGGCGGCGAGCGCGGCCACCCGGTCGGCCAGCGCATCGTAGCGGATGGCGCCTTCGGGCGCATCGATGGCGACATTGCCAGGCCAGCGCGCGGCGGCGCGCCAGAAGAAATCGATCGGATACATGAAGGGTGGGACTCCTTATTCGGCCTTGGCGCCGGACTGTTTCACCACGTCGTGCCAGCGCTTGATCTCCGCCTTGATGAAGCTACGCAACTGCCCCGGCGTACCGGGTTCGGGCGTGGCCGCCAGGTCGTGCAGGCGCTGGCGCACGTCGGGCGCCGCAAGCGCCTTGTTGAGGGCGGCGTTCACGCGCTCGATCACCGGCCTCGGCGTGCCGGCAGGCGCGGCGAGGCTGAACCACGATTGCACGTCGAAGCCGGGAAAACCCGACTCGGCAACCGTCGGCACGTCCGGCAACAGCGGCGAACGCTGCGCGCTGGTGATGGCGATGGCGCGCAAGCGGCCCGCCTGCACGTGCGGCAGCGCCGACGGCGTGTTGTCGAACATCGACTGCACCTGGCCGCCCAGCAGATCGGTGATCGCCGGCGCGCTGCCGCGGTAGGGCACGTGCAGCATGTTCAGCCCGGCCTGCATCTTGAACATCTCGCCCGACAGGTGGATGGACGAGCCGCTGCCCGATGATGCGAACGTGACGCCGTTCGGCGATGCCTTCGCGAAGCGCACATAGTCCGCCACGCTCTTGACCGGCAGCTTGGGATTCACCACCAGCAGGTTGGGAATCTTGGCGATCAGCCCGATCGGCTCGAAGTCGTTCTGCGGGTCATAGCCCAGCTTGTTGTACAGGGTGCCGTTGATGGTGTTGGCGATAGTGTAGACATAGAGCGTGTAGCCGTCGGGCACCGCCTTGGCGACCACCTCCGCGCCCACATTGCTGTTGGCGCCCGCGCGGTTGTCCACGATCACGGATTGGCCAAGCTGCTCGCCGAGCTTGTTGGCGACAATGCGCGCGATCACGTCGGTGGCGCCGCCGGGGGCGTAGCCAACCACGAGTCTGACCGGCTTGGCCGGCCAGGCGGCGGGCTGCGCCTGCAACGGCAGCACAGCGCTGCACGCAAGTGCGGCGGCGAACGCGAGCCAGCGCCGGCGCGGTGCGCGATGGAATGTCATGCTTTGTCTCCTGTTGGATGTCATGCTTGTCGCGGACCCGTTCTTGTCACGCTGCGGCATACTGCGGGGTACCCCACCGACGGAGAAATTCTTCCCGATGCCCGCCCGCACCGCCACTCGAAACGTCCGCCTGCCGGACATTCAAGCCATGGACACGGCGACGCCCACCCCCGCCGCCGAACGCGACGACGATCCCGGCAGCCGCACGCTTCGGCGTGGGCTGCAACTGCTGGACACGGTGCGCGAAAGCGGCCGCGACGGTCTTCGCGTAGTGGATCTGTGCCGTGCCGCGGGGCTGGAGCGGGCCACGGTCTACCGGCTGCTGGCGACCCTGATCGAGAGCGGCTACGTCGCACAACGCGGCCGCTTTCGCTATACGGCAGGCCCGCGTCTGGCAAGCCTGGCGCCGCCCAAGGCCACGCCTGGCTTTGCGCAGCGCTTGCAGCCCGTCCTGGCGCGGGTAAGCGCGGCCTGCGGCGACGCTGCCTTCGCCATCGTGCGCGAAGGGCCGATCTCGCACTGCATTGCACGCCACGTGGGCACCCACCCGGTGCAGATCCTCGTCATCCAGGTCGGCACGCGCCAGCCGCTAGGCGTCGGCGCCGCAGGGCTGGCCTTGCTGGCGGCACTGCCGGACAACGACGTGGCGGGCTGCATCGCAGCCAACGCGCCGGCGCTGGGGCAGTACGGCGGCATGACGCCGGATCGCATGCGGATCCTGGTGCGCGCCACCCGCGAGCGCGGCTGGTCGGTGATCGGCAACCACGCCACCCGCGGCGTCCTGGCGGTCGGCATGGCGGTCCACGCCGGCGACGGCGAGCCCCTGGCGGCCATCAGCGTGGCATCCACCCTGGCGCGCATGCCGCGCGAGCGCCAGCAACTGATTGCGCGCGCCATGCGCGAGGCACTGGGGGCCCTGCTGCCAAACGGCCTGTAGATGCCACGGCAAGCGCTACTGTCCGGTTTTCGGCTCGCAAATGGAGATTCCATCTCTTTTTAATCTCAATATATGAGAGTTACTTTCATATGTTGACAACTAATTGGGAGAGCCCATAACATCTGCTCCGAATAGATGAGCTTCGCCACGTCACGGCCATCTCCGGTCGGGGACATCGCAACGCGCGGCTCAAGTCAATCGGAGGAGATCCAATGAGCAAAAGCGACACGATCAAAGCCGCCATCATCGGTTCCGGCAATATCGGTACCGACCTGATGATCAAGATCCTGCGGCACGGCAAGCATCTGGAGATGGGAGCGATGGTCGGCATCGACCCCGCATCGGACGGCCTGGCGCGCGCGGCGCGCCTCAACGTCCCCACCACGGCGGGCGGCATCGACGGCCTGCTGGCCATGCCCGAGTTCAAGGACATCCGCGTGGTCTTCGACGCCACCTCGGCAGGCGCGCACGAGCACCACAACGCGAAGCTGCAGGAAAAAGGCATCCGCGTGATCGACCTGACGCCGGCGGCCATCGGCCCGTACGTGATTCCCGCCATCAACATCGACCAGCAGCTTGAAGCCACCAACATCAATATGGTGACCTGCGGCGGCCAGGCAACCATCCCCATGGTCGCGGCGGTGTCCCAGGTGGCCAAGGTGCACTACGCCGAGATCGTGGCTTCGATCTCGAGCAAGTCGGCCGGCCCCGGCACCCGCGCCAATATCGACGAGTTCACCGAAACCACCTCACGCGCCATCGAAGTGCTGGGCGGCGCCACGCGCGGCAAGGCGATCATCATCCTGAACCCGGCCGAGCCGCCGCTGATCATGCGCGACACGGTGTTCGTCCTGTCCGACCTGGCCGATCAGGACCGCATCGAAGCCAGCATCCACGAGATGGTGAAGAAGGTGCAGTCCTATGTGCCGGGCTACCGGCTCAAGCAGTCGGTGCAATTCGACCGCTTCGAGGGAGAGAACGCGCTGAACGTGCCGGGTATCGGCAGGACCGCTGGCCTGAAGACCTCGGTCTATCTCGAGGTGGAGGGCGCCGCGCACTACCTGCCGGCCTACGCGGGCAATCTCGACATCATGACCTCCGCGGCACTGGCCTGCGCGGAACGCATGGCGCAGACGCAACTCTGCGCAGCCTGAAAGACAAGGGGGAAACCGAGATGAGCACCAAGAAAATCTATATTTCCGATGTCACGCTGCGCGACGGCATGCATGCCATCCGCCATCAGTACAGCATCGAGAACGTCAGGACGATCGCAGCCGCGCTGGACGCGGCGCACGTCGATTCGATCGAAGTCGCGCACGGCGACGGCCTGAGCGGCTCGAGCTTCAACTACGGCTTCGGCGCCAACACGGACCTGGAGTGGATTGCGGCCGCGGCCGAGAGCGTGAAGCACGCCAGGATCGCCACCCTGCTGCTGCCGGGCATCGGCACCGTGCACGACCTGCACGCCGCCTACGATGCCGGTGCGCGCGTGGTGCGCGTGGCCACGCATTGCACCGAGGCCGACACCTCGCGCCAGCATATCGAATGCGCGCGCAAGCTGGGCATGGATACCGTCGGCTTCCTGATGATGAGCCACATGACGGAGCCGGAGAAACTGGCCGGGCAGGCCAAGCTGATGGAGAGCTATGGCGCCACCTGCATCTACGTGGTGGACTCCGGCGGCGCGCTGACCATGAACGGCGTCCGCGACCGTGTGCGAGCGCTGCGCGGCACGCTGCAGGCCGGCACGGAAATCGGCATCCATGCCCACCACAACCTCAGCCTCGGCGTGGCCAATTCGGTGGTAGCGGTGGAGGAAGGCTGCGATCGCGTCGATGCCAGCCTGGCCGGCATGGGCGCGGGCGCGGGCAATGCGCCGCTCGAAGTCTTCGTGGCGGTGGCCGAGCGCATGGGCTGGAACCATGGCTGCGATGTGCGCGCGCTGATGGATGCCGCCGATGACCTGGTGCGCCCGCTGCAGGACCGGCCGGTGCGGGTCGATCGCGAAACGCTCGCGCTAGGCTACGCCGGCGTGTACTCGAGCTTCCTGCGCCACGCGGAAACCGCCTCGCAAAAATACGGCGTGCCGGCAGTGGAAATCCTGGTGGAACTGGGACGGCGCCGCATGGTGGGCGGGCAGGAAGACATGATCGTGGACGTCGCGCTCGATCTCAAACGCTAGCAAAGCCGGGCCTCGGGCCCGGCCGCCAGCCGCAGGCACGATTCCTGACCGCGGTGGCGACGAGCTGGCGCACGCTGCTGCGGCGCCTCTCCGAGGGCAGCAAGACGGCGGTGAGCGGGTCGCTGCTGGCTGCGATGAACAGCGCCCCGGCATTCGGCTTCAGTGCCATTGTCGCGACGCTGCCGGGCTTCATCATCGCCGCCAGGACGCTGCAGATGATCCCCACTCCGCTCTTCAACGAAGCCATCTCGATCACCGTGCTGGCCGGCCTGATGGGATCAGCTATCGCGGGCCTGACCCACCGCCAGTCGTACCGCGGCATGTTTTCCATCACGCTGATCAAGACCGCCATGGCGGGACCAGCGGCATCGCCTGACGGCGGCCAGCCGCATGCACAACGGAAGCCGCCGGCGCCGGCTCAGGGCCGCGCCGGCTTTCCGCCAAGCTGCTGGCTGATATCCGCCGCCGCGCGCCGGATCACCGGTATCAGCGCCTGTACCCGCTCGCTGTCCATATACTGCACGGCGCTCGATACGCTCACCGCCGCCACGATGCGGTTGGTGGCGTCCCGGATCGGCGCCGCCACGCAGCGGATCGACGGCTCGTCCTCGCCCAGGTCGAAGGCGTAGTCGGCTTGCGCATAGCCGCGCATGGCGTCGATCCACACTGCCTCCGGCGGCATCTGGGGCGCCTTTGCCGCTTCCCGCGTATACAGCCGCCGCCACTCCGGCTCGCCGCTGTCGATCAGCAGCGCCTTGCCCACGCCCGTGGTGCAGACCGGCTTGCGGCCGCCGATGTGAGAGCTGATCTCCACCGCGCGCTGCCCCGCCAGCTTGTCGAGATACACCACCTCGTCCCCGATCAGCGTGGCCAGATGCACGGTATCGCGCGTCTGCGCCGCAAGGCGTTCGAGATACGGCCGCGCGCAGCCGAGAATGTCCGACTGCCGGTGCGCCTGGAAGCCCAGTTCGATCAGCCGGCTGCCGAGGCTGTACCCCTTGCGCGGCTCATGCTGCAGATAGCGGATCTCAGTCAGCGCCGAGGCCAGCCGGTGCGCGGTGCTGTAGGAGATGCCGGTCTGCTTGCTGATTTCCGGCAAGGTGGTGAAGCCCTGCGACACGGCATCGACGATTTCCAGCCCGCGGAACAAGGTCTGGCTGGCGAGGCTGCGTTTCGGTACGGGCTCTGCAGCGGTGCTGGATGCGGGATCGGTCTTTGGCATGGGAGTGGATACGGGAGCCGCGCATCCGCAGGCGTGCCGATCGATGCGCCGGAATGACAAAATGACAAAAGGGTCAGCACGCAGAACGTGCTAACCCTTGTCTTATCGGTGGTGCGGCTGGCAGGATTCGAACCCACGACCCCTTGGTTCGTAGCCAAGTACTCTATCCAACTGAGCTACAGCCGCACGCGAGAACGACATTCTAGCGGAGCCTCCGAAAAAAGCAAGACCCCTCGCCGTATTTATTGATTCCAGCCTGCCGCCGGTGCCAGCCTTGTCCGCGAGCTACCAGCGATAGCGCGCGCCCACGGTCCCGCCGGGATTGCGGCCGGCCTTCAGCTTGAGCCAGATCTTGACGCCTGAATTGGTGCTGCCATGCGCACCCAGGTTGAACGCGAGCAGGCCGCGCAGCATCTCGGGATCGATGCGGGTACCGTTGATGTTGATGACCTGCTTGTGATCCTGCCAGAGGTCCGCTTCGACGAAGGGATAGACCCCGTTGACGCCATTGAGCCGGGTCGGCTGCGTCTGATAGACCCGCACGACCATCGCCGCCACGCTGCCGTCTTCCGGCTGGCCGGCCAGGAAACCGTTGGCGTTCTTGTCGAGGCCGGACTGGTAGGCAAGCTGCAGGCGCGACTGTATCGTCAGGCCGCCACTGCGCGGCAGCACGGTGTCCAGCGCAAGCGCCATGCTTTGCACACGGCTGCCGACATGGCCGGTTGCCGAAGTGGCATCGTCCATATGGAGCGAAAAAACGGCGCGCGGCGGCTTGCCGGCTGAATCGGCATAAGCGGGATCGCTGGCGACGGCGATGGGACCGGGCGCATCGTTGTCCGCGCCGTGGCCAGCGGAACGCGGCTCCCCAGACTGATGCCAGCGGCCGATCGATGCCATCACGGGCATCTGCACATAGTCCACGTGGCCGGGTGGCGCCGGCGGCGATGCTATCGGCCTTGCTGGTGCTGCTGATTCTGCTGATGCTGCCGGTTGCGTGGCTGCCGCCGGCATCGCCATTGACGTCGTGGCGACTGGCGATGAAGTCGCCACGTTGCCGGCCACCTGCGCCATGGCTTCGGCTTCGGCCTGGTCCCGGGCAAAGCCCGG
>NZ_JARJLM010000159.1 GCF_029335485.1 Cupriavidus basilensis
CCACCTCTTGCTCCTGGCGCGGCGGCGCTCAGGCGGTGGCCGCCTTATCCAGCCAGCGCTTGAGCTGATCGGTCACCGCCGAACTCGAGAACGAGCAGCTGTCCTGCGCGAACACCGCCGACATTTCCAGCCGGCGCAGCAATTCCTCCATCGCCTGTCCGAACATCGGCGGCAGCACAAGTCCCGGTGCGGCCTCGCGCCAGCTGCGCACCAGGCCGTCGGCGGCGAGCTGGCCGCCGATATGTTGTTCAAGCGCTGCGCGCATGGTTGCCAGCGCCGGTGCGTTATCAGGGGTCGTAGTCATCAGCGGGCCCTCCTTTCCTTATAAAGTTCGCGAAAAGTCCTTCCGCTCGGGGCCGGCAGGTCCCGGGTCTCGGTCCACCCGCGGCCCGCCATCGGCAGGCTGGCGATCAGCTTGCTGCTGCCGCCCATGCGCGCCAGCAGCCGCGCGCCGATGCGGGTAGCCAGGGCATAGAGCCCCGGCCGGCGCGCCACATAGGCCCAGACTTGCAGCCCGAGCCGCTCCTGCCAGGGACGCAGGCCACGCTCCATCTGCTTTTCCCGCAGCTTGCGCAACAAGTCCGACAGCGGGATCGATGCCGGGCACACGCGATTGCATTCGCCGCATAGCGTGGCCGCCTGCGGCAAGTCCAGCGTATTGGCCAGGCCGACGTAGCTCGGCGTCAGCACGCTGCCCATGGGGCCCGGATAGACCCAGCCATAGGCATGGCCGCCGATCTTCTGGTAGACCGGGCAATGGTTCATGCAGGCGCCGCAGCGGATACAACGCAGCATTTCCTGGAACTCGCCGCCGATCAGACCGCTGCGTCCGCCATCGACCACCACGAAATACATATGCTCGGGACCATCGCGCTCGCCTTCGGCGCGCGGGCCGGTCAGCAGCGAGAAATAGTTCGAGATGGCCTGCCCGGTGGCCGAACGCGGCAGCAGGCGCATCACGGTGGCCAGGTCTTCCAGCGTCGGCAGCACCTTCTCGATGCCGGTCACGGCCACGTGCACGCGCGGCATCACCGTGCACATGCCTTCGTTGCCCTCGTTGGTCACCACCGCCACCGAGCCGGTTTCGGCGATGATGAAGTTGCCGCCAGTCACGCCCATGTCGGCCGACAGGAACTCCGGGCGCAGCACTTCGCGCGCCTCGCGCGTCATCTCGGGGATGTCCGTCAGGCGCGGCTTGTGGTGCACTTTGGCGAAGAGATCGGCAATCTCTTCCTTGTCCTTGTGCACCACCGGGGCAATGATGTGCGATGGCGGCTCTGCATCGTTGATCTGCAGGATGTATTCACCGAGATCGGTCTCGATGCTCTGCACGCCCATCTCGCCCAACACCTGGTTCAGGCGCATTTCCTCGGTCACCATCGACTTGCTCTTGATGACCTTCTTCACGCCGTGCTTCTGCGCGATCTCGCCCACCAGCCGGGCAGCGTCGGCCGTGGTTTCCGCGAACAGCACGGTGGCGCCGCGGCGCGTAGCGTTTTCCTCGAAGGTGGCCAGCCAGACGTCGAGGTTCTCCAGTGCACGGTTGCGGCGCTCCTTCAGCGCCTCGCGGGTGGCGTCGAAATCGATATCGAGGATGGCGTCGGCACGCGCCGTGACGAACTTGGTGGAAAGCTTCTTGAGGTTTTGCTGCAGGCGCTGGTCGGCCAGCTTCTGGCCCGCGCGCGCCTTGAATTCCATGCTGCGAACTTGCATAGCGGGGATCTCGCTAGGTATTGTTTTTTGTCCGGCCGGAGCTCAGGCGTCGCCGGCCAGCACCTGGGCAATGTGCAACACCTGCGTGCGCGTGTCGCCGGTCCTGCGCAGGCGGCCTTCGATATTGAGGATGCAGCCCAGGTCGCCCAGCACCACGGCGTCGGCGCCGCTGGCCTTGATGTTGGCGCACTTCTCGTCGACGATGGCCGTGGAGATATTGCCGTACTTGACGGAGAAGGTGCCACCGAATCCGCAGCAGGCCTCGCAGTCCTTCATCTCGTTCAGTTGCACGCCGGGCAGTTGCGCCAGCAAGGCGCGCGGCTGGCTCTTGACACCGAGCTCGCGCAGGCCGGAACAGGAATCATGGTAGGTGATGCGGCCCGCGAACCTGGAGTCGAATTCGCCCAGCCTGGCCACATTGACCAGGAAATCGGTCAACTCGAACACTCGCGCGCGCAGCGTTTCGTAGCGGCTGTTGAGCTCGGGGTCGTCGCGCAGCAGGTCGGCGTAATGATGCAGCACCATGCCCCCGCAGGAACCCGACGGAATCACCACGTAGTCGAACATCTCGAATTCGCGCAGGAATTTTTCCGCCAGATCGCGCGCCGCGGCACGCTCGCCGGAATTGTAGGCCGGTTGCCCACAGCAGGTCTGGGCCTCGGGCACCATCACGTCAAAGCCCGCCTTCTCCAGCAGCTTCAATACCGAAAAGCCGATTTCCGGACGCATCAGGTCCACCAGGCAGGTGGCGAACAGACCGACTCGCATTGTTTCCCTCTTCCAGACCCCAAAACCCCGCAATTATGCGCCCTTGCGCATCTGCCGGCATACAAAAAGCGATCTCGCCAGCGATGAATCCGCCACATTCTCACATGCCTTGGCGATCCTGCCAGTGCCCGGCTGAATCCGAAGTTTCTTTCGGTAATACCATTTCATCTATTGAAATTTTCACAATGCGAGATAGAATCAGGCAACCGCTTAATTTGCCGCACGGCAACATTCCCCCATGGCAGAAGCAGACAAAGCACCCGGCAAGACATCCATCCAGGTCATCGAACGCATGATGACCCTGCTGGATGCGCTGGCCCAGCATGCTGATCCGGTCAGCCTCAAGGAGTTGTCGCTGGCCACCGGCCTGCATCCTTCCACCGCGCACCGCATCCTGAACGACATGGTGGCTTGCCGCTTCGTCGACCGCTCCGATCCCGGCAGCTACCGGCTGGGCATGCGGCTGCTCGAACTGGGCAACCTGGTCAAGGCGCGCCTCTCGGTACGCGATGCCGCGCTGGCGCCGATGCGCGCGCTGCACCGCGTGACCGGCCAGACGGTCAACCTGTCGGTGCGCCAGGGCGATGAGATCGTCTACATCGAGCGCGCCTACAGCGAACGCTCCGGCATGCAGGTGGTGCGCGCCATCGGCGGACGTGCGCCGCTGCACCTGACCTCGGTCGGCAAGCTGTTCCTGGCTGCCGATGAAATCGCACGGGTGCGCAACTATGCCACCCGCACCGGCCTGGCCGGCCATACGCGCACTTCCATCACGGATCTGATCAAGCTGGAGCGCGAACTCAACTGGGTGCGCACCAACGGCTACGCGCGCGACAACGAAGAACTGGAACTCGGCGTGCGCTGCATCGCCGCCGGCATCTACGACGATTCGCGCCGGCTGGTGGCCGGCCTGTCGCTATCGGCCCCGGCCGATCGCCTGCAGGACAGCTGGCTGCAGAACCTGAAAGACACCGCGCTGCAAATCTCTCGCGGCATGGGCTACTCGACGGACGTGGCTGCCTGAGCCTGAGTTCGATCGCGGGATGACGGGGAGGGCCTCTGGCGCCCTCTTCGCCCGATCCGGCGAAGTGCCCGCACCCCGATGCGGCGGCGCCTATCATGCCCCCGAGGCCCAGTCTTCCCGCAATCCAGGGGTTTACCATTAGTTTTCAGATAACCTGATAGCTGTACCATGCCTGGCATGCGTACCAAAGCCATCACCCTCACCGAACAGGTGACCCAGCAACTTTGCGCCGAGATCGCGGACGGCAAGTACCCCGTCGGCGCCCGGCTGCCATCCGGCAAGCAGCTTGCCGAGCACTATGGCGTCAGCCCGGCGGTGATCCGCGAGGTGACCGAGCACCTGCGCTCGCAAGGCCTGGTGGAAAGCCGCCAGGGGCTTGGCAGCACGGTGCGCTCGCGCGTGGGCAACGCGGGCTTCCGGGTGCCGCAGGAAATCGGTATCGATCGCGGTGAACTCGCCAGCATCTACGAACTGCGGCTGGATCTCGAAAGTGCCGCCGCCGCGCTGGCCGCGCTACGGCGTACCGGTCAGGAAGTCGCGCAGATGCAGGCGCTGCTGGATCGGCTCGGGGCCCAATTGCACGACCCCGACCGCAGCACCGAGGCCGACACGGCGTTTCACGTCGCAATTGCCGCCGCCACCCATAACCCGTACTACCTGCAGCTGCTGCAGTACCTGAACCTGCAATTGCACCAGGCCGTGCACGCGGCACGGCTGAATACGCAGCGGCAGGCCGGCCTGTCGGAGCAGGTCCACCAGGAACACCTGGCCATCTTCCATGCGATCCGTGCCGGCAACGCCGAGCAGGCACGCACGGCTGCGGTGTCGCATCTGCAAGGCGCGGCGGCGCGCCTTGGGCTGCAACTGAGCGCACGCGCCATCCCCCCAGGCAGCCAGGAATCAACCCATCCGGCGGCATGAGCCGCATCGCCCCCCCCCAGATCGAACCGAAACCGAACCGAACCACCATGCAAAATTCAGCTTTCCTGCCCCGCCTGATCGAAGCGCTGGGCCCCGATGTGGTTGCCACCGAGCCCGACCAGGTCGCGCCCTGGCTCGCCGACTGGCGCGGGCTCTACCGCGGCAATGCGCAGGCCGTGGTCAGGCCGCGCTCGGTCGACGAGGTAGCCCGCTGCCTGGCGCTGTGCCAGCAGGCTGCGGTGCCGGTGGTGCCGCGTGGCGGCAATACGGGCTTGTGCGGCGGCGCCGCGCCCGACGGCAGTCCAGCCAACGTGTTGCTGAGCATGGACCGCATGAACGCGATCCGCTCGATCGATACCATCGCCAATACACTGGTGGCCGAAGCCGGCTGCATCCTCGGCAACCTGCGGCGCGCGGCACAGGACGCGCATCGCCTGCTGCCGCTCAGCCTGGCAGCAGAGGACTCTTGCCAGATCGGCGGCAATCTCGCGACCAATGCAGGCGGCGTGAATGTGGTGCGCTACGGCATGACGCGCGAACTGGTGCTGGGCGTGGAAGCCGTGCTGCCCAACGGCGAGATCTTTCACGGCCTGCGTGCGCTGCGCAAGGACAATACCGGCTATGACCTCAAGCAATTGCTGATCGGCTCCGAAGGCACGCTGGGCGTCATCACCGCCGCGGCGCTGCGCCTGTTCCCGCGCACCGATGCACGCTCCGTGGTGCTGGCCGCGGTCGGCTCGCCGCAGCAGGCACTGGCGTTGTTCGAACTGCTGTTCGAGCAGTGCGGCGCCCGCCTGCAAGCCTTCGAATTCTTCACCGGCGACTGCGTCGGCCTGGTGCTGAAGCACGCGGAAGGCGTGCAGGAACCCTTCGACCGTCGCCATCCGGCCTATGTCCTGGTGGAATTGGCCGACACCACCGATGAAGACGCCCTGAACGCCCTGCTCGAACGTGTCATCGGAGAGGCGCTGGAGCGCGAGCTGTGCCTGGATGCGGCGGTCTCCGCCTCGCTGGCGCAGTTGCAGAGCCTGTGGAAGCTGCGCGAGGAAATCTCGGAGGCACAGCGCGCCGATGGCCCCCACCTGAAGCACGATGTATCGCTGCCGATCGAGCAGATCCCGGCGTTCATGGCATCGATGGAAACGCGCCTGAAGGCAATCAGCCCCAGCATCCGCCCTTTCATCTTCGGCCATTTCGGCGACGGCAACCTGCACTACAACCTGTCGCGCCCCGCGGGTGCGGAACGCGACTGGACCGCGCAGCATGGCAAGGCGCTGACCGCCGAGGTGCTGGACGAGGTGGCGCGCTACGGCGGCAGCATCAGCGCCGAGCATGGCATCGGCCAGCTTAAGCGCGATGACTTCCTGCGCCTGAAGGATCCGCTGGAATTGCGCCTGATGCACGGCATCAAGCAATTGCTCGATCCGGCCGGCATCATGAATCCCGGCAAACTGCTCTAGGCCCGGCCCAAATCTAGGCCCGGCCCAAATGAAAAACGCGCCGTTGCCGGCGCGTTTTTCATACAGCGGCGTGCCGGCTCATCCCGGCGCCGCCATCAGATGCCCCGGGGTTGCTGCGCGGTAAGGATTGCCTGGGGGGAAGTTGGGCCCTGGGTCAGGTTCGGCGACGTGGGGAACGGACGGCCAGGACCGGACTGCGCGTGCTCCAGCCAGTCCCGGACGCGGGTCGCATCGGCAAAGCGGGACAGCTTGCCGACCGAGTCGAGGAAGACCATCACCACATTGCGGCCGTTGACACGTGCCTGCATCACCAGGCACTGCCCTGCCTCGGAGATGAAACCGGTCTTCTGCAGGCCGATATCCCAGTTGCCGCCGCGCACCAGGCGATTGGTGCTGACGTAGTGCTGGGTACGTCCAAGCACATTGACCTCATGCTCGGTCTGCGTCGAAAACTCGCGGATGGTGGGGTTGCGATACGCGGCGTTGACCATGCGCACCAGGTCCATCGCACTCGATACATTGCTGCTCGACAGGCCGTTCGAATCGACGAAGTGGCTATCGTTCATGCCGAGTTCGCGCGCCTTGCGGTTCATGGCCTGCACAAACGTCGGCAAGCCGCCCGGATAACTGCGTCCCAGCACGGATGCCGCACGGTTCTCCGAGGACATCAGCGCCAGCAGCAGCGCCTCCTGGCGGGTCAGCTGCGTGCCGAAGCGCAGGCGCGAACTGCTGTGCTTCTCGTTGTCGCGGTCCTCCTCGTTGATGGTGAGAAGCTCGTCCATCGGCTGGTGCGCGTCCATCACCACCAGGGCGGTCATCAGCTTGGTGATCGAGGCGATCGGCAACACCGCGGCGGCGTTCTTCTGGAACAGCACCTCATTGGTGTTCTGATCCATCACCAGCGCAACGCTGGAGCGCAGGGAGAGCGCATCCTCGGTCTCGCGCAGCCCGAGCGCCTCGCCCAGCGAGGGCTTGGCCGGCGTAAAGGCTGCCCGCACCGGCACGGCCTGGCGCTGCGCCACCACATGCCGCTTGCCGTTTTTCAGCACGACTACCTTGCGCGTGGTGACGCGCTCAGCCTTGGCGGCACCGGCAACCTGCCTGGGTTTTGCGGACTTGGATGAAGATACCGATTTTTTCTCGGACTTGGAGACTTTTGCCGACTTTTTGCTGGCTTTTGTCGAATCCGGCGACTGCGTCGCGGCGTCAACCGTAGGGGTGGCCAGCATGGAAACGGTCAACAGCACGGAAGCCGCAACCGAAGTAAGAGGGGTAGAGCCGAAGAATCGAAACAATAGGGGGGAATCAGACCGGAACATGATTCATTCAGCGCGCAACTTGGATTGCGCCAGTTTAGGAAAAAAAGAAATTGTTAGCAAGATTAAAGACTTACGAAGGCTCTTTAAAGTTCGATTTGCAAACAATTCCACATTGCAAAAAATGCGGGGCACGCATCACATTGCACGTGCAGCAAGGCCGATGCCGAGCGCGATGCCGACAGCAGCCCGTCGTCGTTGCCCCGCCCCATCAAGCACTGCGGGCGCACCGGCTGCCCGGCGCGCCCACAAGAAAAAGTCCGCTCACCCGCACAAGCGGCGAGCTATCTCATGACAAGAAACGCGCGAACCCGCTCACCGGTTCACGTTCGGTACTAAGGGTATTCTCTATGGCGGCCGGATCGGCATAGCCCAGCGCCATGCCGCAAACCACCATTTCATCACCCGGCAACCGCAAGTGGTTGCTGATGACCGCATGGAACTGGGTAAACGCAGCCTGCGGGCAGGTGTCCAGCCCGCGTGCACGCGCCGCCACCATGATGCTCTGGAGGAACATGCCATAGTCCAGCCAGCTGCCCTGCTCCAGGATGCGGTCGATGGTGAAGATCATGCCCACCGGGGCATCGAAGAAAGTGAAATTGCGCGAATGCTGCGCATGCATGCGCGCCTTGTCCTCGCGGCTGATCTGCAGCAGGCTGTACAAGTCCCAGCCAACCTTGCGGCGGCGGTCGACATAGGGCGTGACCCACGCGCGCGGATAGTAGGGGTACTCTTCCCGATACTTGCTGTCGCGCTGGGGATCGTCGTAGGCGGACAGCACGTCGGCGGACAGTTTCAGCTTGGCCTCGCCCGTCAGCACATAGACGCGCCACGGCTGGGCATTGGTTCCGGAAGGGGCCCGGCTGGCCACCGCCAGGATCTCGTTGACCACCTCGCGCGGCACCGGTGTATCCAGGAAAGCGCGCACCGAGCGGCGCGTGACGATGGCCTGGTCGACCACGGCGGTATCCCGCTTCTGCTGTGAATCCATGAATCTCAACTCCTTTGCGCCGGCCGGCTCAGGCGCCGGCGTCCGCGGGCTCGTTCACCAGCGCCTGCAAGGCATGGCGCAGCGCGGCCGGCAGCGGCACCGGACGGCGCGTGGCGCGATCCACATAGACATGCACGAAATGCCCCTGCGCGGCGGCAACGTCCTCGTCGTTGCGGAACAGGCCAACTTCGTAGCGCACGCTGGAGTTTCCCAGGCGCGCCACGCGCAGCCCCGCCACCACAGTATCGGGGAAGCTCAGTGCGCTGAAGTAATTGCACTGCGTCTCGATCACCAGCCCGATGGTGTCGCCAGCCTCGATATCGAGCACACCCTGCCGGATCAGGTAGGTGTTCACCACGGTATCGAAATAACTGTAGTAGATGACGTTGTTGACGTGGCCATAGACGTCGTTGTCCATCCAGCGTGTCGTGATAGGCTGGAAGTGACGGTAGGCGCTCCGGGTATCGGCGGTCGGTTTCATTGGCAGGACGGATAGGAGGATCAGCGGCGAATCACCAGGGCCACGCCACTGGCTGCCAGGGCCATGCCCAGCGCAGCCAGCGGCGGAAAACGCTCGCCAAACAGCAGCCATGCCATGACCGCGGTGGTTGGCGGGGTGAGATACATCAGGCTGGACACCTTGGTGGCCGCGCCTTCGCGAATCAGCAGGAATAACAGCGAGATGGCACCGATCGACAACGCCACCACAGACCAGGCCAGCGCGCCGAACATCTCGGCATTCCACGCGACATGGCGCGTTTCAGTCAGGAACATGAACGGCAGGCAAGCCAGCGCCGCCGCGGCAAACTGGATGACCGAACCCATGCGCAGATCGAACACCGCGCAATGGCGCTTCTGGTAGAGCGTGCCGAAGGTGATCGAGAACAAAGCGCCAACAGCCAGCAGCAGGCTCGGCGCGGACAGCCCGCTGGCCGACAGCTTGTTGGCCACCACCAGCCCGACGCCCGCGATGCCGAGCAGCAGGCCCATCCACTGGCGCCGGCCGATGGCCTCGCCCATGCGCGCAGCCGCCAGCGCGGTCAGGATCGGCTGCATCCCGACGATCAGGGCCGAGACCCCCGCCGGCATGCCAAGCTTGACGGCGGCCCAAACGCCGCCAAGATAGCCGGCCTGCAGGAACAGTCCCGCCAGCGCGATGTGCCCGACCATGCGCCAGTCAATGGCGCCGGCGCGCTGCGGCAGCGGCACCCGCGCCAGGATCACAAAGGGCACCATCAGCACCAGCACGCCGACAAAGCGCAGGAACAGGAAGGTCATGGGCTCGGCATGCGGCATGCCATACTTGGCGACGATAAAGCCGGTACTCCAGATCACCACGAACAGCCAGGGCATGGCGGCCATCCACAGCGTGCCGCGCACTGCGCTGCCTTGACTGGTTGCGCTCATCGAGGCGCCACCGTTGCCTCTGCGGCATGCGTGGCCAGGCCTGCCTGCCTTGCATAGCGCCGGTGATACTGCGCAGCCAGCCCGATCGTTTGTGCGTGCACCGCGACGGTATCCTCGATCCGGTTGCCGTAGCCGCCGGCCATGGCCACTGCAATCGGCAGGCCCCGCTCCAGGGCCGCCCCGAACACCAGATGGTCGCGATGCGCCAGGCCCGCCAGCGTGAGCTTAAGACGGCCGAGCCGGTCGCCCTCATGGGGATCGGCGCCAGCCAGGTAGATGATCAGGTCGGGAGAAAAGCGCGCGAACAGCGCATCGAGCGCGCCTTGCAATGCTTCGGCGTAGGCCTGGTCGGTACAACCATCGGGCAGCCCTACGTCGAGATCGCTGGCCTCCTTGCGGAAGGGATAGTTTTTCTCTCCATGCAGGGAAAGCGTAAAGACGAACGGATCGTCGCGCAGGATGGCGGCGGTGCCATTGCCCTGATGCACATCGAGGTCCACCACCGCCACGCGCTCCACGTGGCCGTCACGGCGCAACTGGCGCGCCGCGATCGCCGCATCGTTGAACACGCAAAAGCCGCCCCCTTTGTCGGCATAGGCGTGATGGGTGCCACCGGCCAGATTGACGGCGATCCCCTCCCGCAGCGCCGCACGGCAGGCCTCGATGGTGGCGCCCGCCGAGCGGCGCGAGCGCTCCACCATGGCCGCCGACCAGGGAAAACCGATCTCCCTCTGACGGGCCGGGTCCAACTCGCCTCGCGAAACCCTGGCGACGTACTCGGGCGTGTGGGCGAGCAGCAAGGCATCGTCACCTGCCCGTGGCGCCTCGACCATCATCAGGCCCTCCACCTCGCGCGCGACCGCCTCCCGCAGCATGCTGTACTTGCGCATCGGAAAACGGTGGCCCTCGGGCAGGGGCAGAACAAAATGATCGGCGTAGAAAGCGAGCATGAAGGCGAACGTGGAACAGGCATGCCGGCCGCCCATGGCTGGCCCGGACGACGGGAGCGCAGCGTATCGGCCGCCGGGCCGCCCCGGGGCGGCACCCTTTCGGGCAGACCGCGATGGTAGCACTGTGGCGGCGCCAGGGTACGCAACCCCCTTCGCCCCTGCCCTGGACGAGGGTTGCAAACGCTCAGATCAGGTGATGAATAGCAGATATCCGACTGACTTCAATCGAACTTATTTGTGCATTGCACAAGAACCACTTGACAGGGCATTTCTTTCCCCTACAATTGGAATTGTTGCGGCGCACCATCCGTTTTGCAGAGCAGACGAATGTGCCGCCAACCCCCAACGCCTGGGGCTGGCTGACGAGAAATGATGTCTTCGTCATGGCTTTGACATCTGGGCGGCCTAATTTTGCTTGACCTTGAACTTCATCATTGGAGACCAGCATGAGCTTCACCCCGGAACAATTCGCCGCAGCGCAAAAAGCCAACCTCGAAACCCTGTTCGGCCTGACCACCAAGGCCTTTGAAGGCGTTGAAAAGCTGGTCGAACTGAACCTGCAAGTGGTCAAGGCCACGTTCGCCGAAAACGTGGACAACGCCAAGAAGGCCCTGTCGGCGAAGGATGCACAGGAACTGCTGGCCATCCAGGCTTCGCTGGTTCAGCCGATTGCCGAAAAGGCCCTGGCTTACAGCCGCCACGTGTACGAAATCACCTCGGAAACCCAGTCGGAATTCACCAAGGTTGCCGAAGCCCAACTGGCTGACAACTCGAAGAAGGTGCAAGCCCTGGTCGAGAACCTTGCCAAGAACGCCCCGGCCGGCTCCGAGTCGACCGTTGCCATCGTGAAGTCCGCGATCAGCGCCGCCAACAACGCCTACGAATCGGTCCAAAAGGCCACCAAGCAGGCTGTTGAAATCGCCGAAAGCAACTTCCAGGCAGCCGCCAGCGCCGCCACCAAGGCCGCCCAGCAAGCCAGCGCCACGGCTCGCACCGCGACCAAGAAGGCAACTACCGCCGCCTGATCGGCCCAGTAGTGAACGGACCGGCTTCGGCCGGTTCGTTGGCAAAGCGCATCCGGCAAACCCGGTGCATTTTGCCAACGAAGGCAGCAAGGATGGCAAGCAAGCCGCCCTGCCCTCTGACAGCGTCTCCTCGGTATCCGGTCTCCTTGTATTCCAGTACCGATTCGATCCCGGCCCAATGCCGGGATTTTTTTGTCCGCGCGCCAGGGCGGAGATGCCGCCATCTGCCAAGCCCCGTTGCTCGCGCCAGACCAGCGCCAATCCCTGCCCCGCTGCTACACGGATCCGCGCCTCTCTCTGGCTGTTTCCTCCCCTGAAGACGGGGTTTGAGCGGCGGAGAGCCGCCTTGCAGGTTGCCACCAAATGCTGGCGGTTAATTGCGAATCTGCCAGTAAAAAGGCCCGCCGAAAGGCGGGCCTCGATGTGGCGCCGGCGCTTAGCGCTTGCGCGGCGGCGGCACGTCGGTGCAAACGCCTTCGTAGATTTCCGCAGCCATGCCGATCGACTCGCCCAGCGTCGGGTGAGGATGGATGGTCTTGCCGATATCCACCGCGTCGGCGCCCATCTCGACGGCCAGGCAAACTTCGCTGATCAGGTCGCCGGCATGGGTGCCGACAATGCCGCCGCCGATGATGCGGTGGGTTTCCTCGTCGAAGATCAGCTTGGTAAAGCCCTCGTCGCGGCCGTTGGCAATGGCACGGCCGGAAGCCGCCCACGGGAACACGCTCTTGCTGTACTTGATGCCCTCCGCCTTGCACTGTTCCTCGGTCAGGCCGGCCCACGCCACTTCCGGGTCGGTGAAGGCCACCGACGGAATCTGCTTGGCATCGAAGTAGGCCTTCTCGCCGTGCGCGGCTTCCGCCGCCACGTGCGCCTCATGAACCGCCTTGTGCGCCAGCATGGGCTGGCCGACGATGTCGCCGATGGCGAAGATATGCGGCACATTGGTGCGCATCTGCTTGTCGACGTCGATAAAGCCGCGATCCGTCACCGCCACGCCTGCTTTCTCGGCGCCGATGCGTTTGCCGTTGGGCGCGCGGCCCACCGACACCAGCACCAGGTCATAGCGCTGCGGCTCGGCGGGAGCCTGCTCGCCTTCGAACTTGACGTAGATGCCGTCCGGCTTCGCTTCCACGCCTACCGTCCTGGTCTTGAGCATGACCTTGCCGAAGCGCAGCTTGTTCATCCTCTCCCAGACCTTGACCAGGTCGCGGTCGGCGCCCTGCATCAGGCCATCGAGCATTTCCACCACGTCGATATTGGCGCCCAGCGTGCTGTACACCGTGGCCATTTCCAGCCCGATGATGCCGCCGCCGATCACCAGCATCCTGTTCGGCACCTCGGGCAGTTCCAGCGCGCCGGTGGAGTCGACGATGCGCGGATCCTCGGGGATGAACGGCAGCTTGACTGCCTGGCTGCCGGCGGCGATAACGGCCTTCTCGAAACGGATCACCGTCTTCTTGCCGGTGGTCTGCTTGGCGTCGCCTTCGGTTTCCTGCACCTCGAGGTGATGCGGATCAAGGAAGGTGCCGACGCCGCGCACGACCTGCACCTTGCGTGCCTTGGCCATGCCGGACAGGCCGCCGGTCAGCTTGCCGACCACGGTGTCCTTGTAGTGGCGCAGGCCATCCAGGTCGATCTTGGCTTCGCCAAACAGGATGCCGTGGGCAGCCAGCGCCTTGGCCTCGTCGATCACGGCAGCGTTATGCAGCAGCGCCTTGGACGGAATGCAGCCCACGTTCAGGCAGACGCCGCCGAGCGTGCCGTAGCGCTCGACCAGCACGGTGTTCATGCCAAGGTCGGCGCTGCGGAAGGCAGCGGAGTAACCGCCGGGGCCGGCACCCAGCACCAGCATGTCGCAGGTGATATCGGCACTGCCCGAATGCGAAGCCGCCACGGGTGCCGCGGCCGGGACGGCCGCAGCGGGCACCGGAGCCGGGGCCGGTGCCGAAGCAGGCGCGGCCGGCTTGGCCACAGCCTCGCTCTCCAGCGTGCAGATCACCACGCCCTTGGCTACCTTGTCGCCAACCTTGACGCGGACGTCAACCACCTTGCCGGCGGCCGAAGACGGCACATCCATGCTGGCCTTGTCCGACTCGAGCACGATCAGCGACTGCTCCTGCTCGACCGTATCGCCGGCCTTGACCAGCACTTCGATCACTTCCACCGCGTCGAAATCGCCGATATCCGGCACCTGGACTTCGATCACACTCATGCTTTGCTCCTCAAAAACGCGTCCCGCCTCAGATGCAGGCCGCGCCATCGTTATTGGTTGCCCCGTCGCCCGCCGCGGCGCGCAGCTGCACCACCTGCACCTCGACCGGGCCCGCCGAACTCTTGTCGAACTCCACGCCTGCGTCCACCCCGATCCGTGCAATCTCCCCGGCACTCAGCGCCGGCTGGTCGTAGACCGCATGCATGGCGCCAAGTGCGTAGTTGCGGCCCGAGCCAATGCCCCAGAAGCGATCGAACGAGAAGACTTCGCGGTACGAATAGACGCCGAAAATACCCGCTGGATTGGCAATCAGGCACACGATCTGCGAAGACTCGTAAGGATCGTCCTCGTCTTCCTTGGTGTTGATGAAATACTCGTTCTTGAGCTTTTCATGCACCTTGAGGAAGGTCCGGAAGACATCGTCGCGCGACGCCAGGCGGCAGTCCTCGCCCAGCCCGGCCAGCAGGCTGCGCATCACCGGAAAGTGCGCGGTGGTCCCCGCCAGCGCCACGAAGCTGTCGCCCACCGGGAACACCTTCTGGTTGCGCTCGTAGGCACGCGTGAGCCGGGTGTCGCCGAACGTCACCAGCGCATCGGCGGCAATCGCCACCTCGCCGGCCTTCTTGACGACAACGCAGGTAGTCATGGACTCGCTTCCTGTTTTCCTGTTGGCAGGCGATCGGCAAACTGTTCGCAGGCGGTTGCTGACAAAGGGCGTGCACGGCTGCAAAGCCATGCGCGCCCTGCCCGGCTTACAGCAGGATGCGGCGGAAATCGGCCAGCAGCTGTCCGAAGTAGGTATTGAAACGGGCCGCCTCCGCACCGTCGATGACGCGGTGATCCCACGACAGCGACAGCGGCAGCGTCAAGCGCGGCACGAATTGCTTACCATCCCAGACCGGCTTCTGGTACGACTTGCACACGCCCATGATGGACACTTCGGGCGCGTTGATGATCGGCGTGAAATACGTGCCGCCGATCCCGCCCAGCGAGGAGATCGAGAAGCAGCCGCCTTGCATCTGGTCGGGTTTCAGCTTGCCGTCGCGCGCCAGCTTGGCCAGCTCGTTCATTTCCTGGCCGATCTCGATCACGCCCTTCTTGTCGGCGTTCTTGATGACGGGGACCACCAGGCCGTTCGGCGTATCGGCGGCGAAGCCGATGTTGAAGTACTTCTTCAGCACCAGGTTGTCGCCGTCGAGCGAGGCGTTGAAATTGGGGAATTTCTTCAGGGCCGCCACGGCAGCCTTGATCATGAAGGCCAGCATGGTGACCTTGACGCCCTGCTTCTCGTATTCCTTGTTGAGCTGCACGCGGAAGGCTTCCAGCTCGGTGATATCCGCCTCGTCATGATTGGTGACGTGGGGAATCAGCACCCAGTTGCGGTGCAGGTTCGCGCCGGAGATCTTCTTGATGCGCGACAACGCCTTGCTTTCGACCTCGCCAAAGCGGGTGAAATCCACCTTCGGCCACGGCAGCAGGTTCAGTTCGCCGCCACCGGCCGGGGCAGCCGCGGCTTGTACCGGAGCCGCGGCCTGGCCGCTCATCACGCCCTTGACGAAGCGCTGCACGTCGTCCTGGGTAATGCGGCCCTTGGGACCGGTGCCTGGCACGCGCGAGACGTCCACGCCGAGCTCGCGCGCGAACTTGCGCACCGAGGGGCTGGCATGGGCAGCGCTGCCGGTCACGCCAACGGACGGAGCAGCCGGAGCGGCGATTGCGGGCGCGGGTGCGCTGGCAACGGCCGGCGCGGGAGCGGCTGCCGGGGCAGCGGCCGGCGCGGCGGCAGGAGCCGCAGCGGGGACCGGGGCGGCTGCGCCCGCGGCACCTTCGAGAATCAGGATCAGCGTACCTTCCGCGACATTGTCACCGACCTTGACCCGGACTTCCTTCACCACGCCTGCGGCGGGCGACGGCACGTCCATGGTGGCCTTGTCGGACTCCAGCGTGATCAGCGCGTCTTCCGCGTTGATGGTATCGCCCGGCTTGACGTGGATCTCGATGATCGGCACCGCGTCGTAGTCGCCGATATCCGGCACCTTGACCTCGATCGGGCCTGCAGCCGTGGCGGGTGCAGGAGCGGCAGCCGGCGCTGCGGCGGGAGCAGCGGCCGGGGCTGCGGCCACGGGAGCCGGAGCCGGTGCAGCGGCCGGGGCGGGTGCCGCGGCGGCAGCCTGGCCGGCAGGCTCCAGCATGATCAGCACGGCGCCTTCGGCCACGTTGTCGCCGATCTTGATCTTGACTTCCTTGACGGTGCCGCCCTGGGGCGAAGGCACGTCCATCGTGGCCTTGTCCGATTCCAGGGTCACCAGCGCGTCTTCCGCGTTGATGGTATCGCCCGGTTTCACATGCACTTCGATGACGGGAACGGCGTCGTAATCGCCGATATCCGGCACCTTGATTTCAATCGCTTGACTCATTCAGTGTCTCCTGGGCAGGACGGCGCACGCGGCAAATCCAAGCGGCGAGGTTACCCTCACCGCCCACATCTGTCACGCCGCCGCGCCGCAAGGCGCCGGGTTTCGGCCCGGCGCCCACCGGCGCGGCGTTGCTGCTCCTGCGGGGGTTCGTGCAGTCAGTCGGGTTAGACCGACATCGGGTTCGGCTTGTTGGGGTCGAGGTTGTACTTCTTGATGGCTTCCGCCACCTTGTCGCGGCCGATGGCGCCCTCGTCGGCCAGCGCCTTCAGCGCAGCCAGCGTCACCCAGTGGCGATCCACCTCGAAGAAGTGGCGCAGCTTTTCGCGGGTATCCGAGCGGCCGAAACCGTCGGTGCCCAGCACCACGAAGCGGCGCGGCACGAACGGACGGATCTGGTCGGCGAACGCACGCACGTAGTCGGTCGAGGCGATCACCGGGCCGCGCACCGACTTCAGGCTCTTCGCCACATGCGATTCGCGCTGCGTCTCGGTCGGGTGCAGCAGGTTCCAGCGCTCCACGTCGTGGCCTTCGCGGGCCAGTTCGGTAAAGCTCGGGCAGCCCCACAGGTCGGATTCGACGCCCCAGTCCTTCTTGAGCAGTTCGGCCGCGGCGATCACCTCGCGGAAGATCGTGCCCGAACCCAGCAGTTGCACGCGCGGCGCATTGCTGTTCTCGACGCCCTTGCGGAACTGGTACATGCCCTTGACGATGTCGCCTTCCACGCCAGCCGGCATTTCCGGATGCTCGTAGTTCTCGTTCATCACCGTCAGGTAGTAGTACACGTCTTCCTGTTCGGCGTACATGCGGCGCAGGCCGTCCTGCATGATCACCGCCAGTTCGTACTGGAAGGTCGGGTCATACGAGATGCAGTTCGGGATGGCGGCGTGGAACACGTGCGAATGGCCATCCTCGTGCTGCAGGCCTTCGCCGTTCAGCGTGGTGCGGCCCGAGGTGCCGCCCAGCAGGAAGCCGCGCGAGCGCATGTCGGCAGCGGCCCAGCACAGGTCGCCGATACGCTGGATGCCGAACATCGAGTAATAGATGTAGAAGGGGATCATCTGCACGCCGTGCGTCGAGTACGACGTGGCGGCGGCGATCCAGTCGCACATGGCGCCGGCTTCGTTGATGCCTTCCTGCAGTACCTGGCCAGTCTGCGATTCCTTGTAGAACATCAGCTGGTCATGGTCTTCCGGCACGTACTTCTGGCCTTGCTGGTTCCAGATGCCGATCTGGCGGAACAGGCCTTCCATGCCGAAGGTGCGCGACTCGTCCGGCACGATGGGCACCACGTGCTTGCCGATCTGCTTGTCCTTCAGCAGGGTGTTCAGGATCCGCACGAAGGCCATCGTGGTGGAGACCTCGCGGCCTTCGCCCGTAGCCTTGAGCAGCGCCTCGAAAGCGGTCAGCTCGGGCACCTTCAGGGGCTCGGCCTTCTGGCGGCGGGCCGGCAGGTAGCCGCCCAGGTCCATGCGGCGGGCGCGCATGTATTCCAGTTCCTTCGAGCCTTCCTCGAAGGTGACGTACGGCACTTCCTCGATCTTGTCGTCGGCGACCGGGATATTGAACTGGTCGCGGAACTTGCGGATCGCATCCACCGGCATCTTCTTCTGCTGGTGGCTGATGTTCATGGCCTGGCCGGCGTCGCCCATGCCATAGCCCTTGATGGTCTTGGCCAGGATCAGCGTGGGCTGGCCCTTGTGCTCGTTGGCGGCGCTATAGGCGGCGTAGATCTTGTGCGGATCGTGGCCGCCGCGGTTCAGGCGCCAGATGTCCTCGTCGGACCAGTCGGCCACCATCGCCTTGAGTTCGGGCGTGTTGAAGAAATGCTCGCGCACATAGGCGCCGTCCTTGGCCTTGAAGGTCTGGTACTCGCCGTCCACGCAATCCATCATGCGCTTCATCAGCAGGCCCTTCTTGTCGCGTGCCAGCAGCTGGTCCCAGCGGCTGCCCCACACCACCTTGATCACGTTCCAGCCGGCGCCGCGGAATTCGGATTCCAGTTCCTGGATGATCTTGCCGTTGCCGCGCACCGGACCGTCCAGGCGCTGCAGGTTGCAGTTGATCACGAACACCAGGTTGTCGAGCTTCTCGCGTCCGGCCATGCCGATGGCGCCCAGCGATTCCGGCTCATCGGTTTCGCCATCGCCCAGGAATGCCCAGACCTTGCGGCCTTCGGTCTGCACCAGGCCACGGCTGTGCAGGTACTTCATGAAACGGGCCTGGTAGATGGCCATGATCGGGCCCAGGCCCATCGACACCGTCGGGAACTGCCAGAAATCCGGCATCAGCCACGGGTGCGGGTAGGACGAGATGCCCTTGCCATCGACTTCCTGGCGGAAGCTGTCGAGTTGCTCGGTGCTCAGGCGGCCGAGCAGGAAGGCGCGCGAATACACGCCCGGAGCCGAGTGGCCCTGCACGAACACCAGGTCGCCGCCGTGCTGGTCGGACGGGGCATGCCAGAAGTGGTTGTAGCCGACGTCATACAGCGTGGCGGCGGAGGCAAACGAGGAGATATGGCCGCCAACATTGGTGTGCTTGTTGGCGCGCAGCACCATCGCCATGGCGTTCCAGCGGGTGTACGAGCGGATGCGGTGCTCGATGTCCTGGTCGCCGGGAATGCGGGCCTGGCCCTCCACCGGGATGGTGTTGATGTACTGCGTTTCGGCGTGGAACGGCTGGGTGACGCCGTTCACGCGTGCGTATTCGATCTGCTTTTCGATCAGGAAGGCGGCACGATCGGTGCCTTCAGCGGCGATCACGCCCTGCAGGGCATCGAGCCACTCGTGGGTTTCCTGGGGATCGGCGTCGTTGGCGCTGCTGGCGCCGAGGATCTGCTCTGGTACAGCTGACATGACTGTCTCCTGGTGAATTCCTTGCCTCGGCGCCCCCTCCGGATCGTTGTCGTGAGGGCCCCGGCCTGACGGTATGACTTGCGGTACGGCAAACGGGCGGCGAACCTCTTCGCATGATCCCGTGAACGCCACGCCCGCCTTGCCAGGCGAACTGGCAGAGCCGGACACAGCAGTGCCGTCCGCACTTTTCGGTCGGACCGATTCTATGGAAGCGCACCGGGCAAGACAAGTCCGATTTTCAAATTGCGATATTGTTTCTCATAATACGAAATATTGCGGCAGCGCACCACAAATCCGCGCCAGCCCTTGCTCCCAAACGCGATCCGCCGCGCCCGCCTACGGCTGCCATGCCGCACTGCCGCATTGGCGCTTACCCCAAGCGACGCGCAGCTGCAATCCCGCTACACTGGTCGGTCAGTCGTCAATCCCGCCATGCCGTCCCTCAAAGATTTCTTTTCCCACCTCCGCGCTGCTGTCGTCCCCCCCACCGCCTCCGGCACCGCCAAGGCGAGCGGTAGCGACCCCGCGCTGGTCGCCCCATCCAGCCCGCTGACACCCCTCGATCCGCTCGGCCACACGGACGAACCCGCTGCCGTCAACGGACCGCCGCGCGGACTGTGGTGGCTACGCTGGCGCAACCTGGTGGCGACCAGCTGGTTCATGTTCATCCCGCTGATCGCCATCGTGCTGTTCACGGTGGCGATGGGGGTGATCCTGTGGTCGCTGCATGAAACCGAGCGCCAGCAGCAACGCGACGCGCTCTACCGCGACGCCGCCTGGGCCCAGCAGCGGGTACGCCTGTCGCTGCTGAGCAACCAGGACCAGTTGGCTTCGCTGGCGCGCGATATCGCCGCGGCGCAACTGGACCAGGGCGCCTACCGCACCGCCGCGCAGGAAATCCTGCGTGAAAACCCCGAGATCGTCTTCGTCAACTGGCTGGACGCCACCCGGCGCGGGCGCTGGTCGCTGCCCTCCACCTCCGAGTTTGCCGGCCGCCTGCGCGAAACGCAGGACCAGCCGCTGGAGCCCGAGGTGCTCGACACCTTCGACGCCGCCCGCGAAACCCAGCGCGTGGTGTACTCGCGCCCGCTGGTCAACGACCGCGGCGACAGCTTCATGCTGATGGAAGTGCCGATCGTGCGGGACAACGAGTTCCTGGGCACGCTCGGCGCGCTCTACTCGGTCAACGGCATCCTGACCCACCTGCTGCCGCCGGAGCTGACCGAGCGCTACCGCTTTTCGCTGATCGACAAGAACAACCAGATCCGCGCCAGCACGTCGCTGCGGCCGGTGCCGGGCAACGCGCTGTCCTACGAGGTGCTGCTCGACCCGCCCGGGCATTCGCTGTCGCTGCGCGCCGATGCCTATCCGCCCGCCTCCAACCTGCCCAACAATATGCTGCTGTGGCTGGTGGTCGGGCTGTCCTGCTTCCTGCTGTGGAGCCTGTGGAGCATGTGGCGGCATACCAGCCGGCGCTCGGAGGCGCAGCGCGCGCTGCTGGCCGAGACCTCGTTCCGGCGGGCAATGGAAAACTCCATGCTGATCGGGCTGCGCGCGCTCGACCTGAACGGCCGCATCACTTACGTCAATCCCGCCTTCTGCCGCATGACCGGCTGGCAGGATGCCGACCTGGTCGGCCGCGTGCCGCCCTTTCCCTACTGGCCGCCCAACGACCAGCAGGAAATGCAGAAGCAGATCGACCTGACGCTGCAGGGCAAGTCGCCCGCCGGCGGCTATGAAATGCGCGTGATGCGCCGTGACGGCAGCAGCTTCTACGCCCGCATGTATGTGTCGCCGCTGGTGGACAGCCGCGGCCGCCACACCGGCTGGATGAGCTCGATGACCGATATCACCGAGCCCAAGCGCGCCCGCGAAGAACTCGCCGCCGCCCACGACCGCTTCACCACGGTGCTGGAGAGCCTGGACGCCGCGGTGTCCGTGCTGGCCACCGACAAGCCCGAACTGCTGTTCGCCAACCGCTACTACCGCCAGCTGTTCGGCTGGGAAGCCGAAGGCCACCTGAAGCTGGCGGGCGGCGAAGTCGACAAGGAGCAGGTCTCCAGCGACGCCACCGACTTCGTCGACGCCTATGCCGGCCTGCCGGCCTCGGAGCTGATGCCCTACTCGTCGGATGCGCGCGAAGTCTTCGTGCCGGATATGCAGAAATGGTTCGAAGTGCGCCGCCGCTATATCCAGTGGGTGGACGGCCACCTGGCGCAGATGCAGATCGCCACCGACATCACGGTGCGCAAGGCCGCCGAGGAAATGACGCGCCAGCATGAGGAGCGCCTGCAGTTCACCAGCCGCCTGACCACCATGGGCGAAATGGCGTCATCGCTGGCGCACGAGCTGAACCAGCCGCTGGCGGCCATCAACAACTATTGCATGGGCGCGGTGGCGCGGCTGAACTCCGGGCGGAGCACCGCCGAGGACCTGATCCCCATCCTGGAAAAGACCTCGGCACAGGCGGTCCGCGCCGGCACCATCATCAGCCGCATCCGTGGCTTCGTGAAGCGCAGCCAGCCCCAGCGGCGCGAAGCCGCGCTGCACGACATCGTGGCCGATGCGGTCGGGCTGGCGGACCTGGAAGCCACCCGGCGGCGCGTCACCATCCTGACCCGCCTGCCCGCGCCGCCGGTGCTGCTGTTCGTCGATCCGGTGCTGATCGAGCAAGTGCTGGTCAACCTGCTCAAGAACGCCGTCGAGGCCATGGCCGGGCTGCCGGCGATGCGCGCCACCGGCGTGGTGCGCCTGCACGCGCGGGTAGAGCCGGGCGAGTTCGGGCAGAACATGCGCATCGATGTGATCGACCAGGGTCCCGGCGTCGACGAAGCCACCAAGGAACGGCTGTTCGAGCCCTTCTTCAGCACCAAGTCCGACGGCATGGGGATGGGACTGAATATCTGCCGCTCCATCATCGAATCCCACCAGGGCCGGCTGTGGGTGGAGAACAATGCCGACGGCATCGGCTGCACCTTCAAGATCATGCTGCCGCTGCATCCGGCGGTGATCGACCAGTAGCCATGGCCATGGCGCCAAAACCGTAGTCCACGGGAGCCCGGCCGCGCTCCCCGCACCGGCGGGGCGCCTGCCTGGCGCACCGCCCCCTCACGATCGCGGGCGCCGCAAACGGCCCCTGTTGCTTGCCGCCCGGCCCGGTTACACTTGGCGGCAAATGACTTTGACGTCCAGGAGACTTCATGACCGTAACGCCAAACCCCACCTCCCACCGCGGCGAGACCGTCTTCATCGTCGACGACGATGAAGCCATGCGCGACTCGCTGACCTGGCTGCTGGAGGGCAATGGCTACCAGGTTCGCAGCTTTACCAGCGCCGAACAGTTCCTTTCCGCCTACGACGCAGGCCAGGTCTCCTGCCTGATCCTCGACGTGCGGATGCCGGGCATGAGCGGGCCCGAGCTGCAGGAACGCATGATCGCGGAAAACATCAATATCCCGATCGTCTTCATCACCGGCCACGGCGACGTGCCGATGGCGGTCTCCACCATGAAAAAGGGCGCGATCGACTTCATCGAGAAACCCTTCGACGAATCCGAACTGCGCTCGCTGGTGGAGCGCATGCTGCAGAAAGCCCGTACCGACCATTCCGCCGCCCGCGAGCAGCGCGCCGCCAAGGACCTGCTGGGCAAGCTCACCACGCGCGAGCAGCAGGTGCTGGAACGCATCGTGGCCGGACGCCTGAACAAGCAGATCGCCGACGATCTGGGCATTTCCATCAAGACCGTGGAAGCGCATCGCGCCAACATCATGGAAAAGCTCAACGTCAACACCGTGGCCGACCTGCTGCGCCTGGCCCTGTCCAAGAACACCTGAGACGAGCCACCTGGACACGCGCCGCAAGGCAGCCACCCCCCTCTCCGGCGGGACCGGCTGCCGGCTCAGTTCCCGAGGTACTCCTCATCCCGGAAGGTCACGACCCATTCCGGTTTGTAGACCACGAACACCGCCACCAGCATGCCCGTCAGGAAGGCCTCGCCAAAAGCCAGGATCAGTACCGCGATCAGCGTGTCAGGCAAGGACAACACGCTGCCGCCCGCACTGTAGCTGCGCCACAGCGCCCTGGCCGCGCCGGCCCCCAGCGCGGCCAGCCCGGCGGTGAAATAGCCGTGCCCCAGGATGAAGACAAAGGGATGGCGCGGCAACAGCCGGCGCATCGCGCCCTGCAGCGCCGCCGACAGCAAGGCCGGCAGCAGCCCCATCCAGACATAGCGCGGCCAGAGCAACGCCCAGTCCAGCTGGGCCCAGCCCTGTCCCGCCAGGTAGCCGAGCCCCAGCCAGGACACCAGGTCCACCACGAACAGCGACAGCAATGCCAGCGGCAGCCCGAACAGGGTCACCATCAGGGTGGCGCCGAACAACTGGATCACCAGCCCGCCCGGCAGCGTCGCCCTGACCGTCCATAGCAGCGCCAGCAGCACCAGCGCGCCCAGCCAGCCATGCTGCAAGGCGTCGCGCCGGAGCCAGTGCCAGGGACGCCGGCTCAGCGCCCAGGCCAGCCCGGCCAGGCACAGGGCGATCATCACCGCTTGCTCGGCACGGCCGGGCTGTGCGGTCAACGCAAGGAGAGAGGTCAGGGCGTGCATCCGGACATGCTACCAGCGCGCCGCCCCACTTCGCCCCGGGTCGCGTCAACCTTTATAATTCCGCTTTGACCACCTCCAGCGCCCATCTCCATGCCAGCCCACCTCATCGACGGCAACGCCCTTGCCAAGCAACTCCGCACCGAAGCCGCCCAGCGTGCCGCCCGTCTCACCGAACGCGGCCACCGGCCCGGTCTGGCCGTGGTCCTGGTAGGCGATGACCAGGCTAGCCAGGTCTATGTGCGCAACAAGGTGAAGGCCTGCGACGACAACGGCTTCCATTCCTCGCTCGACCGCTATCCGGCCGACCTGTCCGAGGCCGACCTGCTGGCCCGCATCGACGCCCTGAACCGCGACCCGAACATCCACGGCATCCTGGTGCAGTTGCCGCTACCCAAGCATATCGACAGCCACAAGGTGCTCGAAGCCATCGCCCCGGAAAAGGACGTGGACGGTTTCCACGTGGCCAATGCCGGCGCCCTGATGACCGGCGCGCCGCTGTTCCGCCCGTGCACGCCATATGGCTGCATGAAGATGCTGGAATCGGTCCAGTTCCCGCTGCGCGGCGCCCGTGCCGTGGTGGTCGGCGCATCGAATATCGTCGGCAAGCCGATGGCGATGCTGCTGCTGCAGGCCGGCGCCACCGTCACCATCTGCAATAGCAAGACGCGCGACCTGGCCGCCCACACCCGCGATGCCGACGTCATCGTGGCCGCCGTGGGCCGGCGCAATATCATCACCGCCGACATGGTGAAGCCCGGTGCGGCCGTGATCGACGTGGGCATGAACCGCGACGACAACGGCAAGCTGTGCGGCGACGTCGATTTCAACGGCGTGAAGGAAGTGGCCGGCTACATCACCCCGGTACCGGGTGGCGTGGGCCCGATGACCATTACGATGCTGCTGATCAACACGCTGGAAGCCGCCGAGCGCGCCGCCGGCTGAGGCCGCCCCCGCGGCCCGGACCAGGCGGCGCCCGCGCCATGCGCGCACGAGCCGCCCGGCACTGGAAAACCTGCCGCCCCGCCCCAATGTGCGGGGTATTGCCTTTACCGGCCCTGCCAAGAGAGACGTCATGGACCAAGCCGCCAATCAAGCCAACGCCGCCAACCCGCTGCTGGATTTCTCCGACCTGCCGCGTTTCTCCGAGATCCGCCCTGAACATATCGGGCCGGCGCTGGATACACTGCTGGCCACCGCGCAGGCCGCCGTCGACCGCGCCGAGGATCCCGCCACCGAAGCCACCTGGGCCAATGCCGTGGAAGCGCTGGAAGCCGCCACCGAGCCGCTCGGCCGGGCCTGGGGCGTGGTCGGCCACCTGAGCGCCGTGGCGGATACGCCGGCGTTGCGCCAGGCGCATGCCGACAACCTGCCGCGCATGACCGAATTCTGGTCCTCGCTGGGCCAGAGCCTCGCGCTCTACGACAAATACAAGGCCATCGCCGCCGGCCCGGCATTCGCCACCATGAGCGCGGCCCGCCGCCAGCTGATGGAAAACGAGCTGCGCGGCTTCCGCCTGGGCGGCGCCGAGCTGCCCGAAGACAAGAAGCCCCGCTTCGCCGCGATCCAGGAACAGCAGGCCCAGTTGTCCAAGGCCTTCTCCGACCACGTGCTCGATGCCACCAATGCCTATGCGCTGCTGATCGAGGACGAAAGCCGCTTGAGCGGCGTGCCTGAAGATGCACTGGAAGCCGCGCGCCACGCCGCCGAGAAAGACGGCAAGCCGGGCTGGAAATTCACCCTGCACTTCCCGTCCTACTTCCCCGTGCTGCAATACGCGGACGACCGCACGCTGCGCCAGACCATGTACGAAGCCAGCGTCACCCGCGCCTCGGACCTCGGCCCGCAGTACAGCCAGGGCAAGGCCGAGTGGGACAACACCGAAAACATGCGCGAGCAGCTGGCGCTGCGCCGGGAGGAAGCCCTGCTGCTCGGCTACGCCTCCTTCGGCGAGGTCTCGCTGGTGCCCAAGATGGCGGAATCCCCGGCGGAAGTGCTGCGCTTCCTGGACGAACTGGCCGCCAAGGCCCGTCCGTTCGCCGAGCAGGACTGGACCGAACTCAAGGCCTTCGCGGCCGCCGAACTTGGGCTGGCCGAACTGGCGCCCTGGGACATCGCCTACGCTTCGGAAAGGCTGCGCCAGCAGCGCTATGCCTTCTCGGAGCAGGAGGTCAAGCAATACTTCCCCGAGCCCCAGGTGCTCAAAGGCCTGTTCGGCGTAGTGGAAAAGCTGTTCTCGGTGCGCATCGAGGCGGACCAGGCCCAGACCTGGCATGAGGACGCGCGCTTCTTCCGTGTGGTATCGCCCGAGGGAGAACTGCTGGCGCAGTTCTACATCGACCTGTACGCCCGCGAAGGCAAGCGCGGCGGCGCGTGGATGGACGACGCGCGCGGCCGCAAGCTGCTCGACGGCGGCCGCGTGCAGACTCCGGTGGCCTACCTGACCTGCAACTTCACGGCGCCGGTGGGCGGCAAGCCTGCGCTGTTCACCCACGATGAAGTGATCACGCTGTTCCATGAGTTCGGCCACGGGCTGCACCATATGCTGACCCAGGTGGGCGAACTGGGCGTGTCGGGCATCAACGGCGTGGAGTGGGATGCAGTCGAACTGCCCTCGCAATTCATGGAGAACTTCTGCTGGGAATACGAAGTGCTGGCCGACATGACCTCGCACGTCGACAGCGGCCAGCCGCTGCCGCGCACGCTGTTCGAGCGCATGCTGGCCGCCAAGAACTTCCAGAACGGCATGATGACGCTGCGCCAGATCGTGTTCTCGTCCTTCGACATGCACCTGCACACCGACTTCGACCCGGCCGGCGAGAAATCCGTGCTGGCGCTGTCCCGGGAGATCAACGACCGGGCGCACGTGGTGCCGCAGCATCCGCTCTCGCGCTGGCCGAATACCTTCAGCCATGTGTTCGCGGGCGGCTATGCCGCCGGCTACTACAGCTACAAGTGGGCTGAGGTGCTGTCCGCCGACGTGTATGCGGCGTTCGAGGAAGCCGCCCGGCTTTCGGGCACGGTGCTGGACGCCGAGACCGGGGCGCGCTACCGCCGCGAGATCCTCTCGGTCGGCGGCAGCCGCCCGGCGATGGAATCCTTCACGGCATTCCGCGGCCGCGCGCCGCAGATCGACGCACTGCTGCGCCACGGCGGCATGGCCGTGGCGTAAGAAAGGGGGCTGGCGGCATCACGCAGGCCCCCTTCCCAACCCTCGCCGTGGTGGAACAGGCAACGGAAGCGAACAACGAAGGCAGCTCACATCGGGCTGCCTTTCTTCTTTATTGGCGGCTGGCGCGCGCGATGCATGCGGCCGACACCAGCGCGCACAAGCCGCTGGCTGCGATCGCGGCGGAGTAGTTGCCATAGGCATCGAAGAGCCAGCCCGCGAAACTGCCGCCGGCCATCGCGGCTATCCCAACAGCGATGTACAGCGCACCCAGGATCGCGCCAAGGTTCGCCGTGCCGAACCACGCCGCGGCGAGTGCGGGATACAGAGAAATGCAGCCACCGTTCGCCGCGCCGAACAGCACGGCAAACACCGCCAGCGCCGGAAAGCTCGCCGCGCCGAACCACACGCCGTTGAGTGCGGCCAGCATCAGGGTCAGCCACACCAGCAGGCGGCCGGGACCAAGGCGGTCGCCCAGTCCGCCCAGCAAGAGGCGGCCCAGGATGTTGCCAACGCCCACCAGGCCGATCAGCAGGTTGCCTCCCGCGGCGGAGATGCCGTGCTGCCGCGCATAAGGGTGAATGTGGACCAGCGCCGCGAACAGACCGACCGAGCCCAGCAGGATCGCCGCGAACATCCACCAGAATCGCCCGCCGCGCGCCGCCTGCGACAGGCGCATCCCTGACTGCTGGCTGCCCGTGGCCCTGCCGGGCGCGGGCGGGTCTCCATCGGGATACTGGCCAGCCTCCTGCGGGCTACCCCTCACCAGCCATGCCATCGCCAGGCCGGTCACGGCGATGGCCAGCGCGAAACAGCGCATCGTCGCCTGCCAGGACATATGCTCCATCAGCAAGCCGGCCATCACCGGCCCGACGAAGGTGCCAAGCCCGGTGCCTGCCAGCGCCAGGCCCGACGCCCTGCTGCGATGCCTGACGAACCAGCGCTGGACCGCCGTCACCGCCGGCACGTAGACCAGGCCTACGCCCAGGCCGACCAGTGAGCAGAAGGCCATCAGGAAGCTGGCCAGCGACGCCGTGACGGTGCTGGCAATGCCGAAGCCCAGCGCCAGCAGCACAACCCCCATGCCGACTACCAGGCGCGTTGAAATGCGATCGGCCAGGGATCCCGCGAACACGCCAACCACGTAGTAGATCAGCGCGGTGAACGAGAACACCGACGCCGTGGACGAACTCCCTGCCTGGAAGCCTTCCTGGATGCTTGCGAAGAAGGCACCGAACGAATACGCGGCGCCGAAGATCAGCGCCAGCAGCACGTGCGCCGCGCCCACGACATACCAGCCCGGGAAGATTCCCGTTCTTGCTCCCGTTGTTGTCATTGCCATATCCCCTCCAATGGCGGCTTTGGTGCCGCTTCATGTCTCCCGGTGTCCCGGTCTCTGTTGTTTCGCCACGCAGTTCACGCCACATTGTGCAAAATGACTATAAATGACTATTCTTGTCTATACAAGATGGATTAATAAATCGCAGCCAGGGGCCGCCACGTTCGATTGCGCTTCCGGCCAGGCGTGGAGAGGCCCCGCTGCGCCGGTCAAACCAGCGGCTGCGCCAATTGGCTAGACAAGCCCCGTCAAGTAATATGCGTGCCATGACCTATCTGCCTCCCGCCGCCGCCTACGCGCATATCAAGAACTACCTGAAGGAGGGGCTCAGCGCCGGCCGCTGGCCGCCCGGCACCCTGATGCCGTCGGAATCCGAGCTGGTCACCCAGTTCAGCGTCAGCCGCATGACCGCCAACCGCGCGGTGCGCGAACTGCAGGCGGAAGGACTGGTGGAGCGCGTGCAGGGTGTCGGCACATTCGCCACCCAGCCCTACCGGGCGTCGTCCACCCTGACCATCCGCGACTTGCACGACGAGATCACGGAGCGGGGCCACCGGCACCGCTCCGAGGTGCACCTGGCGCGCGCGGAAGCGGTCAGCGAGACGCTCGCGCAGCGCATGGGCCTGCCGGCGGGCAGCGAGGTCTTCCACACCTTGATCGTGCACAGCGAGAACGGCGTGCCCCTGCTCTGCGAGGACCGCTACGTCAACCCCGCCCGCGCGCCCGACTACCTCAGCGTGGATTTCACCAGGACCACGCCGACCAACTACCTGCTGACCGTGGCACCGCTATGGGAGGCGCAGTATTCGATCGAGGCCCAGCTGCCCACCGCGGAAGAAGCACAGTTGCTGGGCGTCAAGCCGTCGGAGCCCTGCCTGATCGTGGTCCGCCGCACGGAGAGCCAGGGCTCGCCGATCACGCTGGCACGGCTGGTGCATCCGGGGTCGCGCTATACCATCGAAGGCTCGTTCAAACCCTGAGCGTGGTCTTCGTCGATACGCCCGTCCGCATCAGCGCCTCCAGCAAGCGGCTCGTGGAGGCAATGCAATGCTGCTGCGAGGCCTGCCGCCCAGCACGGCGCGGGCGTCCTGCCGCACGATCCACTGGTGCCACCGGCCAGGCTGACCGAGGGCCGGGCCTGGCTGATTGCCGGCTGGGCGCCGGATGCGTGGTGCCTGGCGCCGTTTTCTCCGGTTTCCGCATGCTGCGGCGATACCGTCCGGCTGCCATGGAAGCGTGAGCGGTAAACATGCCGTAAACGGCATTCCAGGCTCACCCACGCCCGAGAACCGGACAAGCGCACCACGCATCCCCACAATCGGGCCGGCTCACGCGACAATCTAGCCTGAACGCCAAGAACTCGCACATTGACCGGGGAGGCCTGCCGGCTTTGCAGGCATTTGCAGCCGGGCTCCTCTGAATCATCAACAATGCTAGCAATAAGGATGGATAGCCCAACCATGAGAATCGCCACGTGGAACGTCAACTCGCTCAAGGTCCGGCTGCCGCAGGTGCTGGACTGGCTGCTGGAGCAGGAAAAAGCCGAAACCCCGATCGATGCCCTGTGCCTGCAGGAGCTGAAGATGCCGGACGACAAGTACCCGCTGGCCGAACTGGAAAGCGCGGGCTTTCACAGCGTGTTCACCGGCCAGAAGACCTATAACGGCGTAGCCATCCTGGCGCGCAACGCGACCATGGCCACGCCCGCCGACGTGGTGCGCAACATTCCCGGCTACGACGACCCCCAACAGCGCGTGGTGGCGGCCACCTATGGCGACGTGCGCCTGGTGTGCGCCTATTTCCCCAATGGCCAGGCGCCGGATTCCGACAAGTTCACCTATAAGCTGGGCTGGCTGCAGGCGATGACGGCATGGCTGCAGGCGGAGATGGCGAAGTACCCGAAGCTCGCGCTGCTGGGCGATTTCAATATCGCGCCGGAAGACCGCGATGTGCACGACCCCAAGAAATGGGAAGGCCAGAACCTGGTGTCGCCGCCGGAACGGGACGCTTTCAAGGCGCTGCAAGCGCTCGGCCTGGCCGATGCGTTCCGCCTGTTCGAACAGCCCGAGAAGAGCTTCTCCTGGTGGGATTACCGCATGTTCGCCTTCCGCCGCAACGCTGGCCTGCGCATCGACCACATCCTGCTGTCTCCAGCCTTGCGCGACGTGTGCCACGCCTGCGTGATCGATCGCGTGCCGCGCACCTGGGAGCAGCCGTCGGACCACACGCCGGTGGTGGCCACGCTCGCCACCGGCGCATAGCGAATAGGCCGCGAGGGGTGCGGATGGCCTGGAATGGCGGGCCGAAGCGCTAAGCCGAAGACCACGTTCAGGCTATCCGGGTAGCCACCGGCTCGCGTCCGGGCAGCCGCGCGGCTACACTTGCGGGCATGAAACCGGCTACCTTCCGCCATCGCAACCTTCCCCACCTGCTGCTGCAAGCACGCGAAACGCTGATGGCGGGCTTTCGGCCCATCCTGCGCCAGCACGGCATGACCGAGCAGCAATGGCGCGTGGTGCGTACCCTCAACGAGCAGGGCGAAATGGAGCCCAACCAGCTGGCCGATGCCTGCCTGATCCTGAGCCCCAGCCTGACGCGCATGCTCTCCAGCATGGCGGAGGCGGGCCTGATCCTGCGCTCCCGCTCCACTACCGACCAGCGCCGCCAGCTGATCTCGCTGACCGACAAATGCCGCGACATGATCGCGGAGATGGAACCGCTGATCGACCGCCGCTACGAGGAACTGGAGCAGATGATCGGCGCCGAACGCCTGGGCAAGGTCTACGGCGCGCTCGACGAACTGCTGGATAGCTTCAACGAACAAGACCGGTGCGCATGAACATCCCCGCCGCCGCGGGTAGCATGCTGGAGCGCCTGCTGCCGGCATGGCGCCACCGCGTCGGTCCGGCCAGCTTGCGCGCGGATCTGGTGGCCGGCCTGCTCGGCGCCGTGCTGGTGCTGCCGCAGGGCGTGGCGTTCGCCACCCTGGCCGGTTTGCCGCCGCAGTACGGCATCTACGCGGCGGTCATTCCCTGCATCGTGGCTGCCTTGTTTGGCTCAAGCTGGCATGTGATGTCCGGCCCGACCAACGCCAACTCCCTGGCGTTATTCGCCATGCTGAGCCCGGTTGCCTTCGCCGGCAGTCCCGAATACATCAACCTGGCGCTGGCCGTCACCATCATGGTCGGCTTGCTGCAACTCGCCGTGGGCACCCTGCGCCTCGGCTCGCTGGCCAATTTCATCTCGCCGTCGGTGCTGCTCGGCTTCACCTGCGGCGCAGCCACGCTGATCGGACTCTATGCGCTCAAGGACCTGTTTGGCCTGTCGGTGCCCACCGGCACCAGCGCATTCGGCGTAGTGCGCTTCCTGCTCGGCAATGCTGCCACCGTCAACTGGAGCGCATTCACCGTGGCCGCGGTCACGCTGGCGGTGACGGTCGCCGCCAAACGCATCTCCCGCCGCCTGCCGTTCATGCTGATCGGTCTGCTGGCCGGCTATGGCGTCGCGCTGCTGCTCAATGCACCAGGCTGGAGCGCAGGCGCGCGCCATGTCAATGTGGTCGGCCCGATTCCCTCTGCCATTCCGCCCTTCCATCTTCCCGAAATCTCCTGGCAGGCCATCCCCGACCTGCTGGGTATCGCCGCGGCACTCACCATCGTTGCGCTCGGCCAGTCGATCTCGATCGCCAAGGCGGTGGCGCTGCGCTCGGGCCAGCACATCGACGCGAACCGCGAGTTCATCGGCCAGGGCCTGTCGAATATCGCGGGTGGCCTGTTCTCCGCCTATATCTCCTGCGGCTCGCTAAACCGCTCGATGCCGAATTACGAAGCCGGCGCGAAGACGCCGCTGGCCAGCATCTTCTCCGCCTTGCTCCTGGTCGTGCTGGTCACGGCCAGCGCCCCGCTGCTGGCGCAGATTCCGCTCGCGGCCATCTCCGCCATGCTCCTGCTGGTGGCCTGGGGCCTGTTCGATCTGGCCCGCCTGCGGCGCATCGCCAGCCTGAGCCGCACCGAATTCGTCATCGCCGTCAGCACCTATGCCGCCACGCTGGCCATCCGCCTGGAGATGGCGGTCCTGCTCGGTACCATCCTGTCGCTGGTCGCCCATCTCTACCGCACCTCGCGGCCGGCCGTGCGCAGCCTGGTACCGGATGCGGATGATCCCGGCCGGCGCTTCACACCGCTGGACGAACTGCACAGGCCACAGCCGGAATGCCCCCAGCTCAAGCTGCTGCGCATGGAAGGCGCGATCTACTTCGGCGCCGTCCAGTACGTCACCGACCGCCTGCACGAGGCGCGCCGTGCCCATCCCGGCCAGATCCATCTGCTGGCCATGACCAAGAGCATGAATTTCATCGACCTGGCGGGTGCCGAGATGTGGGAAAGCGAACTCGCGGAACGCCGTGCCACCGGCGGCGACCTGTATTTCCACCGCCCGCGAACGCAGGTTCTGCAATGCTGGGATCAGACCGGCTTCGCCTCGAAGCTGGGCGAGGGACACATCTTCTCGACCAAGCGGCAGGCGCTGCACACCATCATTGCCCATCTCGATGCCGGCGTGTGCGCGGGATGCCAGGCTCGTATCTTCGAGGAATGCGCAGGCCGTCCGGGCGGAGCGCTGTATCAAGCGCAGCCAGCCTGACGGCGGCACCACCGCGCCGGGCTGCATCAGGCGGAAGCACGATCACGCCTGGGCGAATGCATTGAAAACGGGTGAGGTCACAAAGAAAAACGCCGGCGTATAACCGGCGCGGGGCGGCGAGAAGCCGCGATAACATGAAGCGGTCGCCCGGGATCGGACCGATGACCGGCCCGGACTGAGACTGGCTTCAGAGCGGCGCCACATGGGCGCGCTTGACTACCACGGGCTGGGCTGCGCCCTGCTCGATCAGCACCACCGCGGCACGCTCGATCGTTTCGCGTCCCGCGCGGAATGCCTCTTCAAGCGACAGCACCTGGTCGGCACTGAAGCCTTCCCACAGCGCTTCGCGGGTCACCACACAGGTAACCGGTTGGCCGTCGACAACGGCGTGAAATAGCAAGCCTTCATTGTTGATATCGTAACGCTCTTGCTCTTGGAACTTGATATCCATCGGTAAAGCCCTCCATTGCAAGTGAAGATTCATCCTAACATGGCTCGGCCCGACTCGTCCGCAAAGGCCTACACCTCGCTCGCCCACAGACCGCCGAAGCCACGCGCGAGTTCCCGTGCCCTCGGCGCCTGCCCGGAGAACACGATCAAGCCGTCGGGTATCACCCATCGCCGGAAGAACGATAGGCAAGCGCACGCCACATGCGCAAGCACGGCGCGCGCAAGAAAAACTTCACCGGCCCTTTGACAAATTCAAAAACGATGATAGAATCTCGTTCTTCGTTGGGGCGTTAGCTCAGTTGGTAGAGCAGCGGACTCTTAATCCGTAGGTCGAGTGTTCGAGTCACTCACGCCCCACCAGCGCATTTCGAAAAAGCCGGGAGCAGCAATGCTTCCGGCTTTTTTCATTGGCGCGACGCGCATGCCAGCGCTACTGCCCCACGCGCAGCCTACAAAAATCCCACAAAAAAAAGCCCGCGATCAAGCGGGCCTGAGAAGGGTCAGGGGCGTTCAGGGAACGTCCCGGCAACAAGTCTGAATACATAGCAGATATGGCGCAGCCCCACTCGAGTGGGGTCGCGCACGCGCCGCATTCAGATATCGCCTGCGCGCTCGAACAAGGCGCGCGCGAGATCGCGGTGCCGCACCAGGATCCGCGGCAGCTCCACCGTGAGCAACTCGCCGTCGCGCACCACCACACGACCATTGATCACGCTGGTGACTACGTTGCCCGGCGTGCAGAAAACGAGCGCCGCCACCGGATCGTGGCCAGCGCCGGCGTAACCCACCTGCCCCATGCCGAAGGATACGAAATCGGCCGACATGCCGGGCGCCAGCGCGCCGATATCGTCGCGGCCCAGCACCCGCGCGCCGCCCAGCGTGGCGATCTCCAGCGCTTCGCGCGCACTCATGGCAGCGGGCCCGTATCCCACCCGCTGCAACAGCATCGCCTGGCGCGCTTCCCCGAGCATATGGGCGCCATCGTTCGAGGCGCTGCCATCCACCCCGAGCCCGACCGGCACGCCGGCATCGCGCATCGCGCGCACGGGCGCAATGCCCGACGCCAGCCGCATATTGGAGCAAGGGCAATGCGCCACCCCGGTGCCGGTGCGGGCGAACAGTGCGATGCCCTCGTCGTCGAGCTTGACGCAATGCGCATGCCATACGTCGGGGCCCACCCAGCCGAGCTCCTGCGCATACTGCGCGGGCGTCAGCCCGAACTTCTCGCGCGAATAGGCAATGTCGTTGTCGTTCTCGGCGAGATGGGTGTGCATCGACACCCCGTAACTGCGCGCCAGCAACGCCGACTCACGCATCAGGTCGCGCGATACCGAGAACGGCGAGCACGGCGCCACCACCACGCGCAGCATCGCGTGGCGCGAGGCATCGTGGTACTGCTCGATCAGCCTCTGACTGTCCTTGAGGATGGCCTGCTCTTCCTCCACCACCGAATCGGGCGGCAAGCCGCCCTTGCTGCGGCCCACGCTCATCGAGCCGCGCGCGGCGTGGAAGCGCATGCCCATATCGGCCGCCGCGGCGATGGAATCATCCAGCCGCGCGCCATTGGGATAGAGATAGAGATGGTCGCTCGTGGTGGTGCAGCCAGACAGCATCAGCTCGGCCATCGCGGTCCGGGTCGATACATCGATCATCTCCGGCGTCAGGTGCGACCACAACATATACAGATTACTCAGCCAGGAGAACAGCTCGGCGTCCTGCGCCGCGGGCACGGCGCGGGTCAGGCTCTGGTACATGTGATGGTGTGTATTCACGAGGCCGGGGATCACCACCTGCCCCGTCATGTCGAGCACCTCGGCACCCCCTTCCTCGATCAGCCGGCGGTATCGAGGCGGCAACTCGGCGCTGGCGCCAACCCATTCGATCGCCTGGCCCTGCGCAACCAGCGCACCCCCCGCAATTTCGCGGCGTTGCGCATCCATGGTCACCAGGATGTCTGCATTGATGAGGATGAGGGGCATGGCGGGATCTTCGGGTCAGGAACGTGAACGGAAAGGAAACGCGGCGCCGTGGCCGGGGCGCGTCTTCGCGCCGGCGCCTCGGGCGGACCGGCCCCGACAGTCTAGGACGGCGGCGGCGCCTGGCAAAGCATCGAATTCCGGCGACGGTGTGCGCAAAAAAAGCACAATGCCTGGCCAGCCACCAGAGACGCGCGCCGCCGGCCGCTAGCGCGCGCCGGCAAACAGCGCCGCCAGCCCCGCACCAATCCTGTCGGCCATCAGCGCAGCCGCGGCGCTCAGCGGGTTGCGTGCGCGTGCCACGAGCCGCAGCGTCTGACAGGGCAGCCTGCCGTCGCGCAGGGGTACCCAGACCAGCGCACCGCGCGCCCGCTCCTCCAGCACGTCGAGGGGATTCAGGAAAGCAATGCCGGTGCCTAGCATCACCAGGCGCCGCATCAGGGAAGTCGAGGTGGTCTCGGTCACCGGCGAGACGTCGATCATGGCGCGGGCGAAAGCCTCGTCCAGGATGGCGCGGATCGACATCGAGGGCGCGGGCAGGATCAGCGGATAGGCCAGGCACTCGCTTAGCAGCGTCGATGGCTGCCCGGCCAGCGCATGTCCGGGCGCAACCACGGCGCCTATATGCCAGTCGTTGCTGGCAAGAGTGGAAAAGGCGGCCATGTCGGGCAACTCGTAGCCGAGGCCAAGGTCGGCATCGCCGCGCTCGACGGCGCTGACGATTTCCGCCACCGGCAGGTCGACCAGCCGCACCAGGATGCCCGGGTATTGCTGGCGGAATTCATGCACCAGCGCAGGCATCAGCGAACCGGCCAGCCCCGCGGTGGTGACGACGGTCACCTCGCCCTGGCGCACCCCCTTGACGGCCTCGATACGGCTGCGCAACAGCGCGTGCTCTCGCAGCGTGTGACGCACGTGCGCCAGCACCATCTCGCCCAGCGGCGTCAGCCGAAGGCGTTTGTTGATGCGCTCGAAGATCGGCGCCCCGAGTTCCGTCTCCAGATCCAGGATCTGCCGGTTGATCGCGCTCGGTGCCACGTGCAGATGCTGCGCGGCCTGGCGGATCGACCCGCGGGTCACCACCTCGTCGAGGTAGCGCAGGACTCTGGCGTGCATGGCGGGCTCCGCATTGAGGGGAATGGTTCAGCGCGGCACCGGACGCCGCTGCCGAGGAGGACGAGCGCATTGTAGCCAATGCGATAAAACGATCCCGGCCACTTGCCGCGAACGAGTTCACTGCGAAATTCAAACCAACGCAACAAAAGGTGTTGCATTATCACAATTGGCTTGCTATGATCCTCGGCTCGTTGGGGCGTTAGCTCAGTTGGTAGAGCAGCGGACTCTTAATCCGTAGGTCGAGTGTTCGAGTCACTCACGCCCCACCAACGAATCCAAAAAGCCGGAAGCAGCAGTGCTCCCGGCTTTTTCATTGGCGCATCGGAATGTGCCGATGGCCCGCCCATTTCCCCGCGCAGCAAACCCGGATTCAAACCAACATCACGATAGGTATTGCATTCCCGCGATGAGTTTGCTATGATTTTCGGCTCGTTGGGGCGTTAGCTCAGTTGGTAGAGCAGCGGACTCTTAATCCGTAGGTCGAGTGTTCGAGTCACTCACGCCCCACCAACGAATCCCAAAAAGCCGGAAGCAGCAATGCTCCCGGCTTTTTTCATTGGCGCACCGGGGTCCGTTCACGATCGATTGGTGGTGGTCACCGCTTCTTGCTCGCCATCGCACAGGCGGTCGGATCAGGACAAATGGGCAAGATACGCGGGTTGATACCAATTCCACCGCCCGCGCTTTCACGGTTGAATTGCGCCCGGAGCACAATGCGGAACATAGTTCCGCATCACGGAACCAATCCGAACTCCGGCGCCCCGCGGCAGCCCCGGCTCCGCGGGCGCGTCCCGGCCCGCCTTCGGGAAGGAGACAAGGGCACCGCCGGCGCAGAGCGCCGCGCCCTTGCGCCGATCGGGCTGCATGATCAGACCAAGAATCCTCGGGAGCCTCACTTGAAAGCAGTATCGAATGTCGGCAGCGCAGCCTGCCTGGCCCTCCTCGGCCTGTGCCACGGCGCCCTGGCGCAGACCTATCCGACCAAGCCGATCCGCCTGATCGTGCCGTTCGCCGCGGGCGGCACCACGGACATCGTGGCGCGCTCGGTCGCGGACGGCATTGGCCGTGAACTCGGCCAGGTGGTGGTGGTGGAAAACCGTGGCGGCGGCGGCGGCGTGATCGGCGCCGATGCCCTGGCCAAGGCTTCGCCCGACGGCTATACGCTGGGCATCGCCACCGTGAGCACCATGGCGACGAACCCGGCGACCAATGCCAGGAATCCCTACGATCCGATCAAGGATTTCGCGCCCATCACCAACCTGGTCAATGTGCCGAACGTGCTGACGGTCAACCCGAAGGTCCCGGCCAGGACCTTGCAGGAATTCGTCGCCCTGGTCAAAGCCAATCCCGGCAAGTACAGCTATGCGTCGGCCGGCAAAGGCAGCATCTCCCATCTGGATGGAGAACTGTTCAAGTTCCTGACCAAGACCGATATGGTGCATATCCCCTACCGGGGATCGGGGCCCGCCCTGAACGACACGCTGGCCGGCCAGGTCAGCGGGCAGTTCGACAACCTGCCCTCGTCGATGCCTCACATCCAGGCCGGCAAGCTGCGTGCCCTGGCCGTGGCGGCGCCAAAACGGGTGGACGGGCTGCCTGACGTGCCGACCTTTGCCGAAGCCGGCATGAAGGATATGAACAACATGGCGTGGTATGGCCTGGTGGCCCCGGCCAACACGCCCGCCGCGATCATCGCCAAGGTACACGACGCTGCCGTGAAGACCTTGCAGGATCCCAATGTGAAGCGCCGCCTGGCCGAGAGCGGCGCGTACACCGACGGCAACACGCCGCAGCAATACACCGCGCAGATCAAGCGCGAACTGGAACTGCGCAAGAAGATCGCGCACGACCAGAACATCACGCTGGAATAAGAAACCGAAGGCCGGCCGCCCCCGGCCGGGCCTTGCCGGAGCGCGCCGGCGCCCCCGCGTTTTCCCTTGCTTGTTTTTCCGCTGGACCCTCCCATTTATTGATCTGGCGCAGAAGCCGCCAGCGCGTTAAGCGGTTCAATACAGTGGGAAGAAAGATTAACTTCGCAGGGTCATCCCTAGTCGGTAAAGTACCCGGTCGGACGACCACTTTTGCGGCCATGCTCCCTGCCCGTGGCCATTACTCACGAGGATGAATATGCGCAACAAGACCGTACCCGCCCTGATCATCGCCGCCCTGACAGCCTTCGGCGGCGCGCAACTGGCGCATGCCCAGAAAAACTATACCGATGGCGGCGACCTCTACGGCGGCGCCCACACGGGCAAGGTCGACCCGAACAAGAACGCGGCCAAGTCGGGCAAGTTCGACCCGTACACCGATGGCGCGAAGAAATCGACCAAATCGAACCTGAACGCCGCCGGCGGCAAGAAGAAGGCAGATCCATACACCGACGGTGCCAAGGCAGGCAAGTTCGATCCGTACACGGATGGCGCCAAGGCGGGCAAGTTCGACCCCTACACCGACGGCGCCAAGGCCAAGCAGTAAGCCCAGCAAGCCGCCCGGCTCCGGCCGTCCGCGAGGACGGTGCGC
>NZ_JARJLM010000015.1 GCF_029335485.1 Cupriavidus basilensis
AAGGAGCGCTGCTCGGGTCGGTCCGTGATGAGGTACAGCTTGCGGTCGTATTGCAGCGTCAGCCGGTTGGAGACTTTGCGCCATTCGCGCCAGGTAAAGATGCGCTCGAGGTCCTCGTCGGGCCGTACCGGACGGTGCGCATTGAAGTCGCTTCTGGGCATCTTGGCGAACCGCACATTGAAGTCCGCCAGGAAGACCGGGGCAAAGGCATTAGCCTCGGCCAGCGTCGAGATGCCGCGCTGGCGCAGCTCCTTGACCAGCCGGTCCTGCAGCGTGCCATTCATGCGTTCCACACGGCCCTTGGCCTGACTGGTGTTGGCGCACAGGCTCTCGATGTTCAGCTCGTACAGCACGCGTCCGAACTGCGTATAGTCCCGCCCAGTCGTGACACCTTTGGCATTGACCCGAAAGATACTGGCCTTGTCGCTGTAGAACGCCACCGGCTTGCCATGGCGCTCAATATAGGCCCGCGTCGCGGCAAAATAGGCGAAAGTCGATTCGGTCGGCACGAACAGCAACTGCATCAGGCGGCTGGTGGCATCGTCGACATAGACCAGCAGCGTGCACATGGGCGCCCGCTCCTCGAACCACGCGTGCTCGCTGCCATCGATCTGCACCAGTTCACCCAGGCAGGCGCGGCGCTTGCGCGGCTGGTGCATCTTGGGCGGACGCAGTTTCCTCGGGACCCAGAAGCCGGCGTCAATCATGATCCGGCGCACCGTCTCCTTGGCCAGCGCGATGCCATGTCGCTCGCGCAGCTTCTCGCAGGCCAGCGTGGGGCCGTAATCGGCGTAATGCTGCTGGATTAGCGCGCGTGCCTGCGCTTCGAGCATCCGTGGCAGTTGGCGATGCCCTGGCTGCCCACGCTGGCGCGACAGCAAGCCCATAGGGCCATCGGCTCGCCAGCGCTGGACCAGCCGCCGGACTTGCCGCGCCGTCAAATCCAGGCGCTCTGCGGCGCGCCATTGCGCCAGGAGGCCTTCGGCCGTTGCCTGAATGACCTTGAAGCGGTC
>NZ_JARJLM010000160.1 GCF_029335485.1 Cupriavidus basilensis
CCACCTGGTTCAGACGCCGCGGCTCAGGCCCAGGAAGTGACGTGCGTAGCGCGGGTTCATGTCGTTCACCCGCAGCAGCGTGAGGAAGTCCGCCACATTGAAGTCAGGATCCCATGCCGGCATGCCGCAGATGCGAGCGCCCAGCCGCAGGTAGCCCTTGATCAGCGCGGGCGGCTCGACATCCAGCGTCTGGTTGAGTTCGTCGATCGGCAAGGCCAGGCGAGGGAACGCATGGTATTCGATCGGTGCCAGGGCGCGTTCGGCGAAGACCCGGTAAAGGCTGGCCGCGTAGTGGCCGCCATCGCTCATCGGCACGCTCGCGCAGCCCAGCATCGACTCGATGCCCCAGCGCTGCAGGTACTCGCCCAGGCCGCCCCACAGCGCCATGATCACGCTGCCCGAGCGGTAGTCGCGGTGCACGCAGGAGCGGCCCAGTTCGACCATCTTGGGTTTGAGGTGGGCCAGGCGGACCAGGTCGAATTCCGATTCGGCGTAGAGGCAGCCGATACGCTTGGCCTGGTGCGGCGCCATCACGCGGTAGGTCCCGACCACTTTGAGCGTGGCCATCTCGCGCACGATGAGGTGGTCGCAATAGGCATCGAACATGTCGACGTCGAGTCCGGGCGTCGACGAGTTCAGCCGCGCGCCCATTTCTTCGGCAAAGACCTTGTAGCGCAGGCGCTGCGCCTCGACTATTTCATCCTGGTGGCGCGCCCACGCCACGCTGAAAGCAGGCTGTTCATTCGCTTGTGCATGTGCCTGTGCAGGTGGCTGGCGATGAAGACGCCTCCGCGCCGAATGGCCGGAGCCATTGGGCAAGGAATCGAACAATGGCTGGGTGGGCGTCGGTAGCTCTCGCATCAGTATGTCCTTTCGGTGACGAAACTGTTGCGGTCGAATGTAGATAGAGCAGGTGACAGTGCCGTGAAGCCGCCGTGACGGTTCGATGACGGCGGCCAGCAAGCACGGGCCGCATGGCGCGGCCAGTGGCGCTTGCTGCGCATTCGATGGTGCGGGGCCCGGTCGAGCCGGATCAGACCCCGGCTCGGAACACTAGAGAAATTCGGGGTTGATGACGGCGCGCAGCACCACCTGCGACTCGCTTTCGCGCGTACGCCCCGAGAGCCACCAGATGCCGCTCTTGCGCACGCTCCAGTTCATTTCCGAGCCTGCCAGCAGCAGGCTGGCAAGGCGCCCAAGCCACGGCTGATGCCCGACCAGCACGGTGTACTCCGTGCCCTGCGGCCAGTCGATGGCGGCAAGCACCGAGCTGACGTCGGCGCCTGGGGCGAGGTCGGGCAATATCTCGGCATTCTCCCGCAAGGCCGCGGCAGTTTCGCGCGTACGCAACGCGGGACTGCAGACGAGGCGCGCGCCGGCCGGGAGATGGGCACGCAACCACGCGGCGGAGACATCTGCCTGCTTGTGGCCGCGTCTCGTCAGCGGGCGTTGCAGATCGGCATTGCGGCTGAGGCCGAGGGCGCCGGGCAGTTCCTCGGCTTCGGCGTGGCGCCACAGTATCAGGTTCATGGCTACGGGGGGGCTGGTGCGGTAGGGGTTGGGACGGATTGAGTATGGCGATGCCCTCGTGTGCTTGCAACAAGGGCAAACACCCGGCGAACGGTGCGGGAGCATGGCTGGCTTGAATGACGCGCATGTGACGAGCCAATCGTGCGGGCCATTGCCGGTGTGGACGGGGAGGGGCGTACGCAGGCAATACGGCGGGCGCGGGGGGCAATCCGCGCAGCCCTCGTGCGGCCGCTGGATGAAGCGCGCGTCCGGGGTTTCCGGCGTGGCATCGCCGAAACATCCGCCCGCGCCTTCTCGCCGGTGCTTCCGGTGAACGCCGGCAAGATGTTTCCAGGGGCTGGACCGCCGCTATGCGGTGCCCTGGGAGTGCGGCTGGCGCGACGCTCGCCGGTCAAGGCGAGCGTGCAGGAAGATCAGGCTTTGTGGCGGAAGTTGATGCGGCCCTTGGTCAGATCATAGGGCGACATTTCCAGCGTCACGCGGTCGCCGGCCAAAATGCGGATGCGGTGCTTCTGCATCTTGCCCGAAGCATAGGCCCAGATTTCCACGCCGTTTTCCAGCGTCACGCGATAACGGTTGTCAGGCAGGGCTTCCGAGACAACGCCGCCAAACTCAATCAGTTCTTCCTTAGCCAATCTTCTTCCTTTACGGCAGCCATGGGCTGCATGAATTTAGGTGAATCCGGTGATGCGGGCACCGGCATGCTGCCTGCGTGCTCGCGAGGTCCGGGTGCCAGCAGTGACAAGCGCCGGCTTGCTTGGTTGCGCCATGGAGTTGCGGGAGGCAAGCTGACCCGGACCGGCATGGCAATTAGCGCATGCAAAGTGGTCCACGTTAGGGAATCGCCAGGGGGCGCGTCAGTGCCCGGCCGATTGCCTTGCCGGTTGCGGCCCAAGCTAATGCGGCCGTGCTACCGTGATAGGCGCGGGGCAATGGAGCGGGCAGATGTTCCCGGTGGCTTGCCGATATTGCCGCGACGTGATTTATTCGCGGCGCTTCGGCAAGGGCGCCCGGTTACAGGGCATGCTGCATACACCCCGGGCTAACGCGCGATTATACCATGGTAGAGTCAACGGGACGTGCTGCCAGCAGGACGTAATCCCGGGTATTGGCATGGGGTTGCCGCAGCGCGATGGAAGGGGCGGATGACCTGCCAAAAAGCGCGGAAACCATGGGGAGCCGCAGGATGGCGGGATAACGATAGGCAACAAATCGACCGGCAACAAAAAAAGGCTTAGACCTGACGGTCTAAGCCTTTGATCGCATTGCTTAATACTGGTCGGGGCGACATGATTCGAACATGCGACCCTCTGATCCCAAATCAGATGCGCTACCAGGCTGCGCTACGCCCCGAAGCTGCGGATTGTAGCCCGGCCGAGGCCCCAGGGTCAAATTTTACTTTGGCACCCGGCAAGGCGGCCGCCGGGCAATGCGGGAAAGAGGGGAAACGGATCGTCAAGGTTCGCTTGACTTGATTGCGGGCGCTGACATAATCCGCAATCTTCAATGGCCACCCCCGGCGCCCGGTCAGGCGCGATGGGGAAGCGTATGGCCTGTGGGTTGCGGCGCCAGGCAGGAATACAAGAGCGCTCTTGCCACGATTGCGAGGCCCAGCCCTGGTCCGTCGGGCACGGGAAGACGGATGGATGTTCAAAAGAAAAAAATGGCGAAACCCCGGTTCCGTGCGGAGTCCGGGGTGCAAGGCGGCTTGCTGGACCGCTGCCTGCCAGGTTGGACGGGGAAAATCATGTTTCAGTCGCAGCTTAGTGTGCTGGTCGCAGGTCTTTTCGGACTGCAGATGGCGGTGGTGTTCGCCATCTTGCAGCGCACGCCGGGCATGGGCCGGGCCGGCTTGCGTTCCTGGGCGGCCGGCGAGGTGCTGGTGGCCGCCGCCGCCGGCTCGCTCGCGGCGCGGGAGAGCCTGCCGGACGGGCTTTCGCTCAATCTGGCTGGCTTGCTCATGACGGCGGCCCTGTCCCTGATGGTGTATGGAACCCGCCGCTTCTTCGGCAGGCGCGGCGGCGCGGGCATGCTCTGCCTGCTGAACGCGGTGGTGCTGGGCGGTACGGCTTACCTGGACTGGGCGGGAGCGCCGGCGGGGAGCCAGGTGCTGGTTTTCGCGCTGGCAAGGATCTACCTGCCGCTTGCCCTGCTGCGTATCGTTGCGCCGCAAGTGCCGGCCACGCGCGGCACCGGCCGGCTGGCGGCATTGTCGCTCGGGCTGATCGCGCTGGCCTGCGCCGCCACGGGGGCCTGGCAGGCTGCCGGCCTGACCGTGGCGCCCATCCACCTGGCCACGCAGGTCCCGCAGGAGGCTTTTACCATCCTGCACGCCTTCGGTATTGTCAGCCTGTCAGTCAGCTTTGCGCTGATGGCTCACGACAGCGTGCGCCGTCGTCTTGAGCACCGCGCCAGCTATGACGACCTCACCGATGTGCTATCGCGCGGCGCATACTGGGCTGCGCTGGAAGCTGCCTGCAAGCAGGCGGAACGGCAGAAACGCCTGCTGACCGTGGCCTTCATCGATCTCGATCACTTCAAGGCGATCAACGATCTCTATGGTCATCTGGCTGGAGACAGCGTGTTGCGCCATTTCAGCGGGCTGCTGCGCAAGTCGGTGCGCGCGGGCGATATTGTCGGCCGCATCGGCGGGGAGGAGTTTGCCATCGCCATGCCGAACACCACACTCGAGCAGGGCAGGGCGATCGGCATGCGCCTCAATACACTGGTGCGCACCACGGCCTGCCCGTCCGAGCCGGATGCGATTCCGTACACGGTCAGCATCGGCATGGCCGAGCGCCTGCCGGGAGAAGGGGCGGACGCGCTGATGCGGCGCGCGGACGATGCGCTCTACGATGCCAAGAACATGGGGCGCAACTGCGTCTCCACGCAACCCGTCGACCGGCTTGCCGACATGACGAGACCGGTGCGCATGCACGTTTCGCGGGCTTCCTGACGGCTTCGCGCCGAAAGCCGCGCGCCAGAAGGTGGAAGCGGGCAGCGGCTCTGAGGTAGAATGTCGCGCTTCGCGTCGGTGGCCTCCAGGCCAGCGATCTGCGGCAGTCTTCTCCATCCGCCCTTAGCTCAGTTGGATAGAGCACTCGCCTTCTAAGCGAGCGGTCACACGTTCGAATCGTGTAGGGCGGACCATCTTTTCTCCCGTATTCTCCCACTTCCTTCGCGGCACCCGCCCTGCCCGGCTGCGTGCGCATGGCCGTGGTCGCTGGCGAGCTCGCTGCGCACGCCTGCACGGAAATGGCGAACGTTCAGCCATGGCCCCCCGGTCCGGATTAACATTTCGGGGTTGCGCCGCGGTCTTGGCCCCGGCATTCCTTTCATGGCTCCCTCTCCATGGCGAATCTCCCCAAAGACGGTGCTGGAAAAGTGCGGTTCTGGCTGGCCGGCGGCGCATGCCTGCTGCTGCTGGCCGCGGCTGCCCGCCATGCCTTGTTCCTGGCTGTCGAGCGCGATGCCTTCGAGCCCAAGCCGGCCGGAGCGGCGGATGCCGCGACGCCCGACCGCCTCGGCGCCCCGTCGCGCCAGTTCGCCTTCGCCAGTGGCGAACGCATGCTGCGCGCCTCTTGCGTCCCGGCGCCGGGGGCCAACGCGCCTGCCGTGCTGATCTATCACGGCGATGAGGAGAACCTGTCCGACTGGGCCAGCGCGCAAGCGCTGCTGTACCGCAACGGGATCGCCTCCTGCGTGTTCGACTACAGCGGATACGGTGTCAGCGATGGCAAGCCTGGTGTTCGCCGGCTGCGTGAAGACGCGATGGCGGCCTACCAGCAGTTCCTCCTGGCCACGCCGCGGGCGGCCCGCCGCTATGCGATGGGATTCTCGCTCGGCTCCGGCGTGTTGCTGGACGTACTTCCCGCCCTGCGTCCGGCGCCGGACGGCCTGGTTATCGCCGCCGGCTTCACATCGGCACGCGAGGCGGCGGTGGTGACCGGGCGAGTGCCGGCATGGCTTGCCCGGCTGCTGCCGGACCCGTGGGACAACGAAGCGCAATTGAGCAAATCGCGGTTGCCGCTGCTGCTGGTGCACAGCCGCGCGGACGAGGTGATTCCCTTCGCGCATGCCGAGCGGCTGGAGCGCGCCGCAGGCGGGCCGAAGCGGCTGGTGGCGCTGGCGGCGCTGCCGCACGATGCCGCCATCGAGCCGGAGCGGCAGGACGCTTTCTGGGCGCCGATCCTGGCGTATCTGCGCACCGGCCATCTGGACGGCCCCGGAGCCAGGTAAGCCGTACCGGCGGCATTGCGCAGGCACAAAAAAGGGGCGCCGGCCAAGGCCGGGCGCCCCTCTTTGGCGTTGGCTGCCCGGGCAGGCGGCCAGCGCCGGTGCAGCGATGACGCTTATTCTTCCGACGGCAGGCTTGCGCCCACGGTATTGAAGCCGGCGTCGACATAGGTGATCTCGCCGGTCACGCCGCTGGCCAGGTCGGACAGCAGGAAAGCGGCAACGTTGCCGACTTCGTCGATGGTCACATTGCGGCGCAGCGGTGCCGCCTCTTCGATGTGGCCCAGCAGCTTGCCAAAGCCCTTGATGCCGGACGCGGCCAGGGTCTTGATCGGGCCCGCCGAGATGCCGTTGGCACGGATGCCGCGCGGGCCCACCGAGGCTGCCAGGTATCGCACGCTGGCTTCCAGCGAGGCCTTGGCCAGGCCCATGGTGTTGTAGTTCGGGACCACGCGCTCGGCGCCGAGATAAGTCAGCGTCAGCAGCGAGGCCTTGTCCGACAGCAGGGGCAGGGCGGCCTTGGCGAGCGCCGGGAAGCTGTAGGCGGAAATGTCGTGCGCCACGCGGAAGGCTTCACGCGAGAGGCCTTCCAGGAAGTCGCCGGCGATCGCCTCGCGCGGCGCGAAGCCGATGGAGTGCACCAGGCCGTCGAGCTTGTCCCAGCTCTGGCCCAGCGCGGCGAAGGTGGCGGCGATCTGCTCGTCGTTGCCAACGTCGCACTCGAATACCAGGCTGCTGCCGAATTCCTTGGCAAAGTCGTTGATGCGGTCCTTGAAACGCTCGCCGACGTAGGTGAAGGCGAGCTCGGCGCCCTCGCGTTTGCAAGCCGACGCGATGCCATAGGCAATCGAGCGGTTGGACAGCAAGCCGGTGATCAGGATCCGCTTACCTGCCAGAAATCCCATAAGTTCTCCAATGATGTTCGGGGTGGACGGGCACGTTTCGTGCGGAGGCGTCCGGGTTGCGGCGCGCGCCGCGTGGAGGCCGCCTTGCAGCAGGCTGACGGCCGGCAAATTTGCGGCGCCGCGTACTGGAATGTCCGGATGGCTGGATGCCATCCGATCCCATGTAAAATTGTCTCATAACTTGACCGCGCCGCCGACGGCCGCGGACTGTCCGATTCAGGTGGAGGACCCCAACCGGATGCATATTCGCGCACGTAGACCGCTTCAGGCGGCATGGCAGCGCTTCCGCAGCTTTGCGGCGCTGGGCTGTGGACTGGCAGCCCTGTGTGTCGCGGGTTTTCCCTTGTCGGCCGACGCGGCCCACGGTTTTGCCCAGTACGGCGGGCTCAAATACCCCGTCGACTTCACCCATTTCGACTACGTCAACCCGGATGCGCCGCGTGGCGGGACCCTGACGCTCGCCAATCCCGATCGCCGCACCAGCTTCGATAAATTCAATCCGTTTACGCTCAAGGGTACCTCCGCCCCGGGCGTGAATGCGCTGATGTTCGAGTCGCTGCTGATCGCGAGCGCCGACGAGACCGCCAGCGCCTATGGCTTGCTTGCCGACGACGTCACCGTGGCGCCGGACGAATTGTCGGTCACCTTCCATCTCCGGCCGAAGGCACGCTTCAGCAATGGCGACCCGGTGCTGGCCAGCGACGTCAAGTATTCGTACGATATGCTGATGAGCAAGGCCTCCAGCCCGGGCTACCGCAGCATGTGCACCGACGTGAAGGCGGTCACCGTGGTGGATCCGCTCACGGTGCGCTTCGATTTCAAGCAGCGCAACATCGAGCTGCCGCTGATCGTGGGTTCGCTGCCCGTCTTTTCGAAGAAGTGGACGGCCACGGTGCCGTTCGAGAAGCTGACCTTCGAGGCGCCCGTGGCCAGCGGGCCCTACCTGATCGAGCGCTACGATGCCGGGCGCGGCATCAGCTTCAAGCGCAATCCGGCCTATTGGGGCGATGACCTGGCGGTGCGGCGAGGCACCTTCAACTTCGATCACGTGGTCTACCGCCTGTACAAGGACGAGACTGCCAAGCTCGAGGCCTTCAAGGCGGGCGAGTTCGACGCCATCGTGGAGTACAAGGCCAAGAGCTGGGCCAAGAGCTATGAAGGCAAGCGCTTCACCAGCGGCGACCTGTTCAAGACCGATTTCCCGCATCGCAATGGCGCCGGCATGCAGGGCTTCGTGATGAATATGCGCAAGCCGATGTTCAAGGATGTGCGGGTGCGGCAAGCCCTGATCCTGGCGCTGGACTTCGAATGGCTCAACCGCCAGTTGTTCTATGGGGCGTATCGCCGCCTCGACAGCTGGTTCTCCAATAGCGAACTGGCGGCCAGCGCGACCTTCGACGGGCGGCCCGGCCCGGGTGAGCTCGCCTTGCTTGAACCCTTGCGCGCGCAGCTGCAGCCCGAGGTGTTCGGGCCCATCGTGACGCAGCCCGCCACTAACCCGCCGCGCTCGCTGCGGGACAATCTGCGCGATGCGCGCAGGCTGCTGGCGCAGGCTGGATGGACCTATGAGGACGGCGCCTTGCGCAATGCCAAGGGCGAGCCTTTTGTCTTCGAGTTCCTGGACGACGGCGGCGCCATGAGCCGCGTCATCACCACCTATGTGCGCAACCTGGAAAAACTGGGTATCGAGGTGAACCAGCGCACCACCGACTTTGCGCTCTACCAGAAGCGGCTGGAGGACTTCGACTTCGATATGGTGTCGATCCGTTTCCCGGACTCGCAGAGCCCAGGGAACGAGCTGCGCGACCGCTTTAACAGCGAAGCCGCCGATACGCCCGGGTCCGACAACCTGTTCGGCCTGAAGTCGCCGGCGATCGATCATCTGGTGGACAATGTGCTGCACGCCCATACGCGTGAAGAACTCGTCAACGCCGGACGCGCACTGGACCGCGTGCTGATGCACGGCTACTACATTGTGCCGAACTGGTTCAGCGCCTCGCACCGGGTCGCGTATCGCAAGGAACTGGTTTATCCGCAGCGCCTGCCGTACTACTACACGGCCGAGGGCTGGATCCTGAGCAACTGGTGGCGCGCCGACACCAGGCCGGCCGCTCAATAAGCGCGACAAGGAAACAGGATGTTCGCCTATCTGCTCAAGCGCGTGTTGCTGATGATCCCGACCCTGCTCGGCGTTGTCACGCTCACCTTCGTGGTGATCCAGTTCGTGCCCGGCGGCCCCGTCGAGCAAATGATGATGGAGCTCAAGGGCCGGGGCGGCGGCGGGGAAGCCAGCGGCGGCGGCGCCGAGTATCGCGGCCGGCGCGGCATCGATCCGGACAAGATCAAGGAGATCCAGGCGCTCTACGGCTTCGACAAGCCGCCGGCCGAGCGCTATTTCCTGATGCTCAAGCGTTTCGCGCGTTTCGACCTGGGGGACAGCTACTATCAGCACCGCAGCGTGTGGGAACTGGTGAAGTCGAAACTGCCGGTCTCGGTGAGCCTGGGTTTATGGACCTTTTTCCTGACCTATCTGATATCGGTACCGCTCGGCATCTCCAAGGCGATCCGGGCGGGCAGCCGCTTCGACGTGGTGACCAGCATGGTAGTGCTGGTGGGCTATGCCATTCCCGGTTTCGTGCTGGGCGTGCTGTTGCTGGTGCTGTTTGGCGGCGGCACCTTCGTGCAGTGGTTTCCGCTGCGTGGCCTCACGTCGGATAACTGGGACCAGCTCTCGCTGATGGGCAAGGTGATGGACTACCTGTGGCACCTGGTGCTGCCGATCACCGCTTCGGTGGTGGGCAGCTTCGCGGTCGTCACCATGCTGACCAAGAACGCCTTTCTCGAGGAAATCCGCAAGCAGTATGTGCTGACTGCCCGCGCCAAGGGGCTGGCCGAGCGGCGCGTACTTTGGAAGCACATCTTCCGGAATGCGCTGATTCCACTTGTGACCGGCTTCCCGGCTGCCTTCATCGGGGCATTCTTCACCGGCTCCCTGCTGATCGAAACCCTGTTTTCGCTCGACGGACTTGGCCTGCTGTCCTACGAGGCGGTGCTGCGGCGGGACTATCCGGTCGTGCTGGGCACGCTCTACCTGTTCACCCTGATCGGCCTGGTGACCCGGCTGATCTCCGACGTCTGCTACGTGATGGTCGATCCGCGCATCCACTTCGAGGCGGTGCACCGATGAAAATCCGCTCGCGCACGCTGCCCAACGGCCTGCCGCATTCGCTTTCGCCACGCCAGCGTGCCTGGCAGCGCTTTCGCCGCAATCGCCTGGGCTACTGGAGCCTGATCCTGTTCGTCGCCATCTTCGTGCTCAGCCTGTGCGCCGAGGTGCTGTCGAGCGACAGGCCGCTGGTGGTCAAGTTCAAGGGCGAATGGTATTTTCCCATCGTCAAGACTTATGCCGAGAGTACTTTCGACGGGGACTTCCCCACGCCGGCGGACTATCTCGATCCCTTCATCCGCGATCGCATCACCAGCAACGGTAATTTCGCCATTTTCCCGCCCAACCGCTACTCGTACGACTCGCTCAACTATTTCTCCAAGGAGCCCAATCCGGCGCCGCCTTCGGCGGAGAACTGGCTTGGCACCGACGATCGCGGGCGGGACGTGCTGGCACGCCTGCTTTACGGTTTTCGCGTATCGGTGCTGTTCAGCCTGGCGCTGACCCTGATCGGCGTGGTGATCGGTACCCTGACGGGCGCATTGATGGGCTTCTTCGGTGGGCGCTTCGATCTGGTCTCTCAGCGCGCCATCGAGATCTGGAGTTCGATGCCCGAGTTGTACCTGCTGATCATCTTCGCCTCCATCTTCACGCCCAGCCTGGCGTTGCTGATCATCCTGCTCTCGCTGTTCGGCTGGATGGGTTTGTCGGACTACGTGCGCGCCGAGTTCTACCGCAACCGCTCGCTCGACTACGTCAAGGCTGCGCGGGCGCTGGGCTTGTCCAATGTGCAGATCATGTGGCGGCACATCCTGCCCAACAGCCTGACCCCGGTCATCACCTTCCTGCCGTTCCGCATGAGCGCCGCCATCCTGGCCCTGACCAGTCTCGATTTCCTCGGCCTCGGCGTGCCGCCGACCACGCCGAGCCTGGGCGAGCTGCTGGCGCAGGGCAAGGCCAATCTCGATGCCTGGTGGATTTCGCTGTCGACCTTTGCCGTGCTGGTGGTAACCCTGTTGCTGCTGACGTTCATGGGCGACGCGCTGCGCGACGCCTTCGATACCCGCCTGGGGCTGGCTGCGCTGCGCGGCCGCGTCGAGCCCAAGGCGCCCGAAGGTTCGCCAGCGGCAGAGGTGACGCCATGAGCGCATTGCCGGAAGTCCGCGCAAGAGATCGCGCACAGGGAGTCCATGCCGCGGTCGCTGCGGGCAGCCCGCTGATGTGCATCGACCGCTTGTCGGTCACCTTCGGCCATGGCGAGGACGCCACCCGGGCGGTGCGCGACGTCAGCTTCGACTTGCGCGCCGGCGAGCGTTTCGCGCTGGTTGGCGAATCCGGCTCGGGCAAGACCGTTACCGCGCTGGCAATGCTGCGCCTGGTCGAGGATGCGCGCTACCAGGGCGCGGTGCGCTTCGAGGGGCGCGACCTGCTCAAAGTGTCGGAGCGCGAGATGCGGGGGATTCGCGGCGCCGATATCGCCATGATCTTCCAGGAGCCGATGACCGCGCTGAACCCGCTCTACACGATCGGCAACCAGATCGTGGAGACGCTGGCGCTGCATGAGGGCCTGGACCGGCGTGCCGCGCGCGAGCGCGCCATCGCGCTGCTCGAGCGCACCGGCATCAGCGACGCGGTGCATCGTTTCGACAGCTTCCCGCATCAGCTCTCGGGCGGCCAGCGCCAGCGCGCCATGATCGCCATGGCGCTGGCCTGCCGGCCCAAGCTGTTGCTTGCCGACGAGCCCACCACCGCGCTGGACGTCACCATCCGCGTGCAGATCCTCGAACTGCTGCGTGACCTGCAGGCCGAGTTCGGCATGGCCGTCATGCTGATCACGCACGATCTCAACCTGGTGCGGGCCTTCGCCCAGCGCGTAGGGGTGATGGAGAAGGGGGTGCTGGTCGAGGTGGGCGACACTGCCACGGTCTTCGCCGCACCCCAGCATCCCTATACCCGCAAGCTGATCGACAGCCGTCCACGCCGCGAGGTCATTCCGCTGGTGCCGCTGGCGCCGGTGCTGCTGCAGGCGCGCGGGCTGTGCGTCAACTACGCGCGCAAGCGCCGCGGGCTGGCCGGATGGTTTGGCCGCGACCAGTTCGCGGCGGTCAAGGGCGTGGATTTCACGCTGCGGGAGGGCGAGACCATCGGCATCGTCGGCGAATCCGGCTCGGGCAAGACAACGCTCGCCCATGCCGTGCTGAATCTCCAGCGCCGCAGCGCCGGCGATATCCAGTTCCTGGGCCGCAGCCTGGA
>NZ_JARJLM010000161.1 GCF_029335485.1 Cupriavidus basilensis
CCACTCCGCCTTTAGGCCCTGCAGACCTAAATCAGGTCCCTACTAGAGATTAAAAAAATAGCTTAAAAAGATGCCTGGAAATACCATAGAGTAAATAAAAATATCATTGCTGATTAGGCGCAACTATCCCATATCGCTCCATCTGCCGATAAACCGTCGCCCGCGCAATCCCCAACTCACCCGCAACCTGCGTAACGCGCCATTTGTTCCGCCGCAATGCCGCCAGCAGCACCTCGCGTTCGTTGCCGGGAAGCGGCCGCGTGGCCACCGGGGCGGTTTCTGCCAAGTTCTCCTGCGTGCCCTCAAGGATCTCGGGAGGTAGCGCGTCGGTGTCGATGAAGCCGTTGTCGCTCATGGCCAGCGCGAAGCGCAGCACATTGCGCAATTGCCGCACATTGCCCTGCCAGGTGTAGGCGCGGAGCAGGGCCAGCGCGGCGGGTGCCAGTTCGGCCCGCATGTCCAGCTGCCGGCCCTCTTCTTCGGCGATGCGCGCGATCAGGTAGTCCTTGTCGCGCCGCTCGCGCAGGGCCGGCAGGTGCAAGGTGGCGCCGCACAGGCGATAGTAGAGGTCTTCGCGGAAGCATTGTTCGGCGATCAGCTGGCGCAGGTCGCGGTGCGAGGCGGCGATCACGCGCAGGTCCACCGGGATGGGTTTCTCCGCGCCCAGCGGCATCACTTCGCGCTCGGACAGGACGCGCAGCAGCCGGCTTTGCAGGTGCAGCGGCATGTCGCCGATTTCGTCGAGGAACAGCGTGCCGCCGTCGGATTGCGCAATCAGGCCGCGCATGCCTTTGCTGCGCGCACCGGTGAAGGTGCCCGGCGAATAGCCGAACAACTCGCTCTCGATCAGCGATTCGGGAATGGCGGCGCAGTTGACCGCGACGAAGGATTTGCCGCGGCGCTCGCTGGCGGCGTGCAGCGCCTTGGCCAGGACTTCCTTGCCGGTGCCGGTCTCGCCATGCACCAGGATATTGAGCGGCTTGTTGGCAAGCCGCTTGGCCTGCAGGATCAGCCGCTGCATCTGCGGGTCGCCCGCTCCGAGCGCGTCCAGCGCGGCGCTTGCCTCCGCGCTCGGCAGCGCCGGCTGGGCCCCGGACGCCGAGGGCCGGCCCGGCGCGCCGCGCGGCGCGATGGCGGTGGCATAGTACAAGCCGTGGTCATGGGTGCGCACGGCGGTGCGCTCCGACGACATGCCGGCGTGGGCGATGCGCCAGAGCTCGCTCATGTCTTCGCGGAAGACTTCGGTGAGCAGGTGGCCGCGCAAATCCAGGGGCTTGCCGCCGTGTCCTTCGGCGGCGTCGGCCAGCCGCAGCCTGCGCCGGCCTCCGCTGTTGATGCCCCGGATGACGCCGTCGGCGTCGAAGGCGACCATGATCTCGCTGTCCACGTCCACCAGCGACCAGGTCGAGCCCAGCCGCAGGATCCATTGGTCGCGGAAGTAGCGCAGGAAGTTGGCGTCCTCGATCATCTGCGCATACATGGTGGTCATCTGCAGCGCCAGGTGCTGTCCTTCGCGCGGGGCCGGAGCGCTCAGCGCGGAGACGTCGAGCACGCCCAGGAAGCCGCCGGTGGGATCGAACAGCGGCGCGCTGTTGCACGTGAGCGTGATATGGGACACGTCGAAGTGGTCGGTCTGGTGGCAGGTCACCGGCGCCTGCTCGACAATGCAAGTGCCGACCGCGCAGGTGCCGGCGCGCGGCTCGCTCCAGTCCGCGCCGAGGTAGAGCCCGGCGCGCTTGAGCTCGTGGTCCCAGTGGTCGTTGCCGATGAAGTCCACGGTCACGCCATGGGCGTCGGTCAGCAGCAGCACGCAGTCGAGGGCGGAGACGCGCTTGTAGAGCTGCTCCATGCCGGTACGCGCCACGCCGAGAAAGTCCTCGATCTGGTCCTTGTGTTCGCGCAGGCGCTGCGCCTCCACGATATAGGCAGGCACCGGCCGGCTCGGGTCGAGGCCATAGTCGTTGAAGCAGCGCAGCCAGGAACGCTCTATCGTGCCCTCGGCCGCGCCGGGCTGCTGCGAAAAGGCGAGCAGGCGCTCAATATGTGCCCGGTGTGCTTGTTGCAGCACGGTTGTCTCCTTGGCCGGTTCATGTGGGGGCTGGCCGGCGATCGGATGCCCGGCCCAGCGCTGGC
>NZ_JARJLM010000162.1 GCF_029335485.1 Cupriavidus basilensis
CCACTCGTCGCCAAAGACTTCGGGTTCGGCGAAGGCTTCCATATTGGCATAGTGGAATTCCACGTCTTCCTGATAGAGCAGGCCCGCAATACCCTGGCCGAGGCGTCTGGCACCATCGCTGATGGCCGGGATATCGCCCGACACGGTGCCGTGCGATAGCGCGGCCGGATAGCAGAAGCAGTGGATACGCGATAGGCCCGGGCAGGCGCCAGGCGTTTTCTCCAGGAATTCGAAGGCCGGGCCAAGATCCGGCGAGTCCGACAGTTCCTGGTCTTGCTGGCCGTCGCGCGGCGCGTAGCGGTCGCGCCAGTAACGGATCTGCCCGGCGAAGGCGGCGAACTCCTCGCGCGTTTCCAGGGCAATGCGGAAACCCGTCGAGAAAATCAGGAAATCCAGCTCGAACACGCCCTTTGGCGTGTGCACCAGCAGCGCGTCGCCGGATTGCTCGATGCGCTCGATGGGACAGCCCAGGTTGAAGCGGGCATTCTCGTGCCGCGAAACCCGCAGCGTGCTGCCGCGCGGTGGCGGCACCTGCTGCGCGTTGATGTAATGGCGGATGCGCCACTTCCATTCGTCGGGCAGGCCGGCATGGCCATGCGTGAGGCCCGGGTTGCCGGCGCCCTTGCCCTTGTTGATACGCGGGATGTCAGCACGGCGGATCAGCAGGTCGACGCTGGCCGCGCCCGCTTCCAGCGCGGTGGCGGCGCTATCCATGGCGGAGGCGCCGGCGCCGATCACGCCCACGCGCTTGCCGCGCAAGGTGCCGTAATCGAAGGCATCGCTCGAATGCGCCCAGCGCGCGCGCGGCAGGTCTTGCGCGAACGGCGGCACATGGGCGCCGCCCAGTCCATCGCGGCCGGTGGCCAGCACCACGCGGCGCGCCAGCACGGTCTGCCCGCCGGAGGGCGTGCGCATTGCCAGCGCCACCAGGCCGTCGGGGCGCGGCAGCACGCGCTCGACCTGGTGTTCGTTGCAGATGTCGAGATCCAGCACGCGGCGGTACCAGCGCAGGTAGTCCATCCACTGCAGGCGCGGGATCTTGTCCAGCGTCTCCCAGGCCTCGCCGCCGAATTGCGCTTCGAACCAGGCGCGGAAGGTGAGGGCAGGCAGGCCCAGCGCGGGCCCGGTCAGTTGCTTGGGCGAGCGCAGCGTCTCCATGCGCGCCGTGGTGGCCCAGGGGCCCTCGAAGCCTTCGGGCGAGCGGTCGAAGATGCGCACGTTCACGCCCAGGTGCTTGAGTGTGGCCGCCGCGGCCATGCCGGCCATGCCGCCGCCGATCACGGCGACGTCGAGCACCGGTTCGCCGTCATGCGCCCGCGCTACGGTCCAGTTCCTGGTGGGCAGTTCCAGCCAGGTGAGATCCTGGCGCAGGCGCGCTTCCAGCTTGGCGAGGCCCTGGGCGGCGTTGGCGGATTCTGCCGGGGTGGCGTCAGCGGGCAAGTTCATAGGTCGGTGTCGTCGGTGTCGAGGGGGGCGCCGGCCGGCTCGGTAGCCGTGGCGTCGCCATACAGTGCTTGCAGCAGCGCGCCGTGCTGCTCCGGCCCGCGCTGGGTGAAATCCGGCAGCAGCGCGCGGGCCGCGGCCGCCAGCGTGTCGATCAGTGCCAGCACTGCGGCGCTGGCCGGCCTGGACTGGGGGGTGATCACGCCAAAATAAAAGGGGATGTCGGCGTCGATGGGCCGCACCACAATGTCCGCCAGCGGCACGCCGCGCGCGGTCACCGGCTCCAGCACGGCGATGCCGAGGCCGGCGCGTACCGCGGTCAGCGCGTTGAGCGAGGAATTGGTGTCGATCAGCGCGGCCGGCTCCACGCCCGCCCGGGCAAAGGCCTCGTCCAGGCGGCGGCGCAGCCGGTAGGGGTTCTGCATGGTGACGATGCGCCGTCCGCTGCAGGCCGCGAGCGGGATGGTGGCGCGCGCGGCCAGCGGATCGTCGGCGCGTACCGCGGCAACGCAGGCCGCCTGCCCGATCCAGTGCACGGTCACGCCGCGGTGCTCCAGCGGCAGGCTGGTCAGCCCGATCTCGGCCGCGCCGGTCAGCACCGAGTGCACGACTTTTTCCGGGGAAGCGCTATTGATATGGATATGGCTGGCATGGCCCGAGCCTGCCGTGCCGGCCGTGGCATGGTCCGGCTGCTTGCCGGCCAGGGCGAGGGGCAGCAGGCCCGCCGCCAGGGCCGGGGTGGCGGCAACCTGCAGCGAGCGGTTCTCCTCGCGGGCGATTTCGGCGGCGCGGGCGCGGATCTGCTGCAAGCCCACCAGCGCATGTTCCACTTCCTCATACAGCAGGAAGCCCCGCTCGGTAGGGCTGACGCGCGGCCCGCTGCGGGCAAACAGCGCAAAGCCGATCTCGCTCTCCAGTTCCTGGATCAGGCGGGTGATGGCCGGCTGGGAGCGCCCCAGCAGGCGCCCGGCGGCAGTGATGCTGCCGCTGGTCATGACTGCCGCGAAGGCTTCCAGTTGCCGGATTTCCATGGGGGCTCGATGTCGCTGATGCGATGTATGCTTTTTCTGGATTCTGGACCACCAAGCATTCGTATTGCAAATACTATTTTCGTATGTGCTAATGCGGCGCCGAAGGATGGATTGCAGCGGCCCGGGATACGAGCCCGACATGCAAATGATTCGAGATAGTGACAAAATTCGCAAATATGCTGCGCTTCTGGCAAAAATGTGGCTTTATTGGGTAGCATTGCGCACCTGGGGAAGGCACGCAATGTGAAAAAAGGCGCCTGACTCGCATCCTATTGCACGGAGATATTCATGACCCACCCGTCCAGCCAGCCCACTTTTGCCTTCGTCGCAGCATCCTGGGCGGCACTCCTTGCCGGCTTTGTGGCATTCCTCATCGGGCTGTTCAACGCCGACATGCAGCTCAACGAGCGGGGCTACTACTTCACAGTGCTGGTGTACGGCCTCTTTGCGGCGGTTTCCGTGCAAAAAAGCGTGCGCGACCGCATGGAAGGCATCCCGGTGACGGGCATCTACTACGGCTTGTGCTGGGTGTCCGTGCTGCTTGCCGTGGCGCTGCTCGGCGTCGGCCTGTTCAACGCCACCCTGGCGCTGAGCGAGAAAGGCTTCTACGGCATGTCGTTCGTGCTCGCCCTGTTCGGGGCGATTGCGGTGCAAAAGAACACGCGCGACATGCAGGCGTCCAAGCCGCAAGTGATCGAATCGGAGTTCGTGCAGATCCACGAGGGCGGATCCGCCAAACAGCAGGAGCTCTGAGCCGCCGGTGCCTGGCCCGGCACGTATCATGGAATCCATGACAGGCCGGGCGGTCGCGATGCCTGTGTTGCGGTGCGATTTACCGGACCGCGCCGGCGCACCGCGGGCCCGGCATGACACACGGGAGAGCACCTCATTTGAATGCCGACCAAGGCCGCGCGCGCGGCGCCGGCCTTAGCATCCAGGCCGGGCTATCCAGGACCATGGCGGTGCTCGCTTCCGCGCTGATCGGGCTTGCGCTGCTGGCCGCGGCAGGCACGGCGCGCGCCGACACCCTGCGGATCGGCTCCAAGCGTTTTACCGAGTCCTACATCCTCGGGGAAATCCTCACCCAGACCGCGGCCGCCCATGGCAGCGCCCAGCACACGCCCGGCCTCGGCAACACCGCCATCGTGTTCGAGGCGCTCAAGGCGGGCAGCATCGACCTGTACCCGGACTACACCGGCACGGTCGCCAGCGAAATCCTCAAGCTGCCGCCCGGCACCACCCTCGATCAGATCAATCGGGCGCTGGCGCCGCTTGGCCTGGCGGCCGGCATCCCGCTCGGATTCGAGAACAGCTACGCCCTGGCAGTGGACGAGGCAAAGGCGCGCCGGCTTGGCCTGGCAGCGCTGGGCGACCTGGCCGGGCAGCCGCAATTGCGGCTGGGCCTGTCGCACGAATTCCTCGGCCGGGCCGATGGCTGGCCGGGGCTGGCGCAGCGTTATGGCCTGCGCCAGCATCCGCTGGGGCTGGACCACGGCGTTGCCTACGAAGCACTGGCCAGCGGGCAGGTCGACGCCATCGACATTTATTCCACCGATGCCAAGATCCGCAAGTACGGACTGCGCGTGCTGACGGACGATCGCCATTACTTTCCGCGCTATGACGCCGTGGTGCTTTACCGGCGCGACGTGCCGCGGCGCTTCCCGGCGGCCTGGCAGGCATTGACCAGCCTGGCCGGCAAGGTGCAAGCGCGGGACATGATCGCGATGAATGCGGCGGCCGAACTGGACGGGCAATCCTTCGACACGGTGGCGCGCACCTTCCTGGCGAAGAGCGGTGCCAGCACGGCGGGCAATCGGGCAGGGACCCGGACGGCCGCGCGCGCCGGGCTTGCCGGCACCTTGTTTGGCCGCGAGACCTTGCGGCTGACCTGGCGTCACCTGGCCCTGGTGTTCGGGGCGGTCGGCGCGGCGGCCCTGATTGGCGTGCCGCTGGCCATCGTGGCCGCGCGCCGGCCGAGGCTGGGCCTGGTCCTGATGGCGGCGGTGAGCGTGCTGCAGACGGTGCCGTCGCTGGCCTTGCTCGCCATGCTGATTCCGCTGCTGGGGCGCATCGGCGTATGGCCGGCGATGGTGGCGCTGTTTCTCTATGCGCTGCTACCGATCGTGCGCAATACCCTGACCGGCCTGCAGCAGGTACCGGCCGGCATGCGGGAGGCGGCGCGCGCCCTGGGTTTCCGGCCCGGCCAGGTGCTGCGCTACGTCGAGCTGCCGCTGTCGATGCCGGTGCTGCTGGCGGGCATCAAGACGGCAGCCATCATCAGCGTCGGCACCGCCACCATTGCCGCCTTCGTCGGCGCCGGCGGCTATGGCGAACGCATCGCCATCGGACTGGCGCTGAATGATCACGTCCTGCTGATGGCCGGCGCCATCCCGGCCGCCGTGCTGGCGCTGCTGGTGCAGGCGGGATTCGAGCTGGGGGAATGGTATCTGGGCAGGCAGGGCCAGGGCGGGCCGGCAGCCTGAAGGGGCAGGGCCTGTAGTCTTATTCTGTGACGTTGTCCATGGCCAATGCCGGCGTCTTTGCCTGGTTCGCCAAGGCGAGCCACCAGAACGCCGCAGCCGAGAGCGAGACGACCACGGTCACGTAAAGCCCGGCGCGGCATCGCCCGGCAATGCCTGGACTGGACCGAGCGGCAGTATCACCTCGCCGGACCGCTCGGCGTTGCGCTGACGGCGCTGTTGTGCGCGAAGGGATGGCTGCGGCGCTCGACATCGTCCCGCGCCGTCCATGTCACGCCGGCGGGGAGGGAGGCGCTGATGGAACACCTGGGCATCGATACGGCATCGCTTGGCCTGTCGCGTGAGGGACCGGGATTCGTTAAAATCCACCACATCTCTGGCTAAGCTTATGATTTCAATATGAAACCTATGGCTTGCTCGGGCGGTATGACTGATGAGTGGCGTTTCGTCAGGTGGGCCATGGCTCAGTCCGGTAATCTCGCGGCGAGCAACCGACGGCCCGCTTGAATGCGTGGCTGAACGCGCTGTCCGAGTCGTAACCAAGCGCCTGCGCAATGGCGGAGACCGACGCGTTCGAGCGGCGCAGTTCGCGTGTCGCGAGTTGCATGCGCCAACGCAACACATACTCGAGCGGACCGAATCCCACCCGCCGCTTGAAATGCAACGCGAACGTTGAGCGTGAAACGTTGCAGCGGGCCGCAAGATCGTCAACGGTCCAGCGCCGTGCGGGCTCTGCGTGAATCGCCTCAAGCGCCGCCGAGATCCGCGTGTCCGCGAACGCAGCGAGCCATCCGATCGCGCCGCGTTCACGCCCACCGGCATAGAGCCGCAGCATCTCCACCAGCATCATGTGTCCCAGGTGCCGAACCATCAGCGACGCGCCCGGCGACTGGACGTCAAGTTCGTGCGCAAGTCGCTGCAGCGCCCAACGAAGCACGGCTGCCTGCTCGGAATCGCCGCTCACGACCGCGACGGGCGGCAGGCTGCCGAGCAACAGCTTGGCGTCGTCCTCAAACGAAAAGCGGCCGCCAATCAGGAAGAAGTCCGGAGACTCGCCGCAGTGCGCGATGCCGCGCTCGGCGAAGCGATAAACGTCTTCCGCCGCGACAGGTTTGACTGACAGGTCACTGGCAAGCGAAAACGCACGCGGTTCCGCGAGCAGAAAACAATCGCCCGCATGCAATTGCACCGGCTTCCCGACGCCGTCGACAGTGAGCCAGCACGAGCCTTCGACCACCGCGTTGAATTTGACGCCGTCGGGCGGCGGGCAGTCGATCGCCCACGCACCGCCGGCCTTCAGGCCGCCGAAGTACGAGTTGCGCGTTTCCAGCAGCGACAGCACATCCGATAGCGGGTCCATGCGTGTCCTCCGGACGATCTCGATGAGAATCCGGATTCTATGGCATTCACGGTCCGGATTCAGCACGCGAGAATAGCGCTGTACGACAGCACGGCCGACCGTCGGCCGATCGCGTCGCGCAATCAGGGAGTTCCCATGACGCACCAGCAGATTCCACTTGGTTCCGGCTTCGGCACCGCTACGACGGCAAACGACGTACTCGACGGCGTCGACGTAACCGGCGCGACTGTCATTGTGACGGGCGGTCACTCTGGCCTCGGTCTGGAGACAACCCGCTCGCTCGCGCGGGCCGGCGCACGCGTCGTGGTCGGCGCGCGGAATATTGACGCCGCGCGCGCCGCGACACGGGGTATCGACGGCGTGGAAGTTGAAGTACTTGACCTTGGAGATCTCGCGAGCGTCAGCGCGTTTGCCGCGCGATTCGTCGATGCGCATCGCAACGTTCATATCGTCATCAACAGCGCCGGCGTGATGGCTTGCCCGGAGACGCGCGTCGGTAACGGCTGGGAAGCACAGTTCGCGATCAACCATCTCGGCCATTACGCGCTCGTCAACCAACTGTGGCCCGTACTTGCGCACGGTAACGGGGCGCGTGTGATCGCGGTGTCGTCGCTTGGGCACCGGCTGTCTCCAATACGCTGGAACGACGTGCAATTCACGCGCGACTACGACAAGTGGCTCGCGTATGGGCAATCGAAAACCGCCAATGCGCTCTTCGCGGTCCATCTCGACGCACTCGGCGAGCGTGACGGTGTGCGCGCGTTCTCGCTGCATCCGGGCAAGATCGCCACCCCGCTGCAGCGGCACCTGACACGCGAAGAAATGATGGCGGCCGGCTGGGTCGACGAACACGGCATGCCGCTCGACCCGACCTTCAAGACGCCCGCGCAAGGCGCGGCGACCCAGGTGTGGGCGGCGACGTCGCCTCGCCTGGCCGGACTTGGCGGCCTCTACTGCGAGGACTGTGACGTTGCGCCGGTGACCACGGGCGATGAAGAAGCTGGGGTGCGTCCCCATGCGAATGATCCAGAACAAGCCGAGCGTCTCTGGATATTGTCTGCAGCGATGACGGGTATCGATGCGTTCGCATCGCGTATTTGAACGACCTTGGACGTGATTTCTAAACGCATCCATATCGCTGGCTTTTGTTAGCGATATGGAAGGGTATTCTGATCAAACTGCCGCGAAGTTGTGACTCAAGACAGCATGCCGCCCCAAATCGCGAACGTTCGGTGGAGTGAATTGACCGCTTGCGCGGTGACTGCAGTGCACCAAAGCCGGACGTGAACCGGGAGTGCGTCCATTCACCCAGCCCCATGAAGGACTTGGCCTCATTCATTAATGCGGCTGTACCATGGCCTCTCATTGAGGCGCCTGGACACCGTCTTGCGGCAGGCGCTTGATCACTGTGCCGAGGAAATCGGCCAGACCGCCGCAGCGGGCGTGAGTACGCCTCGTCGTCGGATGCCGCCGCGTTGGCGGAACACGGCTGCCGTCGACGGGGTGAGTACTCCCATGTTGTAGGCAGAGAATGGAAATCCGATGCGAATGGGCGCGGCCTCGTGCCGCTCGATACAGTAGAGCAGGGCGCAGAACATGCCATCGCTCAATGTAGCGAAGCGAGCGATGCCAGAGCCGATGCCGACCGAGGTGGTGCCGCTCGGCACTGGCGAGTCGATTTCCCGTTGGACCCGCCGTCAGGACTGACGCGGTCGGCCACCCCCGGGACGTCCCTCCTGGCACGATTACGATTGCGCCTTCGCCAGCGCCCCCAGCCTGGCCACCGCGGCTTCCACGGCATCGCTCCACAGGTGGCCGTAGTTCAGCCGGATGCAGTTGCGGTAACCTTGCCGCGCCGAGAAAATCGGGCCCGGCGCAATCCCGATGCCATGCTCCAGCGCCGCGCGATGCAGGGCCAGGGCGTCGAAATCCGGCGCGAACTCCACCCACAGGAAATAGCCGCCGGCGGGCTGCGAGACCCGCACGTTGTCGGGGAAATGCCGGCCGATGGCCGCGATCAGCTGGCCTTGCTGCATTTCCAGCAAATGGCGCAGGCGCCGCAGGTGCTTGTCGTAGCCGCCGTTCTGCAGGTACTCCGACAGCGCCACTTGCGTCGGCACGCCAGCCGACAGAGTGGTCATCAGCCGCAGGCGCTGGATCGCCAGGCCAAACCGCCCTGGCGCCACCCAGCCCACCCGGAAGCCCGGCGCCAGCGTCTTGGAGAAGGAACTGCAGTGCATGACCAGCCCTTCCTGGTCGAAGGCCTTGGCGGGCAGGGGGCAACGATTGCCGAAGTACAGCTCGCCATAGACATCGTCCTCGATCAGGGGCACGCCGTGGCGGGCCAGCAAGGCCACCAGCTCCTGCTTCCTGGCTTCGGACATGCTGGCGCCAAGCGGGTTCTGGAACTGCGTCATAAACCAGCAGGCCTTGATCGGGTGGCGCTCCAGGGCCTCCGCCAGCGCGCCCAGGTCGATGCCCTCGCGCGGGTCCACTGGAATCTCGACCGCGCGCAGGCGCAGCCGCTCGAGCGCCTGCAGCGCCGCGTAAAAACCGGGGGACTCGATGGCCACCACGTCCCCGGGCTGGGTCACCGCCATCAGGCACAGGTTGAGCGCTTCCAGCGCACCGTTGGTAACCACGATTTCGTCGGTGGGTTGCGGGGCGCCGGCGCCCAGGTAGCGCAGGCCGATCTGCTGGCGCAGGGCCAGGTGCCCGGCCGGCATGTCGTTGACGGAATACCACGGATCGAGTTCACGCCCGGCGCGGGCCAGCGACTTGCCCAGCCGTTCCCAGGGGAACAGCTCGGGCGAGGGGAAGGCCGAGCCCAGCTGGACAAGCTGCGGGTCGCGCGCGGCATCGAGCACGGAGAAGACCAGCTTGGAAATATCGACATCGGTCGAGACCTCGTGCGAGCGCCGCGCGGCCGGTTGCGGCAGCGGTCGCCCGACCGGGCCCGTCACGTAATAGCCCGAGCGCTCGCGCGCCCGCACCAGGCCGCGTTCTTCCAGGCGGTAGTAAGCCTGGAAGGCGGTGGCGGGGCTCACGCCATACTGCGCGACGGTCTTGCGGATCGACGGCATCTTGGTGCCGGGCGGCAGGTTGCCGTTGCGGATGTCCTTGGCCAGCGTTTCCGCCAGTTCTTCGTAGCGCTTCATGGGGCAGGGGGCTTTGCCGGGGGCGATAACGGATCAAGGCCTGATGATCAGGCCATCAAACTGATACGTAAAATTATCACAGATCTGATTCTGTTATTGCTTGCCGGCAGACGCGATAATTCCCCCCAACTAGCAAAAGCCATGGCGCTGGCCGGCCACATCGACGCCGGCGGGCGCATGGCAAGCATGGAAGGAAGAGCGAGATGAACCCCTTGCGATTGATTGTTACGGTGTTGTGGGGATTTTTCGGCCTGCGCCGTGGCCAGGAACATATGCGCGACCTGCAGGCGGTGCGGCCGGTGCCGTTGATCCTGACGGGCGTGGTGCTGGCGGCGGGGCTGGTACTGCTGCTGGTGTCGCTAGCCCATTGGGCCGTATCCCAGGCCTGAAGCGCGGACGCGCCAATCCATCCCGCATCCACGGGGCCTGCCCGGCCCGCCACCACGAAGCCTTGCCCGCCGCGCGCGGGCTGCGCCACGTTCGCCGTATCGAACGCCGTCATCGCCGCGCACGCATTGGCATCTAAAACGACAATCAGCCCCATGAGCCTTGCCACACGGCGGTTTTCCGCTACTGCTGCTGCCTTCGCCGGTTCTTTCGCCAACGCCATTTCCGCCTCTGTGCGCAAGCCCTTGCGCCGCGCCACCGCTGCTTTCGCCACCGTCGGCGCCGCCTTGCTGCTGGCGCCGGCACTGGCATCCGCTGCGCCGGACACGCCCGATGCAGCCCAGCCCCCCGGCGCCGCGCAGATCGAGCGCGGCCGCTACCTGGCCAAGGTCGCCAACTGCGCGGCTTGCCACACCAGCGCCGGCGGCGCGCCCTTTGCCGGCGGACTGGCGCTGAAGACCGGCGTGGGCACCGTCTATTCCACCAACATCACCCCGGATGCCGACACCGGCATCGGCGCCTACACGTTCGAGGAATTCGATCGCGCGCTGCGCCAGGGCGTGGCCAGGCACGGCAAGCGGCTCTATCCGGCCATGCCTTATCCGTCCTATGCCAGGCTCGCCGAACCGGATGTGCAGGCGCTCTACGCCTATCTGCGCACCGAAGTGAAGCCCGTGCGGCAGCAGGCCGCCGAACCCGAGATGCGCTGGCCGTTCGGCATGCGCTGGCTGCTGCGCGTCTGGAACTGGCTGTTCCTGGAGGACGGGCCGGTACACAGCGAGGCCAGCCAGAGCGCCGAATGGAATCGTGGCGCCTACCTGGTCCAGGCGGTGGCCCATTGCGGTGCCTGCCATACGCCGCGCGGCGTGCTGATGGCCGAGAAGGGACTGGACGAGCGCAGCCGGCATTTCCTCGCCGGCGCCAGCGTGGAGGGCTGGGCTTCCACCAACCTGAGGGGCGATCCGCGCACCGGGCTGGGAAGCTGGACGCGCGAGGACATCGCCGAGTATCTGCACACCGGCCGCAACGGACACGCCACGTCCTTCGGGCCGATGTCCGAAGTCATCGCGTCATCCACCCAGTTCATGAGCCAGCCGGATCTCGCCGCCGTTGCCACGTACCTGAAATCGGTGCCCGGCGCGCGCAGCGATGAAACGCCTTACAGCTATGAAAGCGGCACGGCCGACATGCTGGCGCAGGGCCGCTTCGACGCCACCGGCGCGCGCCAGTACGCCGAATTCTGCATGCCCTGCCATGGCGCCGACGGCAAGGGTTTTGCCCGCGTCTTCCCGCCGCTGGCGGGCAATCCCACCGTGGTCGATCCCGATCCGTCCTCGCTGGCCAACCTGCTGCTCGATGGCGCCGTCACGGCGCGCGTGGGCACCGCGGCCACCGACTACCACATGCCCGGCTATGGCTGGACCATGGACAACCAGGAGCTGGCCAATGTGCTGACTTTCATCCGCACCGGCTGGGGCAATCGCGCCAGCCCGGTGGAGGAGGGGACAGTCGCCGCCCGGCGCGCGGAAATCGGCCGCCAGCGCAACGCCGGCCCCCGTTGATCCCACGCCCCAGCGAACCGCCAAACCGCCAAATCAAGCGAACGATATTGCCATGACCATCACGCGCAGGGACTTTCTCAACGGCGCCGCGCTCACCATTGCCGCGGGCCTGGCACCCTCCCAGCTACTGCAGGCCGCCGAGCGCGCTGCCGGCTACCCGCCGGCGCTGACCGGGCTGCGCGGCAATCATGCAGGCACTTACACGCTGGCGCACAGCCTGGCGCGCGAGGGTGCCAAATATCCCACCGTGATGGCGCGCGAAGTCTTCGACCTGGTGGTAGTGGGCGGCGGGCTGAGCGGACTGGCGGCCGCGTGGTTCTACCAGCGCCGCTTCGGCCCTGGCAAGCGCATCCTGATCCTGGACAATCACGACGACTTCGGCGGTCATGCCAAGCGCAACGAGTTCACCGTGCGCGGACAGAGACTGGTGACCTACGGCGGCAGCGCCGAGATGCCGCCGACCGCGCTCGACAGCCGCGCGGTGGCCACGCTGCTGGCCGGGCTCGGCGTGGACGCCAAGAACCATCAGGCCGGCCAGCGCGACCCCTACCGCGACATGGGCATGGGGCGCTCGGTGTTCTTCGATGAGGCACATTTCGGGCGGGACCAGTTGCTCGCGGGCGATCCGTTCGCCGACCTGGTCGATGCGCGCAATGCCCGCGGCGCGGACACGCAGGCGGCAAACGCGGCAGCCTTCAAGGCCTTTCTCGACAAGACGCCGCTGCCGCAGCAGGACCGGGCCGCGCTGGCGCGCCTGGCGGACGGCGGCACGGATTACCTGGCAGGCATGGGCGAGGGCGAGCGGCTGGCCTATCTGAAGCGGACCAGCTATGCGGCCTTCCTGCGTGAAAAGGCCGGCCTGGGCCTCGATGGCCAGCGTTTCTTCCGTAGCCGCAGCAACGACGCCTACGCACTGGACGCCGACGGCGTGTCCGTTTTCGACGCGCTGGCTATCGGCCTGCCGGCGGGCAGGAACATGCCGCCGCCCCGCCTCGATCCGCGTCTTGGCAAATCGCCCGCATCGAAGCTGTGGTTTCCCGACGGCAATGCCTCCCTGGCGCGGCTGCTGGTGCAAAACATGATCCCGGGCGTGGCAAGGCTTGCGAGCGCGGATGGCATCGGGGCGGCCAGCTTCGACTACAGCCGGCTCGACACGGACGACGCAAAGGTGAGAATACGGCTGAACAGCACCGCGATCGCCATCGAGCCCGACCAGCGCATCACGCGCGTGACCTATGGATGGAGCGGCAACCTGCACCGGGTCGAGGCCGCGCATGTGGTGCTGGCCGGCTACAACATGATGATCCCATTCGTCATGCCTGGCCTGCCGGACGCACAGAAGCAGGCCCTGCGCGCCGACGTAAAAGCGCCCGTGGTCTACACCAAGGTGGCGCTGGACAACTGGCGCGCCTTCGAGGCGCTCAAGACCAGCCGCATTCATGCGCCAGCCATGGCATACACCGACCTGTGGCTGGAGAAGCCGGCGGGCACGCGCGCGGCCGATCCGGTAGTGCTGCACATGCTCTACGTGCCCACCGTACCGGACAGCGGCATGAAGGCACGCGAGCGCTTCCGCGCCGGGCGGGCCTTCCTGCTGGGAACGCCATTCAGCGAGCTGGAAAAGGGCATCCGCAACCAGCTCGACCGCATGCTGGCGCCCGGCGGCTTTGCGTCGAAGGACGTCATTCGCGGCATCACGGTCAACCGCTGGGCGCACGGCTACAGCTACATGCCCAACAGCCTGTTCGAGGAAGAGGCGGCAGCCCAGGCCGCGCTGGACCGATCGCGCGTGCCCGCGGGCAATGTGGTGATCGCCAATAGCGACAGCGCGGGAAGCCCGTCGTTGACAGCGGCGATCGACCAGGCCTGGCGGGCGGTCGGAGAACTGCCAGGCTGACTACGGACGCTCAGCGGCTGCCGTCGCGGGCGGCGAGATAATCGCGCTGGAACATGCACATGCGCAGCGCGTTGTGATACTTGCCGTAGCTGAAGAATTCCTCCTTCAGCTCTCCCTCCCGCTGGAAGCCGCATTTCTCATAGATATGGATGGCCTTGGTGTTCTGCACGTCCACGATCAGGAACAGCTTGTGCAGGTTCAACACCATGAAGGCGTAGTCCGTGGCAAGCCGGGTGGCCGTGGATGCGTAGCCCCGGCCCTGGCTGGCCGGCGCCACGATGATCTGGAACTCGCCGCGGCGGTGGATATGGTTCAGCTCCATCAGTTCGACCAGGCCGACCGCCTCGCCATCCCGGTTTTCGCAGACGAAGCGGCGCTCGCGCTGGTCGTGCACGTGGCGGTCATATAGCTGCGACAGCTCGGTGAAGGTTTCGTAGGGCTCCTCGAACCAGTAACGCATGATCTTGGCGTCGTTGTTCAGGCTGTGTACGAAATGCAGGTGGCTGCGCTCCAGCGGGCGCAGGAACAGGTTCGGGCCGGTTTCGGTCACCATCGGCGGGCCTTTCTTGATTGTTATGCGTTGAGGAATCGGCCCGGAATCGCGCTGCTTGGGCGGAAGTCATGCGATCGGGCATGCCGGGCGAAGCGGGTTGGACCCTTTGCATGATAGGAGAGTTCCTAACCGAGGTCGACAGGACCGGACACAACACCCGTCCACCGGCTTCCCGCCCCGGCCCCGGATTGCCTATTATTCTTGCCAGTGGATGCGGTGTTTGTCCTCGGTCTGCTGGTGCCTGGCATCGTCCTCCGTATGCAGGTACAAGCTGGTGGTCGACAAGGATTCATGACCCAGGTTATCGCGCACCACGCGCAGGTCGATCTCGTGGTTCGCCATATGCGAACCCGCCGTATGGCGCAGCCAGTGCGCCGATGCGGCCTCCATCTGCTCGGCGGCGCCCTCGGCATCTTCGCCGCCGCGTGCCCGCAGGCGGTCCGCGGCGCCTTCGAATATGGTCTTGATGGTCAGGTGCAGCGCCGAGCGTGTCAGGGGCTTGCGCGATTTGCCGAGCGGCAGCACCAGCGGCGTGTCCTCGATCGTGGCCGGCCGCGCAGGCAAGCCCACGGCGAGCCGGTAGCGCTGCAACTCCGTCATCAACTGGCTGGTGGCCGGCACCAGCCGCTCTTTCCGGCCCTTGCCCAGGATCTCCAGCCACCAGCGTTCGCGCCCCGCGCTGTCGCGCCGGGCGTAAAAGCAGCCCATGGTATTGCCGGCCACCTCGGATATCCGCAATCCACCCAGGTAGAGCAAGGTGAACAGCCAGCGCGCACGCGCCTGCCTGGCGCGCTGTGCTGGGGTTTCCTGCTCCATTTCCGCGATATAGGCGAGCGTCTCGCCCCACATCTCGTCGGTCAGGTAGCGCGTCACGCGCGGTTTGGCGCGCCGCGCCCGATGTCTCGACAGCGACAGCGGATTGCCGCGCAGGTAGCCCGCTTCCACCAGCCAGGCCAGCATCGAATTCAGGATGACCATCGCCTGCCGCTGGCTTGAGGCGCCCAGCGGCCCATGGAACGGCCGCCAGCGCGGATCGCGCCGGCCATGCTTGCGTCCACCGCCGCCCACCCATTTCTCCCGCGGCTGCGGGTCGGCCAGGAAGCGCTGATAGACCAGGAAATCCTCATGCGTCAGCGAGGACAGCGGTTTTCCCAATTGCAGGGTGCTCCACAACAACAGCCGTTCGGCCTCCTTGCGGTAGTTGTCGAAAGTGGTGGGCGTGTCGTGGAAACGCGCCAGCCACGCCCGCACGGCCTCCACGTCATTGTTCGCCGCAATCCGCGACAGCCCGGCAACGCCGCGATTGCTACCGGCCGAGCCATCGAGCGGCAGCGGCGTAGCAAGGATATCCAGGGGAAAAGCTGGCGAAACAGGCTCCAAAACGGTCTCCGCACGATCAGGAATGCACAAGCGCCCAGTTTAGTTAGAAATTTGACATTAGACTAGTAATGTCAAATAAATAACGCCATTTTGTATGAAACATACTAATTACGATGTAATATTACAAAAAGTACGGAATCCTGGAGAACACCACCAACATGGACGCAGAACAGCAACTTCAAGCCGAAATCGACACGCTCAGGCTCCGGATCGCAAATACACAGGACCTTTACGTGCAGGCATGCCATGTGATGTTCTTCCGGTTTGGCGTCACACCCACCGCGACCAGGCTCTACCAGCTGGTACGCAAGGGCAGCATGACGACGGTGTCGGAAGCCGTCAGGCAGTTCTGGGCCCAGCTCCGGGAGAAAAGCCGCATCCTGGTGGACCATGCCGGCCTGCCTGACGACATCCGCGGCTACGCTGGCGAAATCCTGGCCGAGTTGTGGCACAGGGCCGTGACGTCGGCGGAAACAAACGCTGCGCGCCTGAAGGATGAGGCGGAGCAAGCATTGGTGGTCATGCAAGGGGTGCTCACAGCAACGCAGCGCGAGCGCGACAATGCGCGGCTTGAAGTCGAAGCCGCAAACGGTCGGCGCGACGAAGAGGCCCGGAATGCGCGGGCCTTGGAGCAACAGCTATCCGCCGCCGGCGCGCAGATCGCGTTGCTGGAGCGAGAACTGCAATCCGGCCGCAGCCAGACGGCCGACGCCCAGGCCGCGCTCGCCGGCGCGCAGCGGGATTTCTCGGCCGAACTGGAAAAGCTGCGAGAGGACGCCCGCATCGTCGAAGAGCGGATGGCCGGCACCGAACGGCGCGTCTTGCTGGAAGTCGATCGGCACCGCACCCAGACGGCAGCGCTGCAGAAGGAACTCGACAATGCCCGGCAGGAACAGGTCCTGCAACGCGAGCGGCTGCAGGCGGAAACCGAACGGTACGAGCGTGAAGCCGCACAGGAGCGCGAGCGCGCCAGCGGCTTGCAGGGAAGCTTCCAGGCCGTTTGCGCGGAACGCGATCGCCTGCTTGCGGAAGATGCCAGGAACCGGCAACAGATTGAAATCGCGGCCGCCGAGGCCAGGACGCTGCGGCAAAAACTGGTCGCAGGCAGCCAGTCCCGTGAAACCCTGGCCGCCGCGCGTCGCCGGCAACGTCTTGCAGGCCGCAAAGTGCCGGGAGCGTGAACGCTGGTCACCGGGTTGGCGCAGTCTCAAGGAGAGGCTAGCGGATCCGGACTAAGGGCCATCGGGTCACGAAGCAGGCAGTGGCGCTAGAGCCCAGTGCCGCCGATCGGCGCTTCGGCTTTTTCATTATTATTTAACATAAGACTAATTATCCGTAAAACGTA